>CAYSUK010000002.1:0-118097 GCA_964434265.1 uncultured Christensenella sp. | reverse complement strand
GCATGATGACATTTAGTCATCATGTTCCACTTTGGTACGCCTGCATATTATATTAACTTTTCGTTTGTGGTCGTACTGCGTACGTCCTAGGTCCGTCAGGGTAGCCGGTCAAGCATGATGACATTTAGTCATCATGTTCCAAAGTCCGTCACGATTGTCCGTCAAGAAAGATAACATTTAGTTATCTTTAGCCACTTTGGTACTTATTTTTTAAAATACCTATATCACAAACTATATATTATGGACTGCAAATATAATAACATAGTGGGGGCATAAAATCAAGAGATTTTTGTAAGGTTGGTGTATTTTCAAAACAGTGACAGCATAAAAACAAAAAGAGTTGTTTTTGTTTTTATGCTGTCGCGTCAAACAAAATATTTTGAGTTTATTTTGTATTCGTTTGTAAGTATTTTTGCCATTTGAGATGGGCTTTCCTTACAACCAGTATTTAGCCACGACTTTGACATAGCCTTTATTCCGCCGGCAAAAAACGCCATGTGATATATTTTCTCGTTTGGGTCAAACTTGTCGGCGATGCCATGCGAATTAACTGTTTTTGTCATGCTAATAAAGTCATTTTTCTCCATAAACATTTGCTCGTTTGTGCTAAGATATGCATTGTAAAAATCTTTGTTTTGATACAAAAACTCAAACATATCTTTAAAAACATTTTCGTCCCAAACCTTGTCGGGAGAAAATATTTTCTTCATTGACTTTGAGAGGTTTTGCTCGGTGCAAATCATAAGGTGGTTTATGTCTTGATAGTGCGCATAAAAACTGCTTCGGTTTATGCCCGCCTCATAACATATCTCTTTAATTGAAATGTCGTTGTACTTTCTAAATTTAAGCAGAGAAAAGAGCGCCTTTTGTATTTTCTCTTCGGTCGAGTAATATCGTTGATTAAAATTTCTGTTCATAGTTCTCCTTTAACCCGACAAAATAGTATCGTTTGTCGGACTCAAACACCTTTTTGTAAGGTATAATAATGACAACAACATAAGGATTACACCAAATAATAACACAAATTTATTAATTGGACAAGTGTTGGAATAATAAAAATTTAAGGAGATAAAAATTATGGAAAACGCAATCACATATGATTACAAAACAATCAAAGTAAAAAGGGAGATAGAAGCGCTAGTGTGTGACACATACGAAAATCTTGGCTGGGAACTTACAAGTACAAGTTCGGTAGAAGGCTCGCTATTTTACATCAATCTATCATTCAAACGTGACCGCAAAATTGCAAATAAGGTCGAACTATTAAAACTTCAAGACAAAGCAGACAATGTAGTAGCAACAATTGAAAACTTGCAAGCTAAAAAGAAAAATGCAGGTTTTGTAAGCGCACTATCTACTGGTATCGCAGGCGCTTTGGTATTTGGTGGTGGTATGAGCATGACTATGACTCTTACCGGAGTAGGTTATCTTATCGGTGGAATTGCACTTGGACTAGTTGGTGCTGGTATTTGTGCTGTGGCTTATCCAATTTTCAAAAAAGTAAACCGCAAAAAAGTAAACACAATCCAACCTATTTTGGAAAGTGAATACGACAAACTTGCTGACCTTTGTGACCAAGCAGCAAAACTAAGATAATACAAATACTTTATATTGTGAAAACAAAAAAGATTGGAACACTCGTTCCAATCTTTTTTTTTACTAATACAACAAATCATCAAGCGACACATTAAATATTTTACATAAAAGTTTTAATGCTGTGATGCTAGGCTCAGTGCGTCCTTGCTCCCAGTTTGCATAACAACTTTCTACAACGTTTAGTTTTTCAGCAACTTGTTTTTGAGTAAGTCCAACTGCTTTTCGGGCTAGTTTTAAGTTTTCACAAAATGTTTTATCCATATCTTTATGTTACTACAAACTAGACAAAATATCTTGACACTAGACAAAATATCTAGTAACATATTAAAAAGGAGGATATGATGGAGAAAAATCAAAAAAATAACAAATCAAAAATAGTTATAGAATTCGGAATACCTAGTGCTACTATTGTTATTATATCACTTATGTGGCTAATTCAAATATTATGCATATGTGTTATGATGATAAATGTATATAACACACCAGAAAAATTGCCGTTGCCTATTTTGGGTACGATAGCTTTTTATTCGATATTTCTTTTACTATTGTATTATATCTACAACTGTAAAAAGTGTACATTAGATGACAAAACACTTACAATGGAGACAAAGATAGTGGGTTATCATAGTATTAAAAGATATCGATTAGATGCTATCCATAAGATTACTGGTCAAAATATCATAGGAATAAATACAATAATTATTACTTTCGAACAAGGAAAATTGTGCACAAACTTCAATCGTAGAGTAAAATTACATTATGTGGTAGACTATGATAAGGTATTAAAAACGCTAAGTAATATTCTTACTAGTGTGGAAAGTGACAAAGAATCATTTTATAACCTACTATCGGATAAAAATGAATCATTGGAAAGTATTGCTAATGCATTAAAAAATTCAAAAAATCAAAAACAAAAAGAAACAAACTAATTGTTTGTTTCTTTTTTATTCTATATCTAAATTTTGTCTAATAAAAACATCATCGTTAAGAAAATCTGTTAAAGACATTTCAAAACCGTCAGCAATTTTGATAACAGTGTCAAATTTTATGCTATCATATTTTTCGTTTAGTATATTAGAAATGGCTTGTTTTGTCAGACCAGATTTCTGTGCTAATGAATATTGAGACATGTGTTTTTCCAGCAATAATTTGCTTATTCTTAAAGCCACCGCTTTTTGTAGTTTCATTTTGACTATACCTTTTACATTAAAAATTGTAGTTTATGCCCATAGCAGATTTAACTTCATTCAGAGTGGTTTGCACAGTTTTGCGTGCCTTTTCACTGCCAGTACGGAGTGCCTTGTATACACTTGCTTTGTCCTGTTCGAGTCGGAGTCGACGTTCTCTGATAGGGGATAGAGTTTCGATTAGTATGGTCGCTAGAAAATTTTTAATTTTAACATCGCCAAGTCCGCCACGTTTGTAGTGGTCTTTTAGTTCGGTTAGGTTTTTGTATTCAGGCAAATATTTTGCAAAATGCTCGTCCTTGCAGAATGCATCAAGATACATAAATACAACATTGCCTTCTATCTTGCCCGGGTCGGTGATGCGTATGTGGTCAGGGTCGGTGTACATGCCACGTACTTTTTCTTTGATTGTCGCTTCGTCGTCGGATAGATATATGCAGTTTCCGAGAGACTTGCTCATCTTGGCTTTGCCGTCTGTGCCAGGGAGTCTATGACAACTCTCGTTTTGTGGCAAAACCTCTTTTGGCTCGACAAGCACATTGCAGTTGTAGATGCGATTAAAGTCGCGCACAATTTCACGAGTTTGCTCTATCATAGGTAGTTGGTCGTCGCCGACTGGCACAATGTTTGCCTTAAAACCTGTTATGTCGGCTGCTTGGCTTATAGGATAAGTGAAAAATCCGACAGGAATACTTTTTTCAAAGTTTCGCATTTTGATTTCGTTTTTAACAGTCGGATTGCGTTGGAGTCTAGAAACAGTCACAAGGTTTTGGTAGTAAAAAGTAAGCTCGGTAAGCTCTGGAATGAGTGACTGAACAAAGATGTTGCATTTTTTAGGGTCTAGTCCGCAAGCCATGTAGTCGAGTGCAACTTCAATAATGTTGTTTTTAACCTTGTTTACATTGTCGAAGTTGTCGGTCAAGGCTTGTGCATCGGCAATCATAATATACATTTCGTCGTAGTTGCCTTCGTTTTGGAGACGGACACGTTCTCGTAGAGATCCGACATAGTGTCCGATATGAAGACGACCTGTTGGGCGGTCGCCAGTAAGTATAATGTTTTTCATAATTTTGTCCTCTTTATATATTTTAATATTTTATATCGTTTTTTCAAAACATTTTTAATGAAAAAGCCCCACAATATGCAAACATATTATAGGGCTTAATATCTAATATGTTGCGAGATAGAAAAAACCACTCGCACTAATCTATATGCAAGTGTCCTAATTCTTCTCACGCCATGTAAAAGAATATGACATACTTTATCCCCCTTGTATATTTTTATGATATACCAAGACTTTGCTTATTGTCAAGATATTTTATTGTGTCCATATAAAAATGTCGCAAAATATTTTGCATTACCTAAAAAAATATTGACAATGTAGCGACAAACATATATACTAAAAACAGTTTAATATTGCGATGATGACAAACCCAGTAGGTGGTATCTAAGTGGCTCAGAGAGAAGTTGGTTGGTGCAAAACTTTACACAGATACAGTCCCGAATTACACTTGTCGGAGCAAACATCTCGTCTCGATGCAAGTAGACAAAGAGGTCGCTTTTGCGATAAATTAAGGTGGTACCACGAACACACACTTCGTCCTTAAAATATGACGGGTGTGTTTTTGTTTTGGAGGAATTATGACAAAAGTAGATAAAAATCTGTTTAACACATTAAAAGAGCGTGGACTATTGTACCAATGCACTGACGAAAAACGTCTTCAAGAGATACTTGAAAGTGGTCGTCCTATTACATTGTACGAAGGAACCGACCCGACAGCCGATAGTCTTCATATAGGTCACTGTGTGCCATATTGCATACTTCGTCGTTTCCAACAAGCGGGGCATAAAGTTGTGCTTCTTATGGGTGGCGCAACAGCATGTATTGGTGACCCAAGTGGGAAAAGCGAGATGCGAAAGGTTATGAGCAAAGAACAAATCGAAGCAAATGTCGACAAAATAAAATCGACGCTAAGTTTGTTTTTGGACTTTGATGGCGACAATCCAGCGATTATTGTAAACAATGCCGATTGGTTTAAGGACTATGCATATATCGACTTCATGCGTGAGATAGGTGTGCATTTTAATGTAAACAAAATGCTCTCAAATGAGATATACAAAAACCGTATCGAAGAAGGCGGACTCACATTCTTTGAGATGGGCTACATGCTAATGCAAGCATACGACTTTATTCACTTAAATCGCGAGTATGGTTGCACTCTCCAATATGGTGGTGGCGACCAATGGGGAAATATTGTTGCGGGTGTCGAACTCCAAAGAAAACTTAATTTTGCAAACGGTACTGATATCGAACTTATTGGTGCGACAAATCCATTACTACTTACCCCAGACGGAAAGAAGATGGGTAAAACGGAACGTGGCGCGATATGGATGGACAAAGACAAAATATCGGCATACGACTTCTATCAAGGCGTTTACCAAACCCCAGATGAGTGCGTAAGAATGATGTTTGCACTGTTTACTGATGTGCCAATGTCTGAAGTGGATAGGCTTATCAAAGAAGATATTGTAAATGCTAAAAAAGTTATGTGCTACGAAATTACCAAGTTTGTACGTGGCGAAGAAGATGCAAAGATGGCAGTCGAAGCCAGCAAATCACTCTTTGGTGGCGGAAACAATCTTGACAATGTACCTACATTTGAGCTAGACGATATCACTGGCAAAAACATTTGTGACTTGCTATTTGAGAGTGGACTTGTAAAGAGTAAGAGCGAAGGCAGACGCATGTGTGAGCAAGGTGGGGTATTCCTAAACGGAAACCAAATCAAAGAATTTGGCTTTGCAATAACAAACGACCTTTTCGCAGACGGCTATGTTCTTTTGCAAAAAGGCAAGAAAAACTTTGTGAAAGTAGTATTGAAATAATATATAAAAAAAGTTGGAACTTCATGTTCCAACTTTTTTATTATTTACTAGGATTATTTTTGTCGTTTGTTTTAGTATTTTTATTACTCTTTTGTTCGTTTTTCAAAGTTTTTTCATACTCTCTTGCGTTTTTTCTATGTCTTAAGTATGTTTTAACTTCTTGTGCAGTGTCCTTAACCGATTGTTTTAGTGTTTCAATAAACTTTTGTGTTTTTGTTTTTACTTCATCAACAACAGCTACATTCATACATTTTTCTGGATTAGGGTCGATTTCTAATATTTTATCACGTAGTAGTTGTTCCATGATTAAACCTGTATACTCTTTTTGTTTTGAAGGATTGTCTGGGTCAAAGTAGTATGGAGTATATGGGAAAGCGTGGACGTCTTTAAGTATTGGACTAATGTTTATTAATCTTTTTCCATAAGGACCTTTTGTTTCTGCAATGTGAAATGGTACTATATAACCATCTTTGACATCTTGTTCGACTTTGTCTGCATATTTTTCAGCAATTTCCATATTGAAATTTCCTTGGTCTGCGTAAAAATCACGCATAGCAGGAATAAAACACAAACAAGTTTGGTTGGTGTATCTAACACTTCCGTCTTTGTATCTATATGGCAATATGATGTCGGCATATGTGTATGTAAGTGGTTTTTTTGGTGCATTTAGTCTATCATACTCACTATGTAGTTCGAGTACTTTTTGTTTGAATGCCGATTCGTCAACCAAATAGAATGAATCGTCCATCTTGTCTCTGTTGTTTTCAAATTTAATCCATCGATAGATATCAAATTGTTTTTCATTTTCGTTATTTATTTGATTATTTGACATATTATTTTTACTCTCTTTTTTGATTTATATAGATAGTATATCACTATATACTCAAAATGTCAATATTGGCATATATTTGATGATTGGGGTATAAAACGAGTTATGTCCTTACAATAATGGTCTCAAACCATCTTTCTTGAAATTCGACGAGTGCGGAAATTTGTTCGTCTGTATAGTTTTTGCCGTCGGGCACAACAATAAGTTTGTCGTCGTTGTCGTTTAGGCGGTGTACATATGCTATTACTCGGCCTTCAAAAGACTCTATTGGCTCAAAAACTCCAAGCACATAAGCGTCCAGTTCTTCGCCGTCCCCCGAGATTGTGTTTGGGACAAAACCGTAATTTACGGGATAAACAAATCCATGTTTTGGGTGGCGACAGCCCATAGGTCGGTCCATTTTGATTGTTACAATTTTGTTTAGATAATCATTTGTATTCATACTTTCTCCTTGACTATTTTTTACTTTTAGGAAAGTAGCTCAATTTTAAGTCGGTATGGTCGCATATAAAGTCAACCGCCTTGCGGGTCGCTGTTTTGCTTTCGGGGAAAAACTCGCCAAGCACCATGTGCGCGTGAAAACACTTTTTTGCTTCATAAACATAATAGGAGATGTTGTGGGTCTTGCATTTTTCAACCATAAGTCGGGTGTCGTCATAGAGTAGTTCGTCTTTGCAAACACTGAAAAACATTGGTGGAAGCCCATGTATATCAGCAAAAACTGGCGAGATAAATGGGTCTTTAAATTTGCTTTCATCGACGTTTACGTTGTCGCCGTTTATATAAGCAATTGCCATGTGCTTTAGTTCGATTTTGCTAAGAGACGGGTCGGCATAACTATTGTAGTCGTAGGATTTGTTTTGGCATGTAAGGTCAAAAAATCCTGATGGCAAAATTGCACATGACGGCAAACATATTTTGTTGTCTCTTAATCTAAGCATCATACTTACGGCAAGATTGCTTCCTGCCGACTCCCCGACAATAATTATCTTTTTAGAATTATATGTTTTGAGTAGATTTGTATATATGTCGCACAATTTATCAAGTGCGGTAGGATATATGTTTTCGGGGGATAACGGGTACTCGACAGCAATGCATTTTGCGCCAAAATATTTCATCATCGCCTTCATTATAAAGGTTCCTTGCAAGGCAAAACCATTTACAAAACCGCCACCATGAATGTACAAAACAACAACGTCGTTTAGCGGGGTTGTGTATTTGAAATATCTTTTTGTTTTGTCTATTTCCAATAATTTGCATGGAGTGTCACAAATGGTAATGTCGGTGCATTTTACATCTATGAGTGCCAGTTTGATGGCGTTTGATGGTGCACTTCGAGTAGATTTGTTTATGCTCAACACATCGTGTATGCTTTGGATATTTTTGATATTCGCCATTTTAAGTAAATACTTTTGTTTGTCTGCCATAAGTACTTGGCGTGTTAAATTCATTTTTATGCTCATACTATTATTATATTCGTTTGTGAGTATTTTACAAAACAAAAAGACACAATATACTGTGTCTTTATTTTGCTATGAAGTGTATGCCTATTGTGTTCTCGCCGCAATGACATGCGATTGTACAACCCGCTTGAGATGTATAAACATTTTTAAAACCTAATGATTTCAGTTTTGCTACGAGATAGTCTACAAGGTCGCTTGGCGCAGTGGTGTAGGATACAAATGCTTCTTCCTTGTCGTATTCGTTGTACATAGTCATAAGGTCGTCGAGATATTTCTTAACACCTTCTGACCATTTGCCCATATATTTCTTTTTAAGTACAAGCTTTCCGTTTTCGACATTGAAAAAAGGTTTCAATTTAAGTAAGTTTGCACCAAGAAGTTGGAGTGCACTACAACGTCCGCCTTTATGTAGATAGTCGAGTTTTGAAAGTATAAGACTACAACGAGAATATGGCAACAACTCAGTTATCTCATCGACAATTTGTGTAGGAGTGTATCCTTCGGTGGCTAGTTTGCGAGCCTTAATTGCGAGAAGTGCTATGGCTGTCGATAGGTTTTGGGTGTCGATTACGTATACATTATCCATTTTGTCAGCGACACTTTTTGCATTTTGATATGCACAACTCATTTTGCTGTTGAAAGCTAGGTGAACTATTGCATCATATTCTTTTAGTGTATCTGTAAAAAACTCTTCGTATTGATATGCGTTTACCGCACTGGTTGTGGGCAGTACTTTTGTCTTATTTACATAGTCAAATATTTCTTCTGGAGAGATTTCGCCATCAATATATACTTCTTCGCCAAGTAAAACAGTAAATGGAACAGTACGAATATCCCATTGTTTTTTAATATCAGCAGTAAGGTCGATGGTGCTGTCAGATGTTATTGCTATTTTCATGCTTTTCTCCTTTTTCACATTAATAATTTACTTTATTGTATTAAGTATGTAAATCTATTTTGAAATATTATTTTGCTACTATTATATTTTTTATAGTAGAGTGGATTTTTTTCAAATTCTACTGAGAGTAGAGTGGGTATAAATAGACGTAAAAATAGTTGTTATTATTGTTTGCATATGCTATAATATGATTGTTATGGAAGAATTAAATCAAATTATTGCAAACAACTTAATACATTTTCGCAAATCTGCTGGGCTTACCCAAAGCCAGTTGGCGGAGAAACTTTGTTATAGCGATAAGTCGGTCTCAAAGTGGGAAAGGGGCGATTCTATTCCGGACATTGTTGTGCTTAAAAAACTTGCTGATTTGTACAATGTGACTGTCGATACTCTTATTTCGCCAAATGCCAAAAAACGTAAATTTGGTCGAAACTTTCTGCCATTTCTTAGACAAAAACATACGCTCATTTCACTTATGTCGATAGGACTTGTTTGGGTGTTGGCGACGATAGTGTTTGCTTGCCTTGGCATGATATATCCCGAGTCGACTAGCCTATGGAAAATATTTATAATTGCGCTTCCGGTGTCTTTTGTTGTGGCTATTGTGTTTAGCGAACTTTGGGGTAAAAACCTTGTTAGGGCGATCTCAATATCTGGGCTTGTGTGGTCACTTGCACTTACTTTTTATCTGACAATTGACATAATGAAAAACTGGTTGATATTTATAGTGCCGATTCCAATTACTGTGCTTGTAGCCGTGTGGTTTGGTTTTAGAAATAAATTTTTAAACAAATTAAAGCAACTATAAGTTGCTTTTTTTGTGTTTTGCTGATAGTATTTAAATGGAAGTAAAAATATGATAAAGAAAAACGATATTATTGATGTTGACATAATCGACATGGGATACAATATGGAAGGAATTGCAAAACACGATGGTGTTGTGCTTTTTGTTCCGTATGCGATTGTGGGCGAACAAGTTAGGGTTCGTGTCATAAATACAAAACAACGTGCCTATATTTGCAAAATAATTGAGATTTTAAAACCAAGTCCATACAGAGTAAAACTTGTTTGTCCATATTTTACAAAATGTGGTGGCTGTCAGTCCCAACATATTGATTATAGATATTCACTTGTTTTAAAACGGGATATGGTTCAGCAAAACATTTCGCACATTGCAAAACAAAATGTTATGGTGGCGGATTGTGTGCCAAGTGACAAATGCCTTGGATATAGAAACAAGCTTGCACTGCCGATCGACCCTGTTACACGTACAGTAGGAATGTATAAAGAATATTCGCACACAGTTTTGCCTATTTGTGATTGTGCTATACAAGAGCCATGGGCAAAAGAATATATAAGTGCTATTAATGAATTTTTGGAAAAAACAGATTGTTCGGTATATGACGAAAATTCGTGTAAAGGGGTTTTGCGACATATTGTAGGTAGACATTATGGACAAAAATTTCTTTTTACGCTAGTTGTAAATGCTGACCATCTGCCTAATGCTGAAGTATTGATAGATATTTTGAAAGGAAGATTTGAAAATTTTGGACTAAATATAAATATCAATACTCAAAGGTCAAATCTTATTATGACCGACCGATTTGTCCACGTGTATGGCCTAAAAAATATTGATATTTGTGAAAACGATATATCTTATTCGATAAATAATGCTAGTTTTTTTCAAGTAAACAACTATATTAAATCACAAATATATGAAAAAGTGTTTGGAAATATAGGTGACGAAATTGTAGTTGATGCATATAGTGGCGCAGGACTTCTTACGGCTATGTGTAGCAAAAAGTGTAAGTTTGCATATGGCATAGAAATTGTGTCACAAGCTACAAAGTCTGCAGATGAATTGGCAAAACTAAACGGCATTACAAATATGAAAAATATATGTGGTGATAGCGCTGTCGAATTGCCAAAACTTTTAAATACGTTAAATCAAGATGTGACTTTGATACTTGACCCACCACGAAAAGGTTGTGATCTGAAAGTTGTGGAAGCGATAGTAAAATCTCGTCCAAACAAAATTGTCTATATTTCTTGTAATCCAAGCACGCTTTCTCGCGATATTTATAATATTATAAACATGTCAAATAGTTATGTTTTAGAATCGGTAACACCTTTTGATATGTTTCCGATGACCAAACATGTCGAAACAGTTGCTGTATTAAAATTAAAATAATACCTTATTGTTTTTGTAAATTCAATAAAACTACCTTATTAAAATGTAGATATTAATTATTAAAGGAGTAAATTATGTACGATGTAATTATTGTTGGTGGTGGTGCAAGTGGGGTTGTGTGCGCAATTACTGCGAGCCAACGTGGACTAAACACCTTAGTGATAGATAAAAATCTTACACCAGCCAAAAAATTGATGGTGACAGGAAATGGCAAGTGCAACCTTACAAATACAAACATGTCATCAAAATATTATAATACAAATGTAGATAAATACTTGGCTCGCTTTAATGAGAAAAATACCTTACAATTTTTTAATAAATTGGGTTTGGTTACCTATTCTGATGATGCGGGACGTGTGTATCCATATTCAAATTCTGCTCGTAGCGTAATTGATGTATTATGTGAAAAACTTAATAAAAACAAAGTTGAATACATTGGCGGAGAAAATGTAATTAAGGTATATAAAGTGGCGGAAATATGGCATGTATTGACAGAAAATAACGAGTTTTTGTCAAAAAATGTAGTTTTATCGTGCGGTGGAGTAGATTTTCCGTGTAAAGAAAAAATATCAAATCGTTATCCAAGTTTGTGTGCTTTAAAGGTGAATGAAAGTACTAAAAGGTTGTCAGGCTTGAGACTGGCTAATGTTGTTGTGACAGCCAAATGTAATGGTCGTACTATGTCTGATAGGGGAGAAGTTTTGTTTAAAGACGAAGGATTAAGTGGAATAGTGATATTTAATATTTCATGTCTCTTTGCACGTTTAAAATCGTATAAAGGGACTATCTCTATTGACCTTATGCCAGATTATAGCACTTCTGATGTCAGAGATATGATTTCGTCAAGAATTAAGACTTTTGGTGAGAGATGTTTTTCAGGATTGTTTGTAGATGAAATATCAAAAATGATATTAAAAAAAGCAGGTGTTTCAAAAATAGTACCATCATCTGCTGAAAAATTGGCTTGGACTATTAAAAATATGACATTTGATGTAGATGGATATTATGACAACAATCAAGTATATTCTGGCGGAGTGGATTTGTCTACTCTTGACAACAATCTCCAATCTATGACTCAAAAAGGTTTGTATTTTACAGGTGAACTTTGTGATGTAGATGGCGAATGTGGCGGATATAATCTCCAATGGGCTTGGACAAGCGGTTATATTGTGGGGAGTAGCCTATGATAAAGGTAGAAAATATCAAACTTAATGTTGGTTATACTGATACAGATGTAAAAAATGCTGTATCTAAAGTGCTTAGAATTAGTCCGAGTAAGATTGAGTCGTACGAATTTTTACGATTGTCTATTGATGCTCGTAAAAAACCCAATGTTTTTTATATTGCAACTGTAGCTGTAAGTTTAAGCAAACAACTTGAAGCAAAATATGAATCAAATAAAATTAATGTTGAGTACAATGCGAAAAAATACAATGTATTATCCAATGTTGTGGATAGGCCAGTTGTGGTTGGATTTGGGCCGGCCGGAATGTTTGCTAGTTTAATGTTTGCTCGCATGGGGCTTAGACCTATTGTTGTCGAACAAGGCAAGCCTGTCGAACAACGTGAAAAAGATGTCATTGAATTTTGGCAAAATGGCAAACTAAATAAATATTCAAATGTCCAATTTGGTGAAGGTGGGGCAGGAACATTTAGTGATGGCAAACTCAATTCAAATGCTCATAATTCTTATGTAAAAGATGTCTTGACCGAATTTTATCTTCATGGTGCGCCAAAAGAGATATTGTATTTGAACAAACCACATATCGGTAGTGATAATTTAAAAGCTATAGTAAAAAACATTAGAAATGAAATATTATCGCTTGGCGGTGAAATTTACTTTTCTACCAAATTAATAGATATAAATGTCAAAAATAATATACTTTCTGACATAAATCTATTAGATGTTGGCAAAAACACATCATATACTATTCCATGCCAAAAACTAGTTTTGGCGATAGGACATAGCGCAAGAGATGTATTTAAACTTTTGTGTGATAAGGGTGCTGATATAAGACCAAAACCTTTTGCTATGGGTGTTAGGATCGAACAAAAACAAGAAGATATAAATAAGGCCCAATATGGAGATAATTATGACAAGCGTCTGCCTAGCGCTGATTACAAACTTGTGCACCATCTTCCAAATGGTAGAAGTGTATTTACATTTTGTATGTGTCCAGGTGGAGTTGTTGTTTCGTCATCAAGTGAAGTTGGCACAATAGTTACAAATGGAATGAGCTATTTTGCACGCGATAAAGAAAATGCAAATAGTGCCGTTTTGGTAAATGTACGACCTGATGATTTTGAAGATAGTGATGTTTTGGCAGGAGTAAGATTTCAAGAAAAATATGAGAGACTTGCATTTAGTCTTGGTGGAAATGATTATTCTGCCCCTGCACAATCAGTTGGCGAATTTTTGCAAAAGAAAACAAAATATAATATAAGTTCTTCATATCTTCCAAAAGTGAAATTTTGTAACATTTCAAAATGTTTGCCAGATTTTGTGACTGATTCGCTTAGACTTGCACTTCCAGAATTTGATAAAAAATTAAAAGGCTTTGCGAAAGATGAAAACATTCTTGTCGCCATAGAGAGTAGAAGTAGTAGCCCTGTTACAATCGTCCGCGGTGACGACTTTCAGTCAAATATAAGGGGTGTATATCCTGTTGGTGAAGGTGCTGGTTATGCCGGTGGAATTATGACAAGCGCGATAGATGGCATCAAGTGTGCCGAAGCAATATATTCCGAATATATCCAATAAATTTGACTTTTTGCTATGCTTGGTGTATATTTTAAAAAATGGAGTCTTGATTTATGAAAAAAAATAATAAAGTATCTTTTATTTTGCTTATTTGTGGAACAGTACTTGTTGTTTTGAGTTTGGTACTGGGCTTGGTACTTGTCAATACATCAAATTATTATTACGATGTTAATGATGTAAAAGTTGTTGTAAATTCGCCGAGTGATGAGTGTTATAATATAAGTGTAGCTCTTACACTTTATAATAAGTCGGGCAAAAACAGTGGTGGCTCGATTACGCTATTGCTTGAAGATAAAAATGGCAGACGAGTTAATGCATCTTTTGGCAATGTCGACGAGTTTGTTGGCAAAAAACAACTAAATCATCTTACAAATAATAGTGTAGAAACCTTAATGGCAGATGACCAAAATGGCTTGGGGTATGATATTAGTGTTGTCGGGGTTAGCATCGGCGCACAAAAGTACGGAGAAAAACAAAATTTTAATTCGGTTTTCATATTCCCAATGGTTTTTGGCGTAATGGCTGTTGTGTTGGCATATGTTTTTAAAGAAAATTTAAAACCAGCAAATCAAACTAGCATTGAGCAATAAGTGATTTTAACTTCTTTATAGTTTGATAGTCCAAATATTGTTTGTTTTTTCAAACAGATGGTTTTAGAACGTAAAAAAACACCGCTTAGCGGTGTTTTTGTTTATACTATACTACCAAAGGAAGGATTATTCCAAGAAGTACAACAAGTAGTAGTACGAAATAAAGCACTTTCCAAACAGTTTGTTTGTTTCTTACATACTTCCAAGCAAGGAAAGCAACAATACAAATTGCAAGAGCGGTAGCGCAGTCTTTCAATACAGAAACGACTTTAAGGTTTACGCCGCAAAGTGCAAGGATAGACGCAATCAAATATAGGATTGCCATAGCGCCGATGCACCAAAAACTAAGTTTGTTTAGTCCCCATGCAGTGCGATTGCTGCTCGACTTTTTACTGCTTGATGATGAAGTCGATTTTGTAGTTGTTGTCTTTTTAGTAGATGTAGATTTTTTTGCTTCTGCCATATTTTCTTCTCCTTTTAAAATCAGTCATATTTTAGCACACTCAAATAAAAATGTGTAATATTTTTTATTAAAAATATTAAAATCTGACAAATTTTTTATAGCGACAATATTGTTTTCTTTAAAGGTCGTATAATAGAAATACGATAAAGATATTTCTTTTACCCCGCTGGATAAGTTGTTAGTGGGGTTTTCTTTTTTTACTGAATACAATAAGAAAAAATGGACAAAATTTTGTATACAAGGAGAAAAGTATGAACAAAATAAATCCATTTTTAGAAAAGAAAGCCATACCAGTAGACAAATTTGTAAGTGTGAGCGAATACAGCCCGCGACCATATGATAAAAACACAGCATCGCCATATACTAAGACCCGAATAATTTTGTTAAACGGAGCCGAGTTTGAGCAAAACTGGTTTTTACACCAATTCAGTAGAAATTGTAGCAACAACGATATTAGACGTGAGATTGCACAAATTAGACGTCGCGAGCAGCACCAACAAAAAATAATCTCTGGACTCAAGCCGGTCGACGAAACCGATCTCGAAACGACCATTGCTTACGAACAACTCGCTATTGATTTGACAGCTATTCTTGCACGACACGTCAAAGATGATAGAGTCAAAGATGCACTCAATTTTGCATTGCTTGAAGACTTTGACCACTTGTATCGATTTGCAAATTTGTTGGAGTCTGAGCAAGGAATAGATGCAAACAAACTTACAGGCGGTTATACCGAAATTACCCCAGGTCGTCCGACTATTGCTGAGCCACGACATCCGTTTGACGAGATAAACGGCCACATCTCAAATGAAATTGCTGACCCTTTTACAAAACTAGTAGTGTCTATTATCACCGCTGGCGAACAGCAAACGATGAACTACTATATGAATATTGCAGGTTTTCACCCGACCGAAATAGGACGCCAATTATATTCGGAAATTGCAATGATAGAAGAACAGCACGTAACTGAATATGGTAGTCTTATGGACACAACATGCACATGGCTGGAAAATTGGCTGATGCACGAGTATACCGAGTGTTATTTGTACTATTCGTGCTATGTTGATGAGACTGATGAGTATATCAAAAACCTTTTTTACACACGATATCTTGAAGAGTGTGGACATCTCCAACATGTTGCAAAACTACTATTTAAATACGAAGGCAAACCATGGCAAGCATTGTATCCGTGCGGTGGTGACTTTCCTGAATTACTACACTTTGAAGGGAATATTGACTATGTCCGTGGCGTGCTAGCAAAAACCATAAATTATACTCGTGATGGCGAAAAATATGCACTTATTAAAGACTTGCCTGATAAAGCAAATTATTTTAAGTATCAAAAACAAAACATTAAAAAACCAGACAATTTGCCAAGCCATGTAGTAATCAAAAATCACATAAAGGAATTTGGTCAAGACTATCGCTACGAAACCAAGAAAAACCCCGTTCCGTCACTTCAAGACCGCAAATGTGACAATGTAGATGTCGCTCGCAAAAAGTAATATTATGTCAGTATGTAATATAAAAATATGCCAATCATTTGGCATATTTTTTGTGCTGGTGTATAATATACATATACATAAAAGGAGAATGATATGGCAAAACAAATTTTAATTACAGATGTCCATGCAAGACAAGTTCTTGATAGTCGTGGAAACCCTACCGTCGAAGTTGATGTAACAGTTAGTGGCGGATTTATGGGACGTGCAACAATTCCTTCTGGAGCATCTACGGGGAGTTTTGAAGCATGCGAACTAAGAGATGGAGATAAGTCAAAATATTTGGGCAAGTCAGTAATGACTGCTGTAAATAATGTAAACACAGAAATCCGTGATACCATTATCGGACTAAACGCACTCGAACAAGAAGAACTTGATGTGCTTCTTGTAAATCTTGACGGAACAGAAAACAAAAGCCGTCTTGGTGCAAATGCAATTTTGGGTGTATCACTTGCAAATGCAAAAGCTGTTGCAAATGCGCTAGGAATAGAGTTTTACGAATATGTCGGCAATGGTAAAGGCGTGACACTTCCTGTGCCTATGATGAATATTCTAAACGGCGGCAAACATGCTGACAATAGTGTAAATATCCAAGAATTTATGATTATGCCAGTAGGTGCACCATCGTTTAGCGAAGCCCTTCGAATGAGCGCTGAAGTATTCCACAACTTGAAAAAGGTGTTGAAGGAAAAAGGTTATTCGACAGCGGTAGGTGATGAAGGTGGATTTGCCCCAAACCTTAAAGCCGATGAAGAAGCCCTTCAATATATTGTTGAAGCCATTAAGGTGGCAGGATATCGTCCATATGATGACTTTATGATTGCTATTGACTCGGCAGCGACAGAAATGTATGACGAAGCAAAAAAACTAGGTCATGAAGGAAATTATTATTTCTGGAAGTCTGGCAAAGAATATACTCGTGGTGAGATGATAGATTTTTGGGCAGAAATGGTCGAGAAATATCCTATCATATCTCTTGAAGACGGGCTTGCTGAAGAAGACTGGGAAGGCTGGAAGATGCTGACCGATAGACTTGGTGACAAAATCCAACTTGTCGGCGATGACTTGTTTGTAACAAATACTATGCGTATCAAAAAAGGTTTGGAGTCGGGTACTGCAAATTCTGTGCTTATAAAAGTAAACCAAATCGGAACATTGACCGAAACACTAAATGCAATCAATATGGCAAACGAAGCAGGGTATACGGCTGTTATATCTCACCGCTCAGGCGAGACCGAAGATGTAACTATTGCCGACCTATCAGTTGCGGTAAATAGCGGTCAAATCAAAACTGGTGCACCATCACGCACAGATAGAGTCGCTAAATACAACCAACTTCTTCGTATTGAAGAACGTCTTGGTGATAAGGCAATTTATCCAGGCAAAAGTGCATTCTTCAATTTAGAAAAATAGTATTCTATTAGAAAAAGACAAAGCAAATGAAGTGAACCCCGTAGGGGTCACTCAAAAAGCTTTGTCTTTTTTACATTATTCGGCACATGGCACAACCTACGACGGCTCCTAAAAAATTTGCTATAAGTGCAACGGCAATAGCATATCTAAACTTTTTTACTTTGGTTTTTGAAAAATATACAGCAGTCACATAAAATATGGCTTCGCTCGAACCAGCGATTGTACAACCGGCACGTGCTATGTACGAATCGACCCCATATGTGTCAAAGATGTTTTCAAGTACGGCAAGACTTCCACAACCGCTAAATGGTTTTATTAGTACCAATTCACATAATTCTTTTGGAATGCCAAATAGCGAAAAGATAGGTGATAAAAAGTCGGCAAATATTTTGCTGAGTCCGCTCGCTGTAAATACTTCTAGGACGATAAATATTGCGACAATATATGGAAGTGATGAAAGTATCAAATCAAAAGATGTTTTTGCTCCAAATACAAAATTGTCATAAGCATTGGACTTTTTGACAAAAGAGTATACTATAATGCCAATAACAAATAGCGGGATAATATATGCACTCATGGCTTGTCCTTCCATATTATTTTACATAGTTTGATTAAAAACACACCACTTAGTGTTGAGACTAGGGTTGCTATAAGTGTGGGAAAGAGTATGTCGCTACTAGACGTCGACCCATGCATTAGTCTTAGTGAAATAATTGTTGTGGGCACAATTTGGAGGCTTGTAACATTTAGTATCAAAAACATCGCCATAGCGTTTGTAATATAAATACTTCCTTTGTCTAGCCCAGCCATGCCATTTATCCCACTGGGGGTGCATGCATTGCCCATACCAAGTATGTTGCTGGTAATATTGATGGCGATTTGGTTTTGAGTCGCTTGGTCACAGTCGCCTACCAGCCAGTGAATGAGTTTGCTCATCTTTTTAGCAATTTTTTGGTCAAGCCTAGTCGCCTCGACAATTTTGAGTAGTCCGAGCCAAATTGAGTATATCGCCCAAAGTTTTATCATGAGCGAGATGGCCTTTTGACTGCCTGTTTGTATTGATTCAAAAGCGAGTTCGGGATTGTTGAAAAGTAGTATTGAGAGTCCAACAATCAGTATCCAACTCCAAATTATGTTCATATTCTACCTTCTTGGATTGATTTATTCTTTACTTAATCAAATAACTTTGTTATAATAACTATGTTTATTTAATGGAGAACAAAATTATGAGTAAAGACATCATTATTGGTGGGGCTTGGCCTTACGCAAATTATTTTATGCACGTTGGACACTTGGCAGCATTGCTTCCGGGCGACATAATTGCACGATATTATCGCCAACATGGGGACAATGTGTACTATGTTTCGGGTACTGACTGTCACGGGACTCCAATCACTATGCGTGCAAAGAAAGAAGGGGTAGATCCAAAAACAATTTCTGAAAAATACCACAAGGCATTTGTAGATATATTTAATGACCTTGATTTTTCGTATGATATGTACACAAATACTATGACACCAGAACATAAAGAGTTTGTGCACAAATGCCTTAAAAAGATAATGGCAAATGGTTATATGTATGAAAAAACTTTGCCAGAAGATTATTGTGACAAATGCAAAAAAACTTTGTCTGATAGAGAAATAATTGGTGTTTGCCCACATTGTGGCGGAGTCGCTAAGGGTGACCAATGCGAAAGTTGTAATGCGAGCCTAAATGCTGACGAAGTAAAAGACAAAACCTGTGCATACTGTGGTGGCAAAACTGTAAAGAAAGACAATACCCACATTTATTTTAAGTTGTCGGCGCTTCAAAAAGTAATTGAAGACTTGCTTTCGTCTCACGAAAACTTGTGGCGTAACAATGCCGTAAATGAGACAAAAAAGTTTTTGAAAATGGGGCTTATAGATAGAGCGGTTACTCGTCAAATCGATTGGGGGATTAAAGTTCCTTTTGACGGATTTGACGACAAACGTATATATGTATGGTTTGAAGCAGTTCTTGGATACATGAGCACTCTTAATAGAGTTTGTGAATCACGCGGTGTCGATTTTGAAAAGATTATAAAAAGCAAAAACACCGTATCGTACTATGTACACGGCAAAGACAATATCCCATTCCATACAGTAATCTATCCTGCACTTTTAAGTGCAATCGATTCAAAGTACAATTTGCCTGACCACATCATATCAAGCGAGTATGTAAACTGTAATGGCGAAAAGATGAGTAAATCCAAAGGAAACCTTATTACTTGTCGTGAGCTTTTAGACTTTTTCCCAGTTGATACAATCCGCTATTACTTTATAGCATTTGGCCCTGAGAAAAAGGACGTTTCGATATCATATGAAGATATGGTCGCTGCCCACAACAAATTCTTGGTAGGCGTAATCGGAAACTTTGTAAATAGAAACATTGCATTTGTAAACAAAAAATTTGGTGGCAAAATTGAGAAAGCAAATGTTGATAAAGAAATAATCAAATCTACTCGTGAGACGTACGAACGAGTTGGCAAATTAATAGAGCAAGGCGAATTGAAAAATGCCCTTGAAGAAGTTAAGGACTATGCAGTATTGGGAAACAAGTACTATGATGCAAGTGCACCTTGGGTAAAAGTAAAAGAAGACAAGAGTGCTTTTGATGACATAACCTATACCTGCCTATACATGATAGCAAATATGGCAAATATGCTTACACCATTTATGCCAAGTACAGCTGATAGACTACTAAATATGTTAAATATTACACCTACCCACAAGTGGGAAGAAATATCGCTTTCAGGCCAACATGACGTAAGTAAAGCAGGCATACTATTTGAACGAATTGATGACACTAAAAAGCCAGAGCCTAAGGCAGAACAACAAAAGGAAACACCAAAAATGACACATAAAGAACTTATTGATATAGACACATTTGACAAAGCCGAACTAAGAGTAGGCGAAGTAATAGCAAGTGAAAAAGTCGAAAAGAGCGACAAACTTCTTAAAAACACCGTAAAAATAGGTGACGAAGTCCGCACAATAGTAAGTGGCATCGCAAAACATTATACCCCTGACCAAATGGTCGGCAAAAAAGTAATAGTTGTAGCAAATCTTCGACCTATCAAACTTCGTGGAATCGAAAGCAGTGGCATGATATTATGTGCCGTGACAGAAGGTGACGAGATATTAAAACTTGCTACTGTCGATGGCGAAATTCCATCAGGCAGCGAGGTTTGCTAATGATAGATACCCATGCGCATTTGACAGATGATGCGTTTAAAACTGACCGCGACGAGATAATATCAAATATGCAAAGGGACAATCTTGAATATGTCGTAAACATAGGTTTTGATATTGAAAGTAGTAAGCGTTGCATTGAGATGGCAGAGAAAAACGATAGACTGTATGCGACTATTGGAGTCCATCCTGAAGAAGTAGGTTGTTGGAATCAAAACTCCTTCGATTTACTCAAAGAGTGGGCGAAAAATCCAAAGGTTGTGGGGATAGGTGAGATAGGTCTTGACTATCACTATACCAAAGAGAATATTAAGTTGCAAAAAGAAATTTTTGTAGCCCAACTCAAACTGGCACATGAATGCAATTTGCCTGTTTGTATCCATAATCGTGATAGCATTGGTGACATGCTTGACATTCTTGAAAGTCATGCCGACCTAATTACAAATGGCGGAGTTTTTCATTGCTTTAGTGAGTCTGTCGAAGTGTATGAAAGGATTAAAAAACTCGGACTTAAAGTCGGTTTTGGTGGGATATGCACATTTAAAAATGCCCGCAAAACAGTAGATGTGATAAAAGTAATAGATATGGCCGACTTTGTCGTGGAGACCGATTGTCCGTATCTTGCGCCCGAACCAAATCGAGGAAAGCGAAATGAGCCAAAGTATGTAAAATATGTTGTTGACAAAATCGCCGAGATAAAGGGAATTTCCCCAAGTGAAGTCGAAAAAATTTCCACTCAAAATGCTCTTGAGTTGTATAAAAAAATAGGTGTAAAATGAACGAATTTGAAACACTAAAAAAACATAATTTTGAGTTTAATAAGAGTTTTGGCCAAAACTTTATTTTCGATACAAATCTGCTACGTGCCATTGTAAATGACAGCGGTGCGAGCGGTAAAAACGTACTTGAAATTGGTTGTGGTGCGGGCACGCTTACACGCCAACTTGCTCTCCAAGCAAAAAAAGTAGTAGGTTATGAGATTGATACAAATCTAAAAAACATATTAGACGAAAACTTGCATGACCTAAACAATGTTGAGATTGTTTTTGGCGATATATTAAAACAAAAAATGTCGGATATTGAGTCGCATTTTGATGGCGAGTATATTGTTGTTGCAAATCTTCCTTACTATATCACGACACCTATTATATTCAAATTTGTCGAAGAGTCGACCAAGCTTACATCGCTTAGCATAATGGTGCAAAAAGAAGTCGGTGATAGGCTGATTGCAAAAGCGGGTAGCAAAGATTATGGCGCAATCTCAATAGCGCTTGATTATCGTGCAAATGTAAGCATTTCACGAATTGTAAAACGCAATATGTTTACTCCAGCACCAAATGTGGATAGCTGTGTCGTAAAAATTGATTTTGCTCATAAGTATGATATACTTGATACAAAAATGCTTGATGATCTTATTCGTTGTGCATTTCAAAATCGTCGTAAAATGTTTGTGAAAAACATCAAAACACTACTCCATATTGACGAACAGAAAATACTGACAGCATTTACCGAACTTAAAATTGACTCCAAGGTCCGTGGCGAAGCACTCAGCACAGAGCAATTTGTCATGCTTAGCAACTTGCTTTCAAAATAAATTGTATTTTAAAAGACCATATTCGGTCTTTTTTTGTTTATTTCGACACTTATATGTAAACATTTTTGGCATTTTCCAATATATAATATATGTTATAGGAGAGTGCTATGGGGTTTTATAAAAAAACAATTCTACTTAAAAATGCCAAAGGAGATAGCGGTATGGCCCTGCTGTCTATTGAGCGAACAAATAGCGGAGTTTTTGCGACAATCAAAAGTTATGACCTTAAAGAAACACAAAACATGGTTTTGGGCTTGTCGCTAAACGGCGATGCTGTCGCTCGTCAAAACATACTTTTTTCAAACGGCGATAGTTACACATTCAAACTCCCAAACGATTTTGACATCAATGGCAAAATAGGTGCCGTCCTAGTCGATAAAGGCGATAAAGTTATACCAATTGTGTGGGGAAGTAATAGCGGACGTGCGACATATAAAGAAGATATTATAAAAATGTTTGATGACCAGCCCACAATATCAAAAGCCAACGATCAATCGACAACAATTAAGACTGTCGAAAAAGATGCTTTGCAAAGTCAAACGTCGGAGCCAAGCATAGTTCCTGAAAAAAATACAGACAACAATGCCAGTTTGTTTGAATCGACCCCAGAAGAAATCGAACAACTAATCGATGAAAATATTGATGACGATGGCGATTTTTATAGTCTTATAAAAGACCAACTTGACGACTTGTTTTCTCGTTTTCCGCACAACACAACACTCGAATTGTTGGTCGAGAATAGTAAGTGGGTGACTATTGACTTTGACGGAGTAGAAAAATCATATGTCGTGGGGCTGCTCTATGACGACAACGGAAATCTTAATTACATAGCATATGGTGTGCCGGGGAGTAGTGAAATCCGCCCGCCTAGTCAAATAGCCGATTATAGCCAATGGTTACCACTAGACCCAAATAGTCCCGAAGGTGAAGGTTATTGGGTTATGTTCCAAAACTCGAGTACGGGCGATAGTGTGAGATTGAAAGCATGATAGAGAGAGTAAATCTCTCTTTTTTTGTGCGAAATGTAGAGAAAAATTGCGGAAATAATTGGTTTAGCATTAATAATATTTGACCAGCACGGCATTTTGTGATAATATCAATTATGCAAAAAAATATAAGAGGACTTAAAATGAAAAAGTTTTTAACAAGTTTCGCCATAATACTACTTACTTGCGTATGTGTATTTACTGGCTGTAAGGCTAAAGGTCTTAAAGATAATCCCGCTACAAATGCCACTGTATATGGCAATGGCAATGTTGCTGTAGTTAAGGGCGATTATTTATATTATACAAATGGTTATGTCGACGACTATACATCGGTCTACACTGACAAAAAACAAAACGACTGGGGCAAGGTTTCTTATGGAGCATTGTATAGGACAAAACTTGTAAACGGTGAAATCGACAAAGATAGTGACGGATTTTTGACAAAAACCGAAGTAGTAGTTCCTAGACTTGTAGGTTTTGAAAATGGCAAATTTGTTATCGTAGGCGACTATATATACTATAGCACACCACGTATGCGTGAAGATGCCGACGGAACAGTTAGAAACGACTATATCGAATTTAACCGTGTAAAAATCGACGGAACTAAAAATGAGTCTTTCTATACATCTTCGACACAAGTAAGCACAGATGCTTGGACTATATGTTCGTACAACAATCAAACTTATATGCTCATTGTAGAAGATTCGACAACACTAAAATGTGTTAATACTAAATCCAATAAAGTGACAGTGCTTGGCGAAAACATAACATCATATGTATTTCCAGACAATTTTGAATTAAGTAAAGATAGTGACAAATATGTATATTTCACACGTTCGATTGTCGAAGACGACAATATTAGTGATAGCGGAAACGTGCTTGTAAAAGCAGACATAACAAATGGCAAAACAAGCATATACACATTAAGACAAAACTCTACAAAAACACTTGTAGGATATGCAAATGATACACTATATTACTCACTAGCAGTATCAAACGACAACACTGATTTGTATTGCACAGATGTTACACTTGCACTAAATGAAAACAATATGTATCGACTCACAACAGGTGGATATGATAGTTATTATCTTGTTGATGGTGCAGAATTTACTGTAATCGCTACTGATAGTGCCAATAATATCGATTTGTGGATAGATGGTGTATTGCAAAACCGCCTTTTTGAAGATGGAAACACAATCACAATTCTTACAGCAAAGGGTACAGAAATATACTACATTGATAGTGACTCAAAACTAATGAAGAAAGATTATATGTCTGGTACAGCAGCCGTTTCACTTATGTCTGACGATAAGACTTATCTTGTAGATAGTCTAAGAGTAGATATAACTAAAAACAAAATGTATCTATTTGCCCAATATACTGCTAAAGATGAGAGCACAAACTATTATCTAAACTATATTGACCTAAACAACCTTGGTGATGGAAAGTTTGTAGGTAAATTTGAAGAAAGTCATTTACCTGAAAAGCCAGAAGCTACTACAGATGAAGAAAGTGGCGAAACAGTTACTGCACCTTGGATAGATTAATTACAAAAAATAAAACCGCTTAATAGAGCGGTTTTTTTGTTTTTATTATTTAAGTGATTTGATATAACAACGTCGGTCCTTGTGATGTCTCATTTCAAAGCCAGCAAATAATGCATGTATTTGGTTGTTGTTTTCAAGTTGGAGATTGGTCTCGGCATACTTTATGTTGTTTTTGATAAAGTTGCGGATATTTCGTTCCATAATGACAGCAGCTACACCCTTTGTTTGCCACGATGGCTTTACAGCGATAAGAGCTAGATCAATAGTGTCGTTTTTTCTAAGTGCTTTTAGTAATGAGAAAATGTGAGGCGAAACTATACGACCTTTTGTTTTTTGCATCGCCTTTGCGAGCGACGGGAACACAAGTCCAAATCCTACAAGAACATCGTTTTCATCGACTACTAGGGTTAAATAGTCCATAGTAACGAGAAGTTTGAATTGTGCTACAAACTGACTTTTAAGTCGTTCGTTTAGCGGCACAACGCCGTATAGTGGACTATAACACTCGTCTATAAGTTGGAAAATTTGGTCTTTGTACTTGTCAATGACCTTATTTTTGTGTTTGCTTTCTATTGTTTTTATATTGTGACGCTCTTTTACCTTTTGTGCAAGGGTGGTCATTCTTGGATTTATAGTATCAGGAATAGATATTGAGTACTCGTTCCAGTCGACACTTTTGCCATAACCTAGCTTTTCAAAATGTTTTGGATAATATTCGTACGAATAGTTTTCTTCAAAATCGCTGAGTTCGTCAAACCCGTTTATGAGTAATCCTTCACGTTCTAAATCATTAAAACCAAGCGGTCCATGGACTTCGTCCATTCCCTTTGATTTTGCCCACTCTTCGACTGATGAAAATAGGGCATTGGATACGTCGTAGTCGTCGATAAAGTCCACTCTTGATATGCGGACACGTCGTTTGCCGGTAATCTCGTTGTCTTTGTTTTGTAGTATTCCGGCGATACGTCCCACAACTTTTTTGTCTTTGTATGCAAGATATCCCACAATCTCATTGTCGATAAGATTGGCATTTTTCTTTTTGTTGAAAAGCATCATCTCGTCACTGATAAAAGGTGGAACATAGTAAGGGCAGTCTTTATACAGTTTTAAAGGAAACAATGTAAAGTCACGTACTTGCTTTTTAGTTTTTACTTCTACAATTTCAATCATACCCTATAATACCTCTACACAGTCTTCAACATCGTTTAGTGGTATTACACGTTCTTTGGCCTTGTATACAATTGCAACCATGTTTGGCCCACAGTGTGACCCGATTACAGGCCCGATTGTTTGTAAATGAACATTAAGGTCAGGTCGTTTTGTTTGGATTATCTTTTTCATTTGCTCAGTTTCTTGACGGCAGTCGGCGTCTAGTATGTATACATCGTGGTTTTCGTCTGCTAGAGCATTTGTTACTATCTTATTTATTAACATATTTGTTGCCGCTTTGCGACCGATAATTTTGCTAATTACTTTTAGAGCCCCTTTTTCGTCAAACGTAAGAACTGGTTTTAGGCTAAGCAATGTTCCAGCAATGGCTGCAGTCGTTCCAAGTCGTCCGCCACGTTTTAGGTGCATGAGATTGTCGACAATAAAATAACAACATACATGTTTTGTAAACTCTTTTAGTTGTTCTACGATTTCTTCATCGGAGAGTCCTTGATTTTTAAGTCGTGCCGCTTCGACAACAATCATGCCCGCTGGATAACTAATTGCTTTAGTGTTAAACATAGTAAATTTGCGGTCAGGGTATTTTTCTTTAAGTTCTTTGATGGCTGTGCGAAGTTGGTTAAAAGTTCCACTCATTTCGTGAGAGAAACATACGTAAAGTACATCTTGCCCGCTAGCAAAAACTGGCTCGAAAATGTCCTTATAATTTTCGCTATTTAGTGCACTTGTAATAGAATTTTTGCCTTTTCTAAGTTTGTCGAAAAAATCTTTGAAGTCAGTAGTTTTGCCAAGGTCATAAAAATACTCTTGGTCATCGATGGTGTATGGCATCTCGATGTTTTTTATATTAAGCGAGTCGAGTTGGTCGTGCCAAAGCTCGCAATCAGAATCAGTAAATAGTACGCTCATAAGTACCTCCAATTATGTACTATTATATGATATCAAATATCGTGATTATTGACAAAAGATTTTTAAAAGGTTGTGAAATTTGTCACAAATTGGCATGAAAAAAGAGCCAAATTGACATGTTTTTGGCCCTTTTATGTTTGATTTTGAACACGTGTTGTTAGTCTTCTAAATAGAAAGTACAACTACTCATTTTGATTCGTCTTAGTTTCATTGTTTTTCCGCTTTGCATAGTGTATGCAAAACTACTATCGTATTTGCATGTGCTACAATCACAATTTAGGTGTTCTTTCATAGGACAATGACGTAATGTCATGTATGGCATCTTGACTTTTTTGGCCATATCAGACTCGGCCACTAAATATGGCTTGCCAATAATATCAGCACTTGTGTGATTAAAAATATTTAGTCCGCTTCCAGCGATAACATTGTTGCTAAGAGTAAGTGTACAATAATTGTTTGCCACTACTGCTATACTTGTTTTGTCGATTATGTCTTTAAGTAAGGATATGTCACTTTCAAGTAAAAAGTTTGGAGTGTTTAGATATGGAGTGCGATTTTGTTTTTTGCATTTGTCGCAAAATTTTTGTATATCACTAAGCGTATATTGGCTAGGTGAGTAGATTATGTTTTTGCTTTCAAACTTTGAGTTTGTGTCTTTTACAAACTCAAAATCTTCAAAACTTTTTACACTATTATGTAAGTCTATTTTTATTTTTTCAAGTGGAGTAGGTGGTTCTGTGAGTGCTTTAATTACTTTATCATATACCGTCCGCCTAAACTCATTTAATTGCTTGATTGGCATAAAAACATTGCCCAAATCAAGCGAGAGTACAGGGTCAAAATATTCACTTTTATCAAAACACTCTTGTATGTTTTTAAGACTAATCGGTTGTTTTTGTGCAACTTGACAAATGTCACCAGTTGTTACTATTGTTTGTCCCATAATATCTACTTTTGCACAAATTGGAGTGTTTTCTCTCAAAGTTATATCTAAATGTATTTTTCTTTTTGTGATATCTTTTGTGGTGAGTTCTTCGGACTTATTGTCAGAAAGTAAACATATTTTGTCATTAACAGAAATATTTTGAGTTGTTGTGACCTTGTATGTGTCCTTATCGTGTTTGATGTCGTATGGCGAAATTGTGCATTTTTCCACTCCGTCTGCAAATAACTTTAAAGTAGATTTTGGACTGATGTCAAGTTTTGACTTGAAATAAAATTCATTAAACTTTTTGCCATAGTTTACTTTGTTTATTGTTCCTGCAAATATGCCTATGTGGTTGTTGTAAGGAGATATTATCCCGCCGTTTCCGTCGAAATAACCATGAGTATAAAGCCTATTGAAGGCAAGCATGATATTTTGCATATCGTAGTTTTTGCCATCTAGCGCTTTGCGATATTCACGTGTTGTGCTTGCGACATAATATGGTCGCCTTGCTCGGCCTTCGATTTTGATTGCATCTATACCAGCATTACTAAGCATGTCCAATTTGTCTATCATGCAAAAATCTTTTGCACTAAGAAGATATCCGCTCTTTATGTCTTTGCCGTTGTGGGTGAGTGTGTATGGAAGTCGGCAAAGCTGTTTGCACTTGCCCCTATTTCCGCTAGCATTGCATTCATAACTACTAAGATAACAATTCCCCGAAAAACATACACATAGCGCACCTTGTGCAAAATATTCGAGTTCGACATTGGAATTTTGTTTTATTCGTTTAATTTCGCTTATTGGCGTTTCTCTTGCAAGTACTACTCTTTTTACTCCAAATTGACTAAGATATTGTACACCCTCTAGGTTATGTATGCCCATCTGAGTGCTTGCATGCAATTCGATTTGTGGATAGTACTTGTGCACGAGTGCCATAAGGCCAAGGTCTTGAATTATAAAAGCATCAACACCTAAGTTGTACGCCTCAATCAGTGTGTCAAGCGCCGATTGTAATTCGGAATCAGTAAATAAAATATTTATTGCTAAATGCACTTTTACTCCATATATATGTGCAAAATCAACAGCACTTTTAAGTGTTGTGAGATCAAAACCTTCGATGTTGTTTCGAGCATTAAAGTTTTTAAGTCCAAGATAGACTTCGTCGGCACCGTTGTATACGGCCATTTTAAGGCTGAGCATGTCGCCAGCGGGCGAAAGTAGTTTCATTTTGTTTTTCATAATAAACTCCACTTTCATTGTATCACAAAGATATTTTGCTTACAAGCCATATTGATTTTGTTTGCATGATTTTTTGTGATATAATTACCAAAATTAAACGGGGGAAGATGATATGAAGGTAAAAATACTTGCAAGTACCAAAATGGGTAATGACGTAGATGCAAAAGGCCTACTTGACTTGGCTGGCAAAACAGCAGGCATATGTTATATGGCACATGATATTGACCGAATCCTTAGTGAAGACCCAGCACGCACTCAAAACCGCATAAACACTGTCAAAAGCGGTGGTCACCATAGCGTGTTTGACCACGGATATATTACTCTATATTTTGAAGAAGTTCCAAAGGCATTTGCCATGCTTCTAAATAATGAAAAAATGTACACAACAAGTGAAAAGAGTGCGAGATACACAAAGATGAAATCAAGCGGTCATGAGAAAGAATTGTATGATAAGTGGTGTGATATTTTTACAAAACTCATCTGTGAAAAATATGGCAATGAAAAGTATTTTGATGACAAACGTATTCAAAAACTCGCTATGGAAAACGCACGATATATGTTGTCGATATTCACTCCTGCAACGTCATTTGCGTATACAGCAAGTATTAGACAACTAAACTATATGTATGGCTGGTTTAAAAAACTATCTTCGGCAAAGTCAAACATTTTTAAAAGGCTTGTTCCATATGGCGAAGAATTCTGCAAAGCACTTGACGAAATAGGTGTGATTGACCAACAACTAGTGCAAGGTGGGGCACACCGCACATTTAGTTTTGTCGCAACAAAAAACTACAAAGAAGTGTATGAAGACGTGTATTCTACGCACTATGATGCCAGTTTTAGCGAACTTGCCCAAGCTCAACGTCATCGCACCTTGTACTATTCTATCAAAGAGTATAAGACACCAAAATATTATGTCCCAACAATGCTAAAATCAAATCCAAAACTTGTCGAAGAGTGGATATGCGACCTAGATTCGCTAAAGGAGAATATTCCACAAGCAACAATGGTGAAAGTGTACGAGCGTGGGACATATGAAAACTTCCTACTTAAAGCAAGAGAACGCATTTGTACTTGTGTCCAACTCGAAGTTCAGGACCAAACAGTAAAAACCATGAAAAAGTATGCATCTCGTACAACACAAAAAGATATTAAGACTACGCTTACAAAACTAAGTAGTGGAGCAAGATGTACAAATGGATACAAATGTAACACACCTTGTGCTTTTGCTGAAGGGATAAAACTAAATCGTACTATATAATGTAAAAATGCCTATACGTAGGCATTTTTTATGTATCGATGCCATAAAAGGCATCGATATACACAAGCCTTCATATTCTAAAAATCCATTTTACTGCTTTGACAATGTAGTACACAAGACAACTAAGCGGTGAATGGCATTGATGACTATCACAACAATTGTTTTCTTGCGATTGATTGTTTGAATAGTGTCGTTTTGAAGTGTGTGATTTGAGAATGGTAATAGTAACTTCATTGCTACAATATGTTGTTTTTTTTCCATTGCAGGTACATGTGATACACGAGCGAAAAACTTTGTGTTTGTGCATCAATTTACCAAAACATCAAAAGTAATAGTTGTCGATTGTCCTGCATTAAGGTCGTCAAGTGCAAATCCTACTTGTGGGTCAAATTCGTCTTTGTTTACTCCGTCTATCTTGACACTGTGTTGGACAAAGGTTGTGCCTTCAGGAATAGGATCATAAAAAACAATGTTTGTATTTGTCATGTTGCCTTCATTAGTGATTGTGTTTGTAAAAGTTATTGTTTGCCCAGACACTACAGCAAGCACACTTGCTGTTTTTTGTATGGTTATTTTTTCTTTTACAATGCTTATTAGTACAGTGTTTGACCGCTCAGAAAAAGTCATCTCGTTTACGTCATAACTGATAGATGACGCTGTTGAAAATTGGCTGGTGCTAGGGTCGGCATCAATAGCAATAGTGTATGTGATTGTGACACTTCCGCCATTTGCAGATATGGTTTTGCTAAGATTAAAGCCCATTGTTGGGTCAATATCTGGTTTGGTTTCGTCGTCGATGGCAAGCGAACCATATACAAAATTTGCACCCGTCCCTATGGTGTCAGTAATTTTAACATTTTCTATATCATAATCACTGTTGTTTGTCAAAACTAGTGTTTGACGTATCTCTTGTGAAGGCACTCCGCTTGTTTTTTCAGTGCTTCTTACTTTTAAAAAAGCATCGGTCATGTATTCTGTTGTTGAGACATTGCTTTCAGCACTATACGAATGAGTCGAACTGTCTGGCATTGTGTATTTAGTTGTAATTGTTGATTTGTTTGTTATTTTAGACATTTGTTCTCCTTGTATTGGCTTCCGCCTATTTCACAATATGCCTCAAAATTGTTTTTTGTTAAGATAAGATAATATGTTTGCACAAATAAATACAGTTTAACATATTTTGTTTTTTGATTATATAATGACATAAAGGGATTATTGGAGGAGATATGAAAAACTGTGATTTTTACGAGCAAAGATTTTGTGGCATGGGTAGGATTGGTCGTGGCCCTACAGGCCCCACAGGCCCCACTGGTCCAATGGGTGCAACAGGTCCTACTGGTCCAGCCGGTGGCAGTGTAATTGCGCGAGCCACAACATCGGTTAACTCCGATGCCGATCCACGTGTCGAGTCGTCAAATAGCGGAAATATGACTTATCTTGATTTTTATATCCCACGTGCAGAAATAATAAAGGCGGGATTTGTAAATAGTGTCGAGTCGGACGAAAATGCTGATGTTAGTGATAGATATTTAAATGGAACACACTTTCTCGATTTCCGCATTCCACGTGGTGAAAAAGGAGAAAAGGGTGACCGTGGCGAAAATGGCAAGCAGGGTGTGCAAGGACTTCAAGGTGAAAAGGGCGAAAAAGGCGATGCTGGTGTTAGCCCAATTCTCATAATAGATGATGTTTTGACAGTTGAACCTGACCAGCAAGCGGAAGTGCTTGAAGATGTCGAAGAAAATATTCATTATCTCACCTTCCACATTCCACGTGGTGCGACGGGTGCAACAGGCGAGAAAGGTGAAATGGGCCAACAAGGTGTTAAAGGGGACAAAGGCGATGAAGGGCAAATATACGGCGCAACAATTATGTCGTACAATAACGACCTAAACAATTTTCCTATTGACGGATTGGAGATTGCGTCTGGTGATCGCTTGCCTATTGATAGACTCGAACTTGACCAAGACGGAATAATAACTCTCGACTCAGCCCAAAGACTGTTTAGGTTTAATCGTACTGGCGTTTATTTTATAACATTCTCTGTTGTGGGTTATGTAAAAAATAGCGAACCACAATATGACAAGAGCGCAGATTTTGTATCAATTGCATTTAGAGAAGTGGATAAGGACGAAGTAATAGCAGGTGCGGTTGCATGGACGCCCGATGAAAGCGGTCACAATATTTTTGGCCAAGGAATGCTTGTTGTAAATGATGTAGATGCCGAGTACGAACTTGTAAATATGCAAAAAAAGTCCTTGTTTCTTATGGGTGCGGATATCCAAAAAACCATATCCAAATCATACTTTGCCGTTCCAATGGTCACCTTGTCGGTGTTAAAAATGTTGTAAAAAATAGAGCCATAATTTTGGCTCTATTTTGATTTAAATTGTATATTGATTTTGTCTAAATCGTCATCATATGAAGCAAACAATACTTTTTTAAGCGACTTTTTGTCTATTTTACAACGTTTGAAAAGCCATTTTACGTCCTTATTTAGTTCGGTCAAGGTGCTGAATGACACATGCCCATCGATGATAAGATAGTAGGGGAGCTTGGGTTTTGTGGTTTTGATTCCCATATCTTCTACGACAAGTGGCTTTTGATTTCCTTTTGGCATAATGCTAAGATTGCCACTTGTTTCAAATACGGCAAATTCTACATCGCATATGTCAAAGTACCCTTTTTCTCTACACATGGCAAGTACTTCGTTTATATCAAGTTTACTTTTCTTTAATGCCTTGTAGACAAATTGACCATTGTAGATAATAGTTTCGGGGTGTCCTTTAAAAAAATGTTTAAGTGCAGGCCCCTTTCTTCCAAGAAATGACACAAGCAGGTCAAACAAGAAAAATACTGTCATGCCAATTAGATAATAATAAAATGGCGTTTCTCCCACATCGGTCGCCATTTCCGCCGAAATCGAACCTATGGATATCCCCATAACATAATCGACAAATTCAAGTTGGGCGATTTGTTTTTTGCCCATAAGCTTTGAGATTATAAATAAATACGCGACAGATACAAATGAAAAAATGAGAAGTTTGTAAATTTGAGACATAATTAAGTATTGTCCAAAGATTTGGTTTTATAACAAAAATACAGACAACAGTCTAAAAACAAAAAAATAATGACTAAAAACAAAAAATATTTTGTAAAATGTATACAAAGTTCTTTACAAGAACATAATATCTAACTATAATATAACAAGCAAAATGATACAGGAGATATTATGAAAAAAGTAGAGTACATAAAATGTCCAAGATGCGAACTAAACTATATACAAAAGAAAGATAAATTTTGTGATGTGTGCAAACAAGAAATGAAAGCGGGTGCTATTGATGAGTACGAACTTGACGAACTAGAAGAAGGAATTGAACTTTGCCCAGTATGTAAGGTAAACTACCTAAATGATGGTGAGACCATTTGTGCATATTGTCAAGAAGAAAAACAAGCCTTTGATAAAGACGACAGTCAAGATGATTGGCGAACATATGTCGACAAATCTGGTGAAACTACCGAAGATGACGACATGGATTTGTTGCCTGTAGAAAATGAAGAGATAGATGAAGAACTTGACTCAGCATTCTCGCAAGACCTTGATGACGACTTTGCCGACAATTTTGACGACGAAGATGAAGATGGAGAGTACTCGGACGATTTCGACGATTTTGGCGATGCCGATGATGCTGATGATTATGACGACGACGAAGATGAAGACGACGAAGAAAACGATGACTCTGACGACGACTTTGATTATTAATATATTGACCTGACTTGTGTCGGGTCTTTTTTATGCTCGCATACTTTTAAGTTTTTTGGGATATAATAGTGTGTGAGGTGAATATGGAATTTAATTCTCTGACCGCAGTCAAAGACAAAGTTACAAATTTGAAAGGACAAAGCGTAAATTTTGAAATAAACAAAGGTAGAAATAAAATAGTTACACTCAGTGCAGTTATTGACCAAGTGTATCCAAGTATGTTTGTTATAAAGCCAAATGGCAAGGTCGACTTGGATAGATGGAGTTATAGTTATAATGACGTTTTGTGTGGCGATATAAAATTTTTATAACATATCTGTCATAATTCCCGTGTTTTGCAAATATCATATAACAACAAAACTTAGGGGGTTTTACAAATGGCATTCGAACCAAAATATGAAAAGGTGTTTTCGGGATACAGAGAAAAATTGGGCAAAACACAAGTCGTAGTCGACTTCAAATTACCTATGAACGACAATGTAAGTAAAGTGCTCTGTACATCGGCTAAGGTGTATATTGCAAATGCCGAAGCGCAAGACAAAACAATAAACTATAATGGATTTGTCGGATTTCAAGTAATTTACAAAAATGATACTGGCGACGTCGCTGGCTCTACATTTACTGCAGAGTTTAGGGATAAATATGAAAGCGATGTCGATTTGACAAACTCAACTCCAATAATACTTGCCAATGTGGTAGATACTACTACTAGCCTTGATAATGGCGAAGTCAAAGTAAGTGCAATTATCGAACTTGATATCGACATCATAAGACAGAGCGAAACAAATGTTCTTGTAGATGTATCCGACATGGTCGTGAAAAAGGAAGACTTTTCTTTTAGTAAATATGACGGAATGTTGTATGATAAATGGGAAGTATTGTCTGATATAGAAATAAAAGACAGTGTCAAAAATGTACTTGCAGTCGTACCAAATGTGTATATTGAAAATGTTACACCAAACGATAAGTTTGTGACAGTAAAAGGTGGGGTTTGTGTCGATATCTGCTATGTTACTGACGAAAACGTGCTACGTACACAAAACGAAACAATATCTTTTACGCAAGAAATTGCTGGTGAATTTGTAAATGATTTGTCCGAGATAGAATCGGTTTTGTCAAATGATATAAATGAAAATAAAATTACCACAACAATCGATACGGACTCTTCGACACTAAATATTGTTTTACCTATGGTGTATAAAGGATATGTGTTTAATCTAAACACTATTGATGTTGTAGCCGATGCATATAGTCTTACAAACTACACAAATTTTACAACAGCAAGCATTACTACATACAAAGCGGTAGAAGATGTCGCTTGGGAAGAAAAAATCACAAATACACTCCAACTTGACGAAACTGCACCTGTTGTAGATGAAGTTTTGGGGACGTGTTGTGACAATATAGTTGTGGCAAGCACAACTATATCAGACGAAAGTATAGTTGTTGAGGGCTTTGCTCGCACAACACTTGTATATCTAAGCAAAGAAACAAATACCGTCAATTCGGTCGAAATAGATATTCCGTTTAGTACAAGTAAATCTGTTGATATTGCAGAAGGCACATCGGCAAATACATTTGTGTCACTTATAAATGTTGTTGGTAAGGCACGTCGTGGCAAGGATCTTGAAGTAAGTGGAACATTGCTCGTGTATGTAGATTTGTTTAGCGACATGCAGGAAGGTGTAATTACTGATATTACTATTGAAGATGAAATTCCTGAAAATGAATGTGCTATGAGTTTTTACTTTGCAAAAGATGGCGATACTATTTGGGATATTGCAAAAGACTTGTCTATCACGACAGATGATTTGCTTGCTCAAAACCCAAATCTTACAGACCCAATCGAACGTGGTACTCGAATTGTAGTTTATCGTCAAAAAGTAGTAGAATATTAATACCGTTTGTACCCTAAAAACCCACTTCGGTGGGTTTTTTGGTGTTGTATAGGTATGGTGAATGATAAAGGTGTCTATAATCATTACGAGGTGATAATAATGAAAAAATACATTTTGCTTTTGTTTGTGCCGACTATTTTCTTGTTTACTGGTTGTAGCTTGTCACTTTCTGACAAAAACTCTTATTTAAGAATACATATCCGCGCAAATTCAAATAGTGAAGAAGACCAAAATATAAAATATAAAGTTCGTGATTTGGTGGTGACATATATTACTCCAAAGGTAGAAAATATACAAAGCAAAGACGAAGTGGTGGATTTGCTTAATAGTGAAAACAAATCACTAACACTTATTATAAACGAGTTTTTGCGACAAAACGGTTTTGATTATGATTGTAATATATCAATAAACAACGAGTTTTTTCCTACTCGAACATATGATGATTTGACACTTGATGCCGACTATTATGATGCACTAATTATAAATCTTGGAAGTGGTGCAGGAAACAATTGGTGGTGTGTGGTGTATCCGCCACTTTGTTTTAAAGGTGAAGGAAAAGTAGTATATAAAAGCAAAATAAAGGAAATTATTGAGAAAATATGGGGGTAATATGCAAAATTCAAGAAATGTACTTATATGTTTGCTTATAGTTATGCTACTTAGTTTTAATGTTTTTTTAGGTTGGGAAACTAAAGATTCGGCTTTTGCTGATACAGCTCGCACAATGGAAATCCAACGTCGTCTTACCGAATATGGATATTATGACGGGGAAATAAATGGTTATTTTGACGACTTGACTGTTGTGGCAATAAAAAGGTTTCAAGAAAACAATGGTCTTAATGTAACTGGTGCCGTCGATGGTGCAACGGCCTCGGCGCTAGGAGTATACATGTCTGCACAAGAAAACTACAATTTGTATATACTTGCAAAGTGTATTCATGCTGAAGCTAGGGGTGAGCCGTATATAGGCAAGGTTGCTGTGGGTGCGGTAATATTAAATAGGGTGGCTGATGAAAAGTTCCCAAACACAATCTATGGAGTCATATACCAACCATGGGCATTTACATGCACCGAAGATGGTCAAATCGACCTCGAACCCGATCGGGCATCATGGCAAGCCGCCCAAGATGCACTTAATGGTTGGGACCCGACATATGGTTGTATATATTATTACAATCCAAAAACAGCGACAAGTAGCTGGATTTTTAATCGTGAAGTTGTGACCACAATCGGCGACCACGTATTTTGCATATAGGAGTAATTATGTCGAGTAAAACCAAGAAAAAAACAAGTAAAAATGTGACAATATTTGCTTTTACAATGATAGCCATTATACTTGGACTATCAGCACTTTCAATATCGCTTGCCGTTTCGACGTCAAAATACAAAATGCGACTTGAAAATGTGTACAAGAAAAATTACTTCGAACTAATAAACAATCTCGAAGATATTGAAGTTGGACTTACAAAACTTGTTGCGACAAACTCACTTTCCACCCAACAACAACTTCTACAAGATGTATACGATTCGAGCACGATGGCAAATGTAAATTTGACAAGCTTGCCTATTGCGTCAAACAAAATATCTCACGTTACGTCATATATAAATAGCGTGAATGGCTATTCGACGGCACTACTCAAAAAGTCGTATGAAAATACCAAACTTGACAATGAAGCGCTAGACAGCATTCAGTCATTATATGAGTATTCAAAGATAATACTATACGACCTAAACAATTATGTAGATACGCTTAATGGTAAAAACTCTATTGTTAGTCAAGTAAAGTACTCAAATGCCGATACTAGTAAGTTTGATGGTGGAATGCAAGTAAATGCAAGTACTGAAAAATTACCGACACTTATATACGACGGACCTTTTTCAGATAGTGTAACAAACAAAGAGATAAAAGGTTTGAGTGGGATAGAGATTACAAAGGAACAGGCAGAACAATATTTAATACAAAATTTTGAGTATTTTGGCGATTTTACAGTCGAATATGATGGTGAAACAAATGGTAAGTTTGGAACGTACAACTTTATTATGGATAGCGTAGAAGCAAAACTCTATGTCCAAATTACAAAAAATGGTGGCATGGTGCTTTCAATAAACCAACTTTCAGTCAAACAAGGAAACAATAATCTAACTGCCGATCAGGCCAATATACTTGCACACAATTTTGCATCATTTTTAGGCTTTGAAAATATGCATAGTGTCTGGTATCAAGAAACTGACGAAATAATATATGTAAATCTTGCACCAATAGTCGACCATGTCATTTATTATCCAGACCTTATAAAAGTAAAAGTAAACAAACACTTAGGACTTGTAGTGGGCTGGGAAGCAACAAATTATGCCTACAACCATACAAATAGAGAAACACCAGTTTTTTCACTTAGTTTTGACGAATGCGAACAATATCTCAGCCCGGCATTAAATGTTGTTGAGCGTAATAGATGTGTTATTCCAAACAAATATGTGGGCGAGAGTGTTGTGTACGAATATATTTGCACATGGCAGGAATATCGATATTATGTTTATATTGATGCTGTTACGGGTGAAGAAGTAAATATTTTACGCGTAATTGATACCGACAATGGTCAATTGTTGTATTAATAGTGCATATTTTTGAAAAAAGAAAAATGATTTTAATATTTTGCAAAAATAGATTGATTTTATATTAAATTTGTTTTACAATACTGTATAACAAAGGAGAAAGTTATGGATCGATATAATTTAGATGCGCTAGGAATACACGAACTTCGTGATTTGGGTCACGTGCTTGGAGTTAAGTCTCCGACTACTAAAAGTAGTGACCAACTCAAACAAGCAATACGCGATTTGCTTGAAGGTCGTGCAGAACCATATATAAGACCAAATAGAAAAGGTCGTCCGATAAAACACAACACAAATAGTTTTATGAAGAACGAAAATTTTATACCATCTTTGGATAAATTGGGACAAGACTTTTCTGTTCCGTACCAATTTCAAGGCGAAAACTACGATTGGGTGGTAGCAATGCCACATGCAATATATTCGGCTTGTGTTGAAGAAAAACTAGAAAATTGTGACGGAATCGTCGAGACTATTCAAATGAGTTTTGGATTGTTGAGACAAAAAGACTGCCAAAAACGTGGTGATGACATATATATTTCACCTATACTTATGAAACAACATTCATTAAAATCAGGTGATTATGTAAAAGGCAAATGTAAATGGTTGTCAAACGACAAGCCAAAGGCCATGGTAGAAATTACTTCTGTAAATAAAAATAGGACATGTGATTTTGATTCTCCAAACATTGGACTAGGTCAAACCAAAACAAATGCTTATGTAGGTGAGTATCGACTTGGTGGCAAGTATATTGTGACACTTTCAGAGCAAGACAAAGCCCAAACATATTTTGAAGATGTTTGCCATTCGTTTGAGAGCGAAGATGTTGAGGTATGTGCAGTAAAACTTAGTTCAAATATATTTAGTATTTCTAATGAAAATGATATTGTATATGTTCCATTTAATATTTCTGACGACCAAGTTTCGAGTGTAACAAATCTAAACTTTGATAGATTCAAACGTAAAATGGAAGAAGGCAAAAATATTGTTGTTGTTATTGATAGCCTTTCAAAATATATCAAATCAGTAAATGCTGTTATGACAAACAATGCCATGCACCAAACTATTTCGCCAAGCACTTTGCTTTCTGTAAAACAACTTATCAGTATTGCTAGATGCATAAACGAAAAAGCAAGTATCACACTTGTTGATATTGAAAGTGAGATACGACCAAACACAATAAAAGACTTATTTGATTGTGAAATTAGACCAATTTTTAATATGTAAATAGATTATAAAAAAACAAACCACTTTTATAGTGGTTTGTTTTTGTTTTGTCTATTATCTAAATCTTAAGCGTTTGCGTAGGAATATAAATACGCCTACCAATACCACGGTCACACTCACTGCTATGATGATGATTATCTTAGCTGAAGAGTTTAGTGGTTTTGTTTTAATTACTTTGTAGGAAGAAACAAGTTTGCCCTCATTGTTGTAAAGTGCAACAATAAATTCGCCAGAACTGTTTATTGTCAAATTGGTGACCTCGTTTGCACTTTCTTCATTTATGGCATACTCGCTTACGGTTTTGCCACTAGAAGTTGTGATACGGATATATCCAAGTCCTATTTGTGAATATATTACAGCACCATTATATTGTAGGGTGATTGCTTTGCTTGTTTTTGTTCCGTATGTGTAATTTACAGGAAGTATTGTTGGGGTTTCTTCATTTATCCAGACTTTAAATGAGAAATAATATGTTGTACTCAAACTGCTATCAAAGTATGATGCATTTATAGTAAATACTCCCGAACCAAATATTTCATCGCCGGCAGCCAACCATAATGTTGACCTGTTTGAAATACTGTTGGTCATGTTTGCTTGGTTTTTGTAGATAGACTCTACTGTAAATCCATAACTTGTAGGAATGTTAAATGCTATCATTGCGACATTTTGATTTATGATTGTAAAATTAATAGTCTCTATAAGTTCGGACGAATTTGAAGTAGTTGCGGTAATGGTGATTGAGTAATAACCAGGAGTTGTGAAGATATATTCGCCGTTTGCATCAAACTCAAATTCTGTAAGTTCTTTGCCGTTTAGCATTGCTGTCGCAACATATGTATACAAGACATTGTCGCTTCCTAATTTGTCCACAATGTGAAGTTTGACTTCGTCATTATAAAAACTATTAGGGATAGGATTTTGGTCGTTTAGAGTGTAAATTACGGAGTTTACAACATATAAGTCGTAGTGGTCTTGTCCGTCCCATTTTTGAACATTTCCACAAAGGTCGCGTATTTCAAATCTGTGCAAACCAGAGCGAGTAATATCAAGCGATATGGTGTCTTGATTTACATTGCCATCGTATCGTTTTACTAGTTGGTCATTGAAATAGTGGAGTAGGTAGATGGTATTGCCATTGTAGTAACTGCTGTCAAGCATGTTGTCGTCAGAAGTAGAACTGTTTATGCTGTTAAATGTGAGTTTGAGTTGTCTTGCATAAGAAGTGTACATATAGTCGTCGTTTTGAGTGATATTGTTTGACACTTCGTTTCCGTCTTTGTCTATTTCTTCGACAATCTCCATATTTGCGAAATCGTCAGATTCTTTGACAAATATTACCCTTACTATACATATTGTATAATATGCGTCTTGATCAGAAGATAGAGTGTTTGAAGATATAATCCTATACTCTTTCATATAGTCATTGCTGTTTTCTGTTTCTTGACTGCTAATGCCTTTTGATGAGTCAGGCATAACCGTTATTTCAGGTGTTGTATCATTATATTTTACATAATAATATTGGATAATAGTTGTTTTGTCATCAATCTCGGTGTATTTTGATGCTTGAAGCGGTTTTGCTATTCCTTCAGCATGAATAGTAAAGTATGCATATGAAGATTTGATTTTTTCAAATTTCCAAGTGCGAGTATTTGAAATAGAATCTGTAAGAGTAAGTTCGTAAGAGCCGTCGACATTTACATAATACTCTATTGTGTCTTTATCGATAGAGTGGGTAGTCGATACGCCATCATTCGAAACATGTCTTAGTGTACCTGTTATGTCGTACTTGCTTTCCCATACGATAGTTATGTTTTCCGAATATGAGTCGTTTGTCAATTCTCTTTGAGTTCCGCTGTCAAACACTGCATAAGCTTTAGGCAATGTGCGGTCAACACAGAATACAAATGTCTCACCATTTTTGCTGCCTTGTGCAAAAATACGATTTGTTTGTACGTAGTAATAACCTTCTTGATTAAATGTATAGGTGTACTTTTTATGACTATCAACACGATTACTTATTACATAATCAGTTCCCAAACTTGCTATTTTTATATCATTAATATTTTCTTTGAGCGTCGATATATCACTTGCGTAATAACATGTTATACCCCAAAGTGAGTTGTTTATGTTTAGAGTGACATTTTGATTTGTAAACGTAATTGTTTCAAAATCTTTATCAGTGTTTGTAATATAATTATTGCCAAAATTAATTACGTACTTGTCGTCGGTGTCGTCCCCGAAGTATTTGTAAATTGTATTTTCTCTGCCATAGTTGTCTATGATAGTAAATTTGTAGTCGCCCTTACCAAACTTGTAAGTTGCTGTTTGAAGTCCTAGATTATCTGACTTTACAATAGTGTTGTTTGCGCTGTCATTAGAAAGTTCTTCAATGCTTCCGCCGTTTGCTCTCATAGGTTTGAAGTTTGTCAAGAATACGTTTCCGCTTTGTGCAGGAACCACAACTTCAAAATAATCAGACTTATCAGTTATTGTAAGATTAAGCTCGGCATCAGGAAGTTTTAAAGTAGCAACATAGTTTTCACCAAAACGATTTAGAATTTCGATAGTGTAATTAAATGCTGTCTTTTGTGCTTGAATTTTTCCAAACTCCTCAACAACTCTTGCATAGAATATGTTAAGTGTCTCATTTAAAGCATCACAAACTAATGACTTAACTACAGAACCATTGTTGTCCTTGATGTACACAATAATATATTTATCAAAGTAGTATGTGTAGGTCTTGTCGTCTTCTGTGATTGTGTAATAATCTTTAGAAGATGTTGCGACTTTTTGATCATACTCAATAAGTTGGTCATCATCTACCATAAAACTTTCAATACGATTTAGTGTTGCGATATTTAGACTAGGGTTTTCAAAATCTTCAACGTCAAATTTAGAATAGTCTACTGAATTTAAACTGTTATTGTTTTGAGAATAATTTTGATAGTAATTTAGATTTACATATAAATTTGACTCGTCATTTAGATATACAAAATATCGAGTAATGTTTTGGGCAGCGTCAAGTTCCAATAATTCGTAGTAGCCTTTTTCTTGACCGCTAAATGTTATGGTGTTTGTAGGATTGTTTGGGTCATAAGAGTACGACCATGCCAATTTGTATATGCTTGTATCTATCGAATTAGGATTAAACGAATGCGCATTTGATGTTACGCCTGCAAAATTGTTGTCGCCCGGCAATAAAGATGGGCTAAAGTCGTCTAATGAGTCAAATTTTCGTAGATAAATTTGGTTGCTCTCGTCAGTGTCACTGCTTGTAAGTCCTGTGTTTTCGCGATCAACTGCAAAGAAGTATGTGCTTGTATCTATTTCGCCTGCATATTCTTTTGCGATGTTTATAAGATTATTTAAGTTTTGCGATGGGGCGGTAGTGTCTTGGTGAATGGTGTATGTGGCTTTAAAGTAGTTTAGAACTTCATATTCACCATTTGCTTTTTGATTTGTTACACTATAAAAACTTTCTTCACCGACATAGAATATACTTACTTCATAAATATAGTCAGAATCACAATCACTCAATAAGGTGTTTGATTCATCGAAAATATTTAGCGTGTATTTGTATAAGTCGTTTTGAAGTTGTGATTGTACGAAAATATTTTCAGCAATGTATTCGTCAGTCATATTTGCAGGTTTTGTAGTATAAACCCCGTTTTCGCGTTTGAGCAAAATCTCTTCAGCCGAACTGCCTGCTACTCTTCGTGAAACGATGAAATGGTCAGGATCAATTATTGCATCATAAATATTTGCATAATCTTCAAATTCGAAAGACAATGCTTTTTTGTTTATGCTTTTATAATTTTGACCACTTGCCAATTCAAGTTCGCTACTAAGTGAAGTATATTTACCACTAGGCAATTTGTGTTCGATTATGTAGTCAAAATAATGAGTATTTGAATATTGTCCATTTATATAGTAAGTAGTAGTGTTGTTTGAAGAAAGTTGGCAAACAGCATTGCTCGAATTTCCTGCTTCCAATTTCTTGTCAGCTAGATACAATCTGTATGTTCCTGATTGGACCATGCTTAAAAGGTGATTTAGACTCAAACCTTCAGTGTTACTAATAGATTCAAAACATTGTTGGGTCATCGCCTTATCCATGATTGCTTGGCCGATTTCAGTAACTTCATTGTTTAGTATGATAGGGATGTAGATTGTTTCACCTTGTTCATTTGTAGACACTTTAAGAAGTGTAACATAAATTCCAAAGAGAACATTGTTTTGAAGTGTTGCTGTTTCAATATGTTCATTGTTTGTGTCTTTGTTAAACTTAATTAAATCATTGTCAGTTAGTTTGAGTGCTGTTGCATACTTGTCATATGGAATAAATGTAGTTACTTTTACTCTGTTTGTGTTAAACAATTCTTTCTTGTTTGATGAATCAACTTTGTTTTGTTGAAGAATATTTAGAGTGCCTGCACTTATTTCTTCTTCATACTTTTTATCAGTTCCGTCGCCCAACTTAAAGTAAATAAGGTTACCAATACTCTCATTAGACAATACATTTCCTGACATGTCAGTCACAAGACTAACTATGCCTTGTCTGTCCACAACAATGTACATATTCATGTTTGCAATGTCGTTTTCTGAAAGACTTTCGACTTGAGCTGGGCTTAATATTTCATTTGAGTCAGTGTATCTATAAACTCTATTAAGAATGTAAAGTCCTTCTTGTGACATGTTTGTGTTGTTGTCTCTGTATGATAGGAGAGTGTCTCCGCTGTTTAGAACTTGATTTTCGTAGAGCGGTTCTTGACTGAAAGGATAGGTGATATACAATTTGTTTTTGCTATCGCCGTTTATGCTGCTTACGGTGTAATTATTTTTGTCTTTATTAAACACATCTGATGAGCTAAAATATGAAGCCATTGCAAAAGGATAGTACGAATAGGTTACATATGCCTCAATCCCTTTTGCAATATCCTTTTTGAAGTAAATAGTAGCATTGTTTGCATTTATGCTTACCGAATTTACACCTTGACTTGAATCAACTTTGCTATCTCCGTTGTACTTAATTTCGTTTGCGAAGATAGTTAGGTTTGCAAGGTCGGTATCAAGATAAAGACTATATGTAATAGACTTGTTTCCGAGACAGTCAGTAACAACGCTTTTGTAAGCAGTTTTGTTTTGAGAAACAAAGTCGCTTATGGTTTTGGTATTGCTGTTGTCTTTCCACTTAACAACCCAATCACTATTTATGTTGTAAGAGTCTTGGTTTGCTTTAGTAACAATAGTAATTTGACTTGCCGAACTTGTAGTCGCTACATTGTTAAAACTGTCTTCTACTCGTGCTTTGCTTATTGGAAGTGTTAGATAATTCTTTCCATTGTATGTTTTTTGTCCAAAGCCATTGTAAAGTGTAGAATTGGCGTTTATGTAATCGATAGCGGCCTTAAGTGTGTTGTAAGTAGTAGTATAAACTGGATTTTCTTCGGTGCTATTTGTTTCGTCTTTGACATTGTCTTTTACATTCAATACAATACCTTTTTCATTACCCCAATATAATTGAGTGTTTTCTGAAATGCTTGTTGGATCAAGATTGTCTGATTTTTCCCATTGGTTTTTGTCTTCGTTGTATTGGAGATAAATTGCACGTGGGGTCGAATTGTCAAAGATATAATAATATGTTGCGGAGTTTCCTGCTTCGTCAGAAACAATGAAGATATAGAGTTTTGAAGGAGTAGCAGAATTGTTGCTACCAAGAGTAAGGTTTTGTCCATTGTCTTCAACATTTGTAATGCTATCTGCCGAACTCTTCAAATCGTAGAATGTAGTAGTAATGTTTTGGTCAGCAACGTAGTCTAGATAGGTGGCAGTCGTAATAATTTGATTTTCACCTATTGTGACTAGGTCTGCACTATTGGTATTTGTGTTAAAGTTTATCTCGCTGTACTTAACTGTAATCCTAGCACCCGATGCTTTGGTCTTATCAGAATACAAACGGAATTTTCCATTTCCTATAAGGCTAGTATCGGTGTTTGAATAACTATTAATTTGTTCGCCATTAACACTTGAAGTAGTGTATTTGTAGAAAGATACTGTAGGAGTAGTGCGATCGACATAAATTGTCGCTTCTTGGTTTGATCTTTTGTCAGAATTGAAGAATGGTTTTTTCCCATAATACACAACAAAATGATATACGCCTTCAGATGTTGTCAAATTTCCTGCCGATGAAGAAATTATGCTTCCTTTTGTATAATTTATAGCAGTGCCAAAATTTTTATCTGAGTATGAAGACGAATATTCTAAAAGTGCTGTTACTTCCTCTTGGAAATAATTTGGCTCGTCCCAATATAATTTAAGGTCATCGGCATTTGTGTATTGTGTGGTCATGCCAAGTTTGTTTTGTTCTGGCACAACACCATTTTCGTCTAAGTCCCCAGTGTAAAAATACATCTCAGGATCGCTGTCGTCTATTATAAACATAAAATATTGTGTCGCAGTAGCTTCATTTATAGTAGTAAGCCCTTGATATCTAACAACTACTTTTAATAAATATAATCCCGATCGCTCAAGCGAAGTCCCGTTTGTGAAGTTTTGTACTGTAGGCTTCCCGCATATGTAAAGGTCGTCACCGATTATATAGTATCCGCCCTTGCTGTCGTTTTTGGTAAGGTTTTTCTTCCAGTAATAAATACTAGAACTATAATTATTATCACTAACAACAATTCCGCCATATAGATTAAATGCAACAGGACTTAGGTTTGTGATAGGAATGTCACTTGCAAGCCCAGGATAGTCTTTGTGTATAGGTTCTACCTTTGTTTCTCCAGTAGTTGCGTCAGTTATTGGTTCTGTCCAAGGACTGGATTGATTGGTTAGATAGTTCCAATCTCTCAAGATATTTTTATTTTCACTTTCACTTTCACTTTCGCTTGCACTTGCATTTGCATTTGCATCCATCCACTTGCTGCCAGTGATGTCGGCATATACACCAGTACTTATGTCTTGGAATGGAGTCACAACTTTGTTTTTCATAAAAGTCGACTTAGTGCCAAGGAAAACAAGATTAAATCCGCCATCTTTGCTGGAGTTGTAGTAATCTGTGTCGTTTTCTTTAGTTAACATTGAAAGATTATTGTTGATATTACTTAATTGATAAATGCCATTTGTATACTCCATAGTATTGAGTATGCTTGAATGACGATATGGACTATTGTTGTAATAATATATATAGTTTTTGAAAATATTTTTAGCAAGTCCTATAGTAATTGCATTATTACCTTCACCATATGTGTAAGGCTCAACAATATCAAAATTATAGGCATCTTTTTCGATAATATACTTGTTTTCAAAAGTGTACTCACCAAGTTCGTCAAGTACAATAGGGAAGTAGTATGATACAGGAGTATTATTTGCTACATTTCTAAGTAACATTCCGTCATTGTATTTTGCAATACCATTTAGATATAGATAAAGTCCGGTAACACCATCAACTTCCTTTATCTCGATGTGTCCATACAAATTTTCGTCACTAAGTGTTGTGCTTTCATTGCCAATATAATACTTGATTTGATTGTTTTCGCTGTCAAGTTTGATTATGTACGAAGTGTTGTTTATTGTGAGTAATCCCAATTTCTTAGACTCACCACTTTTCTTAAACAACTTAAAATTTGTAGTGTAAGTAGTTGTAATGTTGTCAGTGCTAGTGTATGAGTAGGATACATTGTACTTAGAAGCATCAAACAAGTAAGTAGGCAAGTTGTAAGTTTTCATATTGTAGTAAACAGTCGAATAATCTGTACCATTGGCGTCATAATACTCGTTAAGATGTTGTGCACTGTTGTTTAGAGTAGGGTATATTACATAATTTGTATCGTCAGTAAGATAAAATTGATATACATATTGTTCTTTAGTGTTTTGAATATTGCCTGATACATTATCGCTTACTGTGTAGTCAAACACAATTGTGTAAAGTCCGTATGCATTAAGTAATGGCGCGGTACTGTTTGTATTTAGAATATATTCTATTTGAGTAAGGTCAAAATAATTGTACCAATAATAATTTGTTAGCCCGCCTATATTCGACGAAAAACTCACAGGGTTGCTGTCTTTTTGTACATCTTTTATTTTAATACGCACACCATAATTGTTGTCGATAGAAGCATCAGACGAAAGCCCGTCTACGCTTTCGTTGTTTAGATATGCCGTAACTGTCAATGCAGAAATAATTTTTGTATCAGTCAAATATCCACTAGCGTCCTTTTTTGCAGGACCGCCAAACGAAACATAAAAATTGTTTATATTGTAAGTATTGCTATTGGCTATATAGTAGGAATAATCCATCGAAGTAGTAAAATTTGTATTATTCTTTGCACGAAGATTGTTTAGATAATTGTCTAGTATCACAACATTGCTTGTACTGTTTTGTGCAAAGTTGTCCGAGCTTGTTACGTCTTTTTCGAGATACTTGTTTGTATCGGCAGTGCTATTCCACTCCATGCGGCCGTAGTCTGGGTCGGAGAAAACGTAAGTATAACTTGTGTCATAACTAATGCTACTCTCGCTAATACTGCCGCTTTCCAAGTACTCGATTGTATAATCATCGTCAATATACAACTTAAATCCATAATTGTTTGAGTTGCTTCGAGCATTTACTTTGCCTTCCGAATCTGTGCCGAGATTTGCTTCGTCGTATTTTACATATAAAGTTTTTACAGGATATTCGATGTAGTAGGTAGGGTTGTCGGTAGTTCCGCCAAGTACGTTTGCTGTATATGATGTCGCACCGATTGTGATTGTAGGAGTGCTAGTAGTGGTGGTGGAACTTTCTTCTGTACCTGATTCTGTATCATCTTCAGTAGTGTCATTTAAGGTGTAACTGCTTATATACAAAGAGTTGTTGTAGTAAAGTCCAGTTTCGCCGATTTTGGTGTACAACTTTATTGTTGTGTTAGTGCTGGATATATCCGCACTGCCTTTGCCAGTCGTGATATCAAAGTCAGACACGATATATGTTGTGGAATCTTCGCTTGATGCCAGTTTTGTAAAACTTATATTGCTTGCGAGATTGTCCTCCCATGTACCATAACTATACATCCAGCCGTAGGTGTTATCGTACGTGTAACTGCTGGCTTCACGATTGTCTACTTGCGATGCATACAAAAACTCCCGCCACCTTGTAGCGTCGGCAGTCGAGCGGTTTTTGATAGCATTTAGTATGACTCCGCCCCAAAGACTAGCGAGTAGGAGACACGCCGTAAGTAATATATTTAGTGAAATTTTCTTTTGCTTGTGCATTTTTGTTACACTCCATTTTCCATAATTCTACTTCATTTTATCACAACTGATAAAATATGACAAATAAATAAAGATTATATAATAAATATATTTAAATTATATTTGCTCTTAGTATGCATATACTTTACAATATTATTACAATTCAAAACACTCTTGCAAGTCAAAAACCATAAAGTCCATTTTGTACAAAGATTCTTGTACACATGTACATATTTGCATATTTTTTCCAAAAAACTGTATATTTTTTATAAAAAAATTAAAAAACTACTTAAAAAGATTTGTTTTATTTACATTTTTTGTGTAAACTAAGTGTAATTCTATGGAGGAATGGAAATGAAATTGCAAATGCTTTTATCAAACACTTTAAGAATGATGGGATTAAAGAGTAGTGAAATTAAATGGGGTAATACTCCTAAGTGGATACAAGAACTAATAAATCCTGTTATTGATATTCTAAATTCGATGTTGATACCAGTAATAGTTTTACTAGGTACAGCAGGTATGATATATGGTATCGTACTAGGTGTACAATATAGTAAAGCTGAGACTGCTGACAAACGTGAAGAACTTAAAAAACGTCTTATCAGCGCAGCAATAGGTATAGGTATCGCACTTGTAGTATTGATTGTAATGGCTATATTTATTAAAAATGCCGATTCTATATTTGATTGGGTTGATAAGGAAGGTAAAGATACCACAACGACTACACCAGCTGCTTAAGAGTAATAAACAAATATTAAAAAAAGAGCCATTTGGCTCTTTTTTTTTCGACAAAGTTATAAATATTGTGTAATTTATTTGACAAAAACGTCGGGGGGGGGGTATTATAATGGTGATATGCACATATAATGCACATTTTTAGGGGAAAATTATGGGATTTCAAATGGCAATGGTAAAGATATTAATGTTTTTGGGCAAAGTACAAAGATATTATCCTAAAACAGAAAATGGCAAAACTATCGAGACATTAATTTCTGATAAAGAGTGGGAAGCAGCAGGCACTGCTGCAAATACTACATATGAAGATTGGTATTGGTATGATGCGGATTCTAAAATAAACTATGGTCAAGCACCAAAGTGGGTATGTGAAGTCATAGCACCTATTCTAAATGTACTAAATTCGATTTTGATTCCAGTAATTGTTATCCTTGGTGTCGCAGGTATGATATATGGTATCGTGCTAGGCGTACAATACAGTAAAGCCGAGACAGCAGACAAACGTGAAGAACTTAAAAAACGTCTTATCAGTGCGGTAATTGGTATCGGTATTGCATTGGTAGTATTGATTGTGATGAAAGTACTTATTCAAAATGCTGGCAAAATCTTTGGATGGGTAGAAGATGAGTCTGGCACAGGCACTGGTACAGGTAATGGCACTGGCGGTGGAGCAACAGGCGGTGGTAATGCCGGTGGTGCAACTGGTGGTGGTAATACCAATAATCAAGTTAAGCAATAAAGATATCCATATAATAAAATCAGGTTTTATACCTGATTTTTTGTTTGTTTTTCAAAAAAAATATATCAAAATCGTCGTCAAAAATGATTATGATTTCATAATAATCGAGTGCACATATGCACATATTTTTGGCTACTTACAAAAAAACATAGCAAATCACTTGTTTTTTATTGTGTTTTTATGTAAAATATAATAAATAATAGGAGTGGTATGCGGTTATGCTACAAATGATGTTGATGAAATTTAGCAGGTTTTTGGGAAAAACTGCCGAACAGTATGAAGAAGCGTGGAATGATCCGAATGGCGAAAACAAATGGATACGAAATGTTGTCCAACCTGTTGTCGATATACTAGACCAACTTTTGGTTCCGCTTATTATCATGCTTGGCGTGTTTGGTGTGATATATGGTGTGACACTTGGTGTCCAATATAGCCGTGCCGAGTCTAGTGACAAACGTGACGAGATTAAAAAACGCCTTATAAATGCCGTAATTGGTGTGGTTATTACACTAATTGTGATGATACTACTCAAAGTCCTAGTAAGTAATAAGTTCGAAATTGCCGAATGGATAGACGATATGGCTGGACGTAATTAAGTCTGAAAGGAGAAAGATGTATGTATAAATTTCAATTATTGATGATGAAATTGATTCAATTTTTAGGCGAAGCAGAAGCAAGTGGTGAGACAGATAAAGCCACATCACAAGCAAAAAGCATAGTCAAACCTATTGACGAACTTCTTGATGTAATGATTATTCCGTTACTTGTTCTTATTGGCAGTGCAGGACTAATATACTCGATAGTACTTGGTGTAAATTATAGCAAAGCAGAAAATGCCGACAAACGTGAAGAAGCCAAAAAACGCTTAGTAAACACAATTATCGGTTTTGTAATCTTGCTTGTATTGCTTGTACTTCTTAGAGTATTTACAAACAATGCTGAAGAGATAAGCGACTGGATTCATAGTGTAATAGACAATGCAAACAATGCAAATAAAAAGTAATAACAACTACTATTTAAAAACAACAAAAAGATTGGCAAGTGCCAATCTTTTTGTTTTGTAATTATTAAATATAAATCCACAACTACTATATTAGAAGTACATATCATCTCTGCGATCGCCGAGTTTAATTTGGTTACGTTTTCTAATGTCGTAGTATATTTCGGCTTCGTTTAGGTTTTTAGGAAGTGCAGTCGAAGGCGGTGCTTCTTGCATGTCGTATACATTTTTAAGCTTATAACTTGGTGTAAACTTTGCCTTTATAGGTTGTTGTTTTAGAATTGATACAATGCACTCGTCTTTGAGTGTGCCAAGTTCGGCAGGGTAGATAAGCGGACGGGAGTCGAGTGTGATAGATGTTGTCGTGTTTTTGCTGTCTTCTTTCTTGCCCTTTGAGATGGTTACGTTTTCGCTCTCGACACTGATTGTGCCACAGCGGTCGCTAAATTCTTTCAAAGTGTTTTGGTCGTTTGATGCAAGGAAAATGTGAATGTTGCAGTTGTCCTTAACTGTCGACGCAATTTGTTCGCCGTACTTGATATTAAGTTGGGCATACGATTGTAGTACTAATAAAAACCATATTTTTCTACTACGTGCAACAGTAATCATGTTGTCAAAGCCTTCGATTTTTGGAATGTTTCCAAACTCGTCTAGCACAAAATAACAGTCTCTTGGTAGACACCCGCCATGCTTTTTGGCGATCTCTACAAGCACCTTGTATAGTTGGGACAAAAACAATGTTGCTATAGGATAACGTGTTTGTTTTTCATCAGGAATTTTGATAAAAAGTGCAGTAGGTTGGTCGGCAAATGTTGTAAGGTTCATCTCGTTCTTACTGGTAGCATAACATATGCCTGTGTCAGAAAATATACCCATTCTGTCAGAAACTATACCCATATACGATTTTGCAGTCTTTTCCGCATTGGTCACAACTTGATTGGCAAGTTGGGTCGCAAGTGATAGACTGCCACGTCCTTGGAAGTAGTCGGTAAGCGACTGAATTTGGTTGTCGCTGTCATTGTCTTTAAGGTTTAGGATTTTGCTTAGGTTGTAAAAATTAAACTTCTCACGTGTCATTCCAAGTTGTGGGTCTTCACTGTCTTCTAGCATGGCAAGCATGGTTCCTAACACCAAGTCCTTAGCACCACGTTCCCACACAGGGTCTTGCGTGCTTTGAACAGGGCATAGTGTCGTTGCGATGTCTCGTAAGTCTTCAAATGCTTCGTTTTTGAGTACTTGACGGACCGAATTAATGTAGTTGTTTAGTGACCCCTTGTTTCCAAATGCATAACCGTCAAGTTCGTACCACTCCGAGTAGTATTCTTTGTCGGCAAATTTTAGACTTGTCCGTCTTGGGTCTTCGTCATGATGTACTTTTACAGATTTTTCAAGATTGATTGCTTTTTGGTTTAGGTCAAATGCTCGGGTCATAGGGTTCCAGCACGTGCTCTTAAAAGGCTCACGTAGGTCAAACACCATGACTCTGTATCCTTTCTTTCTTAGTTTCTCGCTGTGGTGGTCGTATATCTCACCCTTAGGGTCGGTCACGACAAAACAAGGTTTGGCTGCCGTCTCGCTTAGTATTTGCATAACTGGATCGACAAACTGTGTCGTCTTACCACTACCAGTTGTACCAATGACCAATGTGTGAATGCTGTCGTATAGCGCAACTTCAATAGCCCCGCCAGTATACTCAGCTCGCACTGGGATTCCGACCTTGTTTAGATTTTTAAGGTCAGAATATTTACAACAAGTAAATTGACGTATGTTTTTCATCTCGCTTGGAGTGAGCCAGTTTGTGTCATAAAACTTCTTGACCTTGCCACGTTCTTTCACTCTTGCACCGCTGTCTTCCTTTTTAGGTTTTGTGAGCGATACAAGTTTGATAAGTATATACACAAGCGCAAGCAGTCCAAATGCTGTCAAGAAATACTGATGCATGAGTACTGACGAGTCCCACCTGATCTCCTTGTACACAATATAACTCGTAACTAAAAATGCCAGTACAAATATGCCCGCGATGGCTAATAAAAACTTAAACAGCCCAAAGGCAAATTTTTCGGCACCCGATTTTTTCTTTTTCTCTTCCGCCATTTTTCACTCCTTTTGTCACAAATCTGTGAGTTTAGAATTGCTTTTATCTAATATTATATACGTTTTGAGCGGTGTAGTCAAAAAATATGACCCACTTTTTCTATTTATATAATATACCATATCGCATGAATACATTTTTATTGTACAAACTAAACTAAATCTTACACACTTTGCCGTATTTTGTTGCGTTATGCAAAATAATGTAGTAAAATATAGTAAATAAAATATATGAGAGGTGTTTTATGGCAATTGTAGCAGTAGGGGTTCTTGTAGCATTTATTACAGCATTGGTTTTGCTTTCACAGACTGCAGCTAAAGTAGTACTATATGGCTTTTTCTATTCGATAGCCAAGGCGTTGTTTGAATTGTGCGACTTTCTCCAACTTTGCTTCCGTAGACTAGCTGGTCTTGATACATATTGGTTTAAGGAAACTGCATCAAGTGGCGCAAGTTCTACCGATGGCAAAACAGGCGACATCTTGTTGTCGATTTTCTCGTCTAAGACAGTAATCGAAGCACTTATCGCCATGACACTATTTGCAGTAGCACTACTTCTCATTGTGACAATAGTCCAAATCATCAGAGTAGAATACACTACAGAAGGTAGTAAAAACAGCAAAGGCACTATCCTTGGTAAGGCTATAAAATCATTTGCTATGTTTATCCTTATCCCTGTTGTGTGCTTCTTGGGTATATTTGTTTCAAATAAAATCTTGTTTGCACTTGATGCCGCTACATCACAAGCCGGCTCTTCGACACTCTCTGGTAGTATATTCCTTGCCGGTGCGGCTGATGCCAATGTCGTCCGCATGGGCGGTACGAAAGAAGGTGCTATCGATGGCATTACCGCCGTCTATGATCAAAGACATAAGGCAAAACTTACTGACAATGATGACGGACTTGTAGGACTCAGTACTACTATTTTCCGTTCGTCTAAAAGTGATACTGAAAGCAAACGTAATGAGATAGCGACAACCATCGACAATATGTTTGTCCGTAAATACAATCGTTTTGATGGGTCAAAAAGTAGTAATAATGTATATACTGTAGGCGAACTAAAAGATAAGAATGATCCTAATAGTAATGCTATAAAAGACAGAAGTGATGATCAAATAATCCATTATTCAAATTATGATACAGTCAAATACTTCTATGATTTTAGCGAGATGAATTTCTTTATATTCTATGTAGGCTCGGCATTTGTCCTTATGTCCTTTGTAAAAGCTTCTGTCGGACTTATTACAAGATTGTACAAAGGCACGGCACTCTTTATCATATCACCAGCCGTCACCGCACTCACACCGATAGACGACGGAAATGCCTACAAATCGTGGCGAAAAGCCTTTATGGGCTGTGTACTGGGCGCGTATGGCTATGTCGTAGCACTAAATCTGCTATTCCTTATTATGGGTGTAGTCGACAATATCTATCTATTCCCAAATAGTTTTGGCTACTATACCGCAAACAAAATGGTCCAATGTCTGATGGTCATTGTCGGAGTAAACATGCTGTCTGACTTTTCCGGTCTGGTCTCAGGTTTTATAGGCGCCGAAGACGTCTTGAAATCCGGCGAAAGCATGTCCAAAAAAGTTATGGAAACGACAGGCAAAGTCGGTAAAATGACAGTTCAAGGTGGCATGGCAGCGGCAGGTATGTTTGGTAGTGTCGCTGGTAGAATAGCTTCTAAAAATGCAGTAAAAAGTGAAACTCTAAAAAATAATGTAGATAAAGCTAAAGCGAGTGGAGATTCAAAGAAAATAGCTAAAGCACAAAAAGCACTAGAAAAATATGAGGCAAAAGGTAATGTAGAGCAAAGAGAACAAAAAGCTCGTACAAGAGCAGCAGTGTATAATCGTGCTACATTAAGAGGAAGAGAAATGGCTTCTAGTATGTTCCAAGATAGTGCTTTAGGTTCATTTCTAAATACTGCTACTGGTAAAATGTTTGAGCCTTTTGGTGGAAAGGGATTGAAAAATCTTGATGATAAATTATCTGAAAAACATTCAGACGTTTATAAGGTTGCAAATAATGCTACTACTGTCGGTGATGTTTTAGATAAGGGAGCAGCATTTGCATATAATCTTGGTCACGACCCTGAAGAGAGTTATAAAAAGATGAATGCCACATATGAAGAAAATATGGCTAAGTTAGAAGCTGTCAGCGATAAAAAAGTATTAAATTCATATAAGGATAAAGGAAACGCTGAAAGATATAATAATTATATCAACAGGGATAAAACATATGATGATTTTAGAAAACAATTTATGGAGATAGCATCAAAGGCTGCAAATAAGGGACCTGGTTATAATCCAAGTGCAGATGATGAAATTAAAAAAGCCATGCAAAACTTGATGGATAATAATCCTTTTGCTAAAAATAGCAATAATACTAGTAGAGCCAATCTTAATAATATAAATAATGCCGTTCAAAGTTCTGTATCGGGTTCTAGTGATATCCAATCCATATTTCAAAATGTACTAAATCAATTGAAAGATGGTACTATGAAATTTGATGCTGGCGATATTGCAGTAGACTCGACAGGTACAACATCGGTCAGTGGATATGAAAAGAATAAAAAACGTTTATCTGGTGACCAAGTCGCATATGATGCAACAAATTTAGATAAAATTATTGCTGAAAAAGGTCTTGGAGCTGTAAATGATGTAATGGATCACTTCAATAATTTTGATGAAAATCACAGACCTAAGTCACAACCACCAGAGCCTGAAAAAGGTGATGAAAAAGGCAATGGTGAAGGCGGCGAAAAAGGCAAGGGTGGAAATGTTGTATTAGAAAATGCCAATGTTAAAATGGATAATGCTAAGACTGAAATTAAAGGCGATGCTAAAATTGAAGATACAAAGACAATCGCCGACAAACTAAATATGACAGTTGCACAAGCTATGAAGAAAATGAAAGATGATGCAATTAAGAAAGATAATGACAAAGAACAAAAAATCCTTGATATGCTTGGTGTAATGAAAAAAACTCTTGACGACATCAAGAAAAACACTAAAAAATAATCTTGGACATATGTACATAAGAGCGAGTAAAATCGCTCTTTTTTATTTGGTGTTTTTTGTGTTGTGATATATAATATAAATAGATTATAGTGGGGTCGTGTGCAAAATATGACCGCATTTGGGAAAGATAAAGTGGAAAATGGAGTTTTGATATGAGATATATTCCTAGAAAGAGTAAGATAAAAACCGAAATCTACAACAACTTTAATATCACCGACCTTATAGTCGTAATCATAGGTTTGGTGCTTGCCATACTTATATTTACAAGTTCGATAGACTATGCGATATATATTGGCATATCGTTTGTGTCGCTTTGGGTGTGTTTGTTTATACCTGTCGGGGACGGAATCAAACTTTACTATTCGGTATTTTTGATGTTTAAGTTTTTGGCTTACAAGAAAAAGTATTATGCAAATCCGAAAAAACCGCAAGACGATATCAAACGTATTATTCCTTTTGAAGGGGTAAGTACTGATAAGTTTATCAAATTTAACGGTTATTACGGAATGGTTATTGAACTTATGCCTACGTCGTTTTTCCTTCTTACCGAGCAAAAACAAGACATGGCGATAAATAGCTTTGGTCAAGCATTGCAAAGACTTCAAGCCAATCAACGTGCTACCATTATCAAAACCCGTCGCCCTATGATACTCGACGACATGGAAAAGTACGAAGACTACAAGTTTAATACGCTAGTCGAGATGAGTGATAAGGGGCTGTATTCGAGCATGGAAGTTGAGTCCCGAAGCCCAGTTTTCCAAGAACGTCTTGATGCAATCAAGTATCTAAACAATGAAAGCAAAATTATTAAAGACCACTATTACATGGTGGTGTACGATAGCGACCGTGAAGCACTCGAATCGACAGTAAACGGTATTGTAGGTACTCTCGAGAGTAGTGTTGCGCCTATGTACACAAAGATAGTGACCGGTAATGAGCGGTTTGCATTTTTGAAGAGTACGTTTACGTCAAACTTTGACGAGCGCGAACTCGAATTGCTTACTCCTGAAAACCAAATCAAGTGGGCGTATCCAAAGAATGTAACATTTAGAAGCAACAACTTAGTTATTGAAAACGAGCTTATGCGGGCATTTACAATCACTGACTATCCGCTAGAAGTTCCAAATGCGTGGATGTATCCTTTGTTTCATATGGAAGAGAGCCGTGTTGTGGTAAATATCGAGCCTATGGACAAGTACCGTGCCGAGAAAATGCTCGACAATGCGCTTATGGAAATGACCATTCGTATGAAAAAAGACGCTAAAGTAAGTAAAGAAATCGAAAACCAAACCCAATTTGACACCTTGCGAGAACTTTTGCAAGGAATCAAAAACGCAAACGAAAACTTGTTTGATGTAAATGTGCACATACTTGCAAATGAAGCTGTTAAGAAAGAAGTTAGAGCGGTGCTAAGACAAAATGGCTTCCGTTTCACTGAAAACTTTGGACGCCAAATCGACGGCTTTGTTTCGTCAAATATCAGCCGACTTGACACATTGAAGATGTACCAACGTGGCATTCAAACATCGTCGATATCGGCAATGTATCCGTTTGTCAGCAATATGTTGCAAGACGAACACGGCCTGTATATCGGTTACAACCAATATCCGGTGTTTGTAAACTTTTTCCGACGTGACACTACCGACCGTGTAAACAGTAACATGGTTGTAATAGGTAAGTCTGGTAGTGGTAAGTCCTTTGCGACAAAGACCCTACTTGCCAATTTCGCCGCCGACAACACGCGTGTCTTTATTCTCGACCCGGAGAACGAGTACGAGATATTGTGTGGCAATCTGGGCGGTAAAATGATTGATGCCGGTAGCAGTGTAAATGGTATCTTTAATCCGTTCCACATTTACACAACACTCGAAGCCGACGAAGGCGGGGAGTCCGACTCCTTTAATACACACTTGCAGTTCTTGGAGCAATTTTACAAGTTGATTTTGCCGGGCATATCGACTGACGCGTTTGAGACACTAAACTCGCTCACAGTCGAACTTTATCACCGCAAAAACATCGATGTAAACAGCGATTTCTCGTCGCTCAGACCACAAGATTTCCCTATATTTGACGACTTGATGGTGGTTATAAACGACCACTTGGCGACCGAAACTGACGAGTACAAACTTCGAAACTTACAAGTCGCAAAGACCTTTATTGAGAAGTTTGCGACTGGTGGCCGAAACAGCAACCTTTGGAACGGCCCAACATCAATAGAGACAAACGAAAACTTTATTTGTTTTAACTTCCGTTCGCTTATCTCAAACCGAAACGATACTATCGCAAATGCGCAAATGTTGTTGATATTTAAATACCTTGACAATGAAATTGCCAAAAACCGTGACTACAACTTGAAGTATTTTGCCGATGCTGAGCTTGAAGAAGACCACAGACGTATAATTGTTGTTGTCGATGAAGCGCACGTATTTATAAATAAGAAATTCCCGATAGCGCTTGACTTTATGGCGCAAATGGCAAAACGTATAAGAAAGTACAACGGAATGCAAATTATCATTACACAAAACATTAAGGACTTTGTAGGTAGTGAAGAGATTGCGACACAAAGTACGGCGGTAATAAATGCCAGCCAGTACTCGCTGATATTCTCCTTGTCGCCAAATGACATGACCGACCTTATAAATTTGTATCGTAATGCCGGTGGTATAAACGAAGAAGAGCAAGACTCTATCGTTACTGCTCGACGTGGTCAAGCATTCTTGATTACTGGTCCTATGAATCGTACAACAGTTCAAATCGAAGCACTCAATATGGTGCGAGCACTGTTTGAAAAGAAGGACGTAAACTAACACTAAAAATCTTTGTCTAATTTTATTGGACGAAGATTTTTTTTACGTTTTAGGACTATACAAATTTGACATTGTATGATATAATGTATAGTAATAAAAATAGGTTTTTCCATAAGGAGAATAGCATGAACGCAGTTAGTACCATGAACCAACTTAAAAAGACACACAGACAAAAATTCCAAGTAGATAAAGACAATGGCAAATATCCAAAGGATGGAAGGATGTATTTTGCTGACAAAAAAAGCAACAATAGTGTTTTGTTTATTCCTAGCATAAATAAATATATCGAATTTACACAAGTAGATATACTTGACAAATACGATAGTAAAAGAATACAACTTGCAAGAGATTATAAACAACAAGTATATAAATTGTGCAAAGAAAACAAATTGTCTTTGGATGATGCCTACAAAATAGTCGATGCAGAATGGAATAAAAAGACTACTATCGAAAATTTTAATAATGTTTCGTGGGCTGATTATGACCGAGAACTAAAAAATGCAAACCCTCAAATCGTGGCGGGTGCCATGGATGAAATGGTGGATAGAGTAAAGCCAGAAGTTTTGGACGAACTATATGGTTATGCTCTTGACGAACTTAAAGTCAAATATTTTCAAGCTATCCAATATAATGATGCGATAAATGACGGATTGGATGATGAAATCAATAATAAATACGGCGAATATATTCAAATCACTGAAAGAATGATGAATAATCTTAATAATTGTATTGGCAGAAAGATTGATTTTAAAATAGAAACAAAAGATAATTTGCTTAAAACCATATTGACACAAGACAGTCAAAACCTGCTTGATAAAAATAAAGACAAAGTTGTAAAAAGTCTATTGTCATCATTTGCTGAATACGACATGGCTGCCAAATACGAGAAAAAGTTATATAATAATACAAGTGATATAAATCTTAACGAATTTGAACCTTGGTATAAAAACCAACAAGCCGTACCTAAGGTAAAATTACCAGGAGCTTATGCAAATAAAAATGCGGCTGTGGATAATGCAATAGCATCATACGAAAGTAAATACGGAAAATTAAGTGACGAAAAATCGAAATAAATTTAGTATTGCAAAACATAATATTATGTAGTATAATATCGCTGTAAAGGAGTAAAAGTATGGAAAGAAATTCGAAAGTATACAAATTTGAAATAATTGAGAATATAATATGTGCTCGTCCTTTCACAACTAAAGAAGAAGTGCTCGAGCTTGCTAAAAAAATGAACGAAATTGCTCAAGCAAATGACTCGTATTCACCTGACGTGAAAGATGCATTTAGAAGTGCTTATACGGAAATTAAAAACGGCTTGACTCTTGAAAATCTTCTTGAAATAAAGAAAATAATCGAAGAGCAAGACTAATATTATTTAATAAAAAAACATCACAATTTTTGTGATGTTTTTTTGTACGCCTTATTATTGTGTTTATTTATATTTTTGACATTAATATAAGACTTTATGTCACGTAAATAGATAGTTTTTGTCAAAAAGTGTATGTTATTTGTTGCTGCTATTAAATACATTTTTCATTTTGTATGCGACAACTTGAGATATATATTTCATTCCATTTTTGTTGTAATTTCGCATGTCGACATCTGCGGGATTGTTTTGCAAATACTCTCTGATGCCGGCAGTGAAGGCTAGTCTTAGGTCGCTATCGACATTGACTTTGCATATGTTGTAACCTGTGCAAGCTTCTTTAAGTAGTTCTTCTGGCACCCCGTTTGCATGTGGAAGAGATGCACCGTACTTTTCGGCAAGGTTTAACATTTCACTAGGAATACTACTAGCCCCGTGTAGTACAAGCGGAAAGTCGGGAAGTAGGTTTTGGATTTTTTCAAGAATGTCAAATCTAAGTTTTGCTTCGCCCTTAAATTTGTGTGTGCCATGGCTTGTGCCTATCGCGATTGCAAGTGAGTCGACATTTGTGCGTTTTACAAATTCACATGCCATCTCTGGGTCGGTGTAGGTGTGAGACTCGGCACTTATCTCGTCTTCAACTCCTGCTAGTACACCAAGTTCGGCTTCGACAGTGACATTGTGCTTGTGTGCATATTCGACTACTTTTTTTGTGAGATTGATGTTTTCTTCAAAAGGTAGACTTGATGCATCTATCATTACATTTGTAAATCCAGCATCAATAGCGTTTTTACAATCTTCAAAGGTTTTGCCGTGGTCAAGTGAAAGTACAACTGGATATTCGCTTTCCGTACTCTTCGCCATTGCGACAAAGGTAGGTGCGGTCGCATATTTAATTGCTCCCGTACTGCATTGAATTATTACTGGACTTTTTTCTTGCCTTTGAGCATCGATTATTGCTTTAAGTCCTTCCATATTTACAAAGTTGAATGCTCCAATGGCATAATTGCCAGCAATCGCGTCTTTAAAAAGTTGTTTTGTGTTTGTAAGTTTCATATTGTTCTCCAATTTTTCTATTATTGTAATATTTTTATATGCTTTTGCCAAATTTTTTTCTTGCTATATTGATATTTTTGTATTTAAAAATATTTTAATGACGCCTTTTTTTGTTTGCAACATTTAGTTAAAATATATATAATATCAAAAAATATATAAGAGGCTATTATGAAAAAATTTGTAAAAGAAATGAGCCTAGGCGAGGCTTTGAAAAATCATAAAAACACAGACAAGGTACTTATGGGTTTTGGAATGCATTGTTTTTCGTGTCCATTTAGCCAAATGGAAACTATCGAGCAAGCATGCATGGTTCATGGACTTGATGTAAATCTTGTTCTTTCAAAACTTAACGAGTTGTCCGAGCCAAAACTTCCAAAAACTATCAAACTTTCAAAGGACGGCAAAACTAAATCGACTACTAAAAAAAACAATAAATAATAGGTCGTCATGAAATTATTACGCAAGTTTTGTATTGTCGGAATTTTGTGCCTTTGCTGTTTTGGATTGGTCGCATGCAGTGACGATAAGAAAAGTAAAGACATAGACGATATTTCGTACACAAATGTAAAACTCAATATTACTGACTCGCTGTTTGTAGGGGATTATTATGATATTGAAAGATACCTTACTTTTTCTTCAAATATCGACAATATCACTTATCAATGCCAAAGCACAAATACCGATGTGATAGAGTTTGTCGACGGCAAAACCTTTAAGTGCAAGGCAGAAGGCAAAACCGCCATTCGTGTCCGCACACCAATAAAAGATGGCATGTATGTCATTGCAAATAAAGATGTCGAAGTCGAGATGGCCCCTAGTTATTATTCGTTTTTCGGTTTTGAAATGGACGAAGTGTACGCTAGTTATTCCGGTACAACGTCAAAACGCGTCGCTCAAAATACTGCTACCATGCAAGGCAAGTCGTCCTTTCCGCTTATAGTCGAATACTCAAATGATCTTGCAACATATGACCCATATACTGGTAAAATCACATACAAAAAAGCGACAGGAAATTGTAACATAACTGTTCGTGTTCCGTACAGCAGAAACACCAATAAAGAAGTACTGTATAAAAACCATACATTTGTTTTGTATGTCGATAGATACGTGAGTTCTATCAGTCTTACAGGTGGCGGAAGCGGTATCACACTCAAAACAGGCGAGAGTGGAACATTTAAGTTAAACATAAACGACGGTGCTGGTTGTACGTGTCCTACACCTACTATCACCACACTTAATAGCGAACTATTGGCTATCGATGGCTGGAATTATACTGTTTTGAAGTCAGGAACAGCATTAGGCGGTGGCAAAACTTCTCTTACAGTTACTTATTATACAGCTCATGGAGTTACGAATACCAAAGAATATTATGTAACCATAGTCGATGAACCAGTCGAATTGGATTGTACGTTTTACTCTGGTGGTGAAACAACAACATCACCGCTTAGCGTAGGCACTGAGTACAAACTTAAAATAAAAGGTGTGTATAATACTGGTGTAGAGAATGTCGTTTTGAATAAGGATTATCTTTCAGTATATTCAGGACAAGATGTTTTAGACGGGACGGCAAAGAAAAACGGAAACGATATAGATTATACTTTCACTATTAATAAGACTGGGGTTTACACAATAATCATCAGATATTATTGTGCGACCTATGGTAGCAAAATAGATATCACAGAAACAATTGATATTGTTGTCGTCTAAACATGGTTTGCACATTTGACCAAATGACCAAATAAGTATATAATTATAAAAAAACTGACCAAACTAATGAAAAATGGGAGTGAAATGGAACAAAACAATCAAGAAAAAAAAGTCAAAGAAAAAAAAGGTGGCTTTAAAAAGTTTTTGAAAATAACAGGCTTTACTATGCTGGGCATAGTGGGCATTATTGGTGTCGCCATGGGTATAGCACTCATAAGCGGTGCGTACAACAAGGATAAGATAAATATCCTTTCTCTTTCGACAAGCACAGAAAATTTGCTTGTCACCAATTCTCCCGCAGTGTATATCGGAGATGGCAGTGCAGAAGTAGTTGTTATGTCGGGCGAAACTCTCACCGCGACTTTATCATATACTCCCGATAATGCAAATCAAAAAGACCTTTCAGTAAGATATATGCATGGCAAAAACTTATTGGCAAATACTCCTGATAAAGTTGTTGCTGGTGAAAAATTTAGCCTAAAATTTAAAGAAAATGTAGGTGGCGAAGTCGAAATTAGATTTACAAACTCGACCAAACTTGTAAGCTTTACACTTAAAGTACTAGTGGATAATGTCGTTACAGATGCAGATATCGAACTTTATAGTGATGCTAGTAATGGTTTTAGAGTGGTAGAACTCCCAAAAGAAGACCAAGACATCGACACACAAGCATTATCAAATTCGCACACAGATAAAAGATTTGTTACTGCTCGCAGTGCAGATGTTGTAAAATACATTACTCTTCAAGGCAAAACAGTTAGTTCTGTTGCACCAAAACGTGGAGCTGTTGTGTTTAATGATAGTACAATCAGTACACTCGCGTATAAGACACCTTACACTATTATAAATACTGACGAAAACAGACTTATGTTGAGTAGCGACCAAAATAGTTGTGTAAAAAATGATGACGATACAGTCGATTACAAATACGCAATGCGCGCCATGTCATCGACGACAAATGCTTACATTTCTACATATTTTCCAAAGACTTTTGCTATGCAACTCGAGTTTAATTCCGAATGGCTAAATAAAGCTGTTGAGAATAATTTGGAAAATTATGACTATGCCGGACTTGAAGCATACATAAACAAATATTTTGACTATATATTCCCACTTCCTGCTGATGTAGAAGACGATAAAGTGCAAGAGTATTATGACGACTTGCTTGCCGATATCCTTGTCAAAAACGAAGAAACAGGATTGTATGAAATAATCGTAGACGACGGACTCGAACAATCTCGTCTAGTAGAAATCATGCAAAATATTTTTGTGTATATCAAACAAGATATTGTCGTATATGATGTAGAAATCGAGAAGATAGATGTTCAAGAAAGTTTGACATACAAGCTATTTTCGACATCTAGTTATGACAATGAGACTGTCGGCTATGGCGATAATACTGATTATCTAGGTGTAACACTAATCTCAGAAAGTCGTGTTGATAAAGACAATTCGTTGCTTAAAGAAGACATAGGCAAGCTGATTATTGCACCATATATTAAGATTGTTGATGACTCCGAACTAGGTGAGTGGGAAGAGAATACTACAATAAAAGTTCCGGCCGACACGATTACATATGACTGGCAAACAAGTAAAGATGCAGACCAAACATTAGATGTTGTTATTTCGTCAGGTCCAAAGATTGTTGCACTTGATGGAAACCAATATTTAAAGTATGTTCGTATCGGTGATGAATGGTACAAATTTAACGAATCCAAATTGCAAGTAAATACTTCATATACGATTGAAGGGTACAAAAAGATGTCTACATGGAGTTTGAAAGCATTAAATCCTACCATCTCGACAGACAATCTTGCACTAATATACTCGATAGAATCTGTAAATGAAGATGGTGAGAGTAATTGGATTTTTGCAAAGAGCGATATCAATATAAACTATACTCGTCCAAACAGTTTTGGCTACAATCAAAACGACGAGATAAAAATGATTTATCACTATACACCAAAAGATGCTACTGCCCAACTAAGCAATCTTCAAAACACAACTGGTTATAAAATAAATAGTGTTACATTAAATGTAAGTGATGTCGTGAGTCAAGCCAATTTGACAGATTTGGAATATAAGGCAGTTCGATTCTTTATGGTCAAAGCAACAAATACATTTACGTACAACAATATAGATTACAATGTGTTTGATATTGACCCTTCTTGGAAGACATGCAAACTTTCGACTATCGACGGAACTCAAATAACAGTGGATTCTTATGATGAGTTTTATGACTTGGGAAGTAATCCTACACTAAATATTTTAAATATTACAAGTCTAAATAGTAACGATGCAGCAAATAAGGTCAAGATATTTGCATGCTTGTTGCAAAGTGATATCGATGGAAATTTGGTGGTGGATATTACTTATGATAAAGAAGACGAAGAGAGTAATGCAGGTCAAAACGAAACAAGTCGCGTTGAAGTGAGTCGAGAATATAAAGTTGCGTATTATTCAAATACCAATGACAATGTAAATACAAACAATATTACAATAGACCACTTCGCATCAAAACTCTTTGCTTATGTGAAAGTGGGAGATGAATATGTAATAGCTTCGTCTAGTAGTATACAAAATATATCGACAGACGATACTCTAACAGTGTACATAAGCACATACGAACTCAGTGCAGATGGTTCGGTCGATGATAATATAGTAGATAGTGTTGATAGTGATGGAATTTGTTTGACATATCTAAACATAAAAGCACTAGCAAATTATTATGCATTATCAAATGGATACTTGAAAAACAACATAACATTTGCAGAAGGTATGCCTGCATTTACAAATCTTGAAATAAGCGAAATTGTAAATCCAATTACAAATTCGGATATTACACTGTCAGACACATACATAACCTTAGTTCTATCATTTAATAATTTGTCTGAAAGAATAACTAATGGTGATTTGACGATAAATGAAGTAACATATGCAAATGAAGATCGTCCACTCGAATTTGACTTTATGATATATATTGTTCCGGACGGCGAATTGGGCACAAGCACACCATATTATGTTGTTACAGGCTTTGACGCATCGTGCAAAGCACATATAAAACTTGTTCAAGGCGGTACAAATCCTGTCCCAGATACTGGCAAAACTGACCCAAGTGGTGGCGGTGAAGCCCCTGTAACGGGCCCTGACAACTTAGTTTAGTAACAAAAAAAATATCATCATACAAAAAAACTAATAAAATATGTTTGGAAAAAGAAAAAAATGTTGTTATAATAAAGATACATATGGAGGATTTTATTGATGTCAGAAGTTAGTAAAAACAATATGGATTTGGTTAAAAAGACTGGTGCTACACTAAAAGGTAAATTTGGTCAAGCCTTTGTAGGTACACTTGTTGCATTTGGACCATTAGTACTTTTATCGTTACTAGTTCCATATTTTATCGGATTTGCAATTTCCATTTTACTTTTTGGTGTAATGGAGACTGGCTATATACGTTTTATGCGTGAAGTTATTGCTGGAAATAGACCAAAACTAAGCCTTATATTTAGTGAAGTTAAGACCGGTTGGGCAGAGACCTTTATCGGTACTTGTACATTGCTTATGTTTATCCTAGGTGGTGTATTATTCATTATACCAGGTGTAGTGCTATATGGTTATTATGCTATGAGTTTGTTTGTGGCTGAAAAAGAGAAAATTAACGAACTTAAAGGTGCGTTGACTGCTACTCGCCACAAAATGAAAAATAATATTATGACCATGTATTCGTACAAACTTTTCTATTGGTTGTTCTATATTATCCTATTTGCACTTGCTGTTTTTGGATATATTGGAGTATTTGCACTTGCTGATACAAACATAATACTTGCAATATTGCTTGGAATTGTTGGGGTATTGGTATTTTTAGTAATTTATAGTATTATCACTATGTACTATCACACTTCTAATGAATTGTTCTTTAATGAGATGCTTTATTATGAAGAAAAACGCAATACAAAAAACAACAAAGTAAATGTTGTAGAAGAAAAAACAGAAGTAGTAGAAGCGCCAGCGGTTGAAGAAAAACCAGCTGAAAAACCTGCAAAAAAAGCACCAGCAAAAAAATCTACTGCAAAGACTAAAAAAGAAGACTAATAATTTTTAAGACACTCAGTTTGGGTGTCTTTTTTGTTTGTCAAATATTATCTCTAGCGAATATAAATAGAAAAAATATAAATACTAAAAGTACACGAGAGGGATAATATGAAAGAAATAGGAATGATACGCAAAATTGATAATTTGGGACGAATAGTAATTCCAAAAGAAATACGTAACACGATGGGTTTGAGCGAGGGTAGTGCGCTTTCAATATCAATACTTGATGACCAAATTGTGCTTAGTAGATATGACATGATTAAAAGCATCGCCGATATAGCGACCCAACTATGTGAAGTATTGTATGAGTCGATTAAAAATCCAATCATATTTACTAGCACAACTATGCCAGTTTGTGTAATAGGGGTATCTAAAAAACAATACATAAATCGGCCACTTAGTACTGAAGTGACTTCACTTATACGCGAAGGTAAAAATTATATTGCAAATAAGGCTGACCGCACAACACTTATACCTATCGTGATAGACGAAGAAATAGGATATGACGGGCAAGTCATGTTTCCTATTATTTGCGATGGCAAGTGCGAAGGAATGCTTATATCACTTGGAGTGTTAAACCAAAGCGATATCAAAGTAATCCAAACATTTGCCAACTTTGTAGGCAAACAAGTGAGATTATGAAAAAGCAGTCGTTTATAATGGGCGCGGTAATTCTTACAATTGGTGGGATTATCGCAAAAGTAATAGGTGCTTTTTATAAAATACCGCTTACAAACATACTAGGTTCTGGCGGAATGGGTATATACTATCTCATTTTTCCGTTGTATTCTATCATGCTTGTTTTGTCGTCAAATGGCATATCGCTTGCTCTTACAAAATTAGTCGCAAGCGAACGGCTAAACAAAAACAAACGCAACGAAACTACATATTTTCAAATGGCACTTGTCATTAGCTTTGTTATAAGTCTTGTTTGTGCCCTAGTTCTTATTTTCTTTTGTGAAAAGCTGGCAATATTGCAAGGCAATATAAATTCGACATTGGGATATATTGCTATTGCCCCAGCACTTATTTGTGCGTCGCTCGTTGCGGTTATAAAAGGTTATTTTCAAGGTATTGAAAACATGATTCCGTCTTCAATTGCTATGATATTTGAGCAGATTGTAAAACTTGTTGTGGGCTTATTACTATCAGGAGCATGGCTTAATAGGGGAGTAGAATTTGCAGTGCTTGGTGCAATCTGCGGTGTAACAATAAGTGAACTCATAACACTATTTGTCATGACTTTTAATTATATTTGGTATAAGGCAAAAGACGACTACAAATTTTTTATGCGTGAGCCATCTGGCAAAATAGAACGAGTAGTTTTTGAGAAGAAATGCACAACTACACATATGTACAAACGTTATTATCCGAAAAAACGCCGTAGTTTTCGTAAAAAACTTAGGATATATTATTTTTACGACGACAAAACGTATATTGGACACAAGCAAGCGCTAAAAAACCTTTTGAGTTTTTCATTGCCTTCAACAATCTCGTCGCTTATTATGCCGATGATATCGCTTGTTGATAGTTTTGTGATAATAAACATCTTTGAAAAAATCGGTTTTTCGTCTGTTACTTCTACGTCACTGTATGGATTATCAAATGGTGTTGTGTCATCACTCGTGTCGTTGCCCGTTATTTTTACAGTTGCATTTTCGTCAGCAGTTATGCCAAATATTTCTAGCTTGTCGAGTTTGGAAAATAAGGACGAACTTCAAAATCGTTCGGCATTTTTTATAAAAATAACTTGGGTTGTGGCATTACTACTATTTGTAGGTTTTGTGGTGTATTCCAAAGAGATTATAAACATATTATATGGCAAAGGTCTTACATCAAAAGCCATTGATGAGTATACGTATTCGATTAGACTACTTATTGTTGCAAGTAGTTCGATTATATACAACTGTTTGCTTTCGACACTTGTTGCACTCCTAAATGGTCTCAATCACCCCAATGACCCCACTCTTGCCATGTCGATAAGCGCTGTCGTGCGATTTGCAATCTGTTATACACTTATGCTTGTTCCTAGCATTAATATATTCGCTGTATTTATAGCAAATGCAGTGTTTATGTGTCTGTCTTGTTTTATCTGTGCAATCAAACTTCGTAAGTATATAATTCTTTCGACAAATGTCCGACGTGGTGTGTTTTGCCCATTGCTTGCGGGACTAATTGCAGGTGGAGTAGGCGTCGGATTAAATGTGATTATGGCGGGGATAAATATATATGTCAAAATTGTTGTGGGCGTAATTGTTGTAAGTGTGACATATGTAGTTTGTATATTTGCATTTGGAGTATTTGGTTTGCGAGAAAAAACATATTTTCCGTCTTTCAATATTAAAAAAATATTTTCCAAATCTAAAAAATAGGTATAAGAAAATATGTCATTGTTTATACTTAAATAATTGGAGGAAAAGTATGAACAAAACAGAACTAATAAAAAGCCTAAGTGAAGAGAGTAGGCTTACACAAAAAGATTGTTTAACAATGCTTAACACGCTCACAGACCTTGTCGGCAAAACACTAAGCAAAGGCGAAAATATTACGCTAGTAGGATTTGGCAAATGGGAAGTAAAACATCGCAAATCTCGCAAGTCGTACAACCCGATTACGAAAAAACAAGTAAGTCTGCCAGCTACAAAATTGCCAGTTTTTAAAGCGGGCAAGTCATTAAAACAAGCAATTTCAGGCTAAATACACGAAAAACCCCATAAATAATGGGTTTTTTTGTACTTTTTTGCGTAAAATTATTTGTTAAAACTAAGCAAATTTGATATAATAGGCTATCAATAAAAAGGAGATATATTATGAATAAAACTGAATTGGTAAAAGTTATTGCTGATGAGCTAGGTCTTACACAAAAAGACGTTACAGCAGTTCTTGACAAACTTGTAGAAGTTACTACTGGTGCTTTGAAAAAAGGTCAAGAAGTTTCACTTCCAGGTCTTGGAAAATTTGCAGTTGCTAAAAGAGCAGCACGTACAAGCATGAACCCTCGTACTAAAGAACTTGTTAAAGTTCCTGCTAGAAAAGCACCTGTGTTCAAACCTGCAAAAGCTCTTAAAGACGCAGTAAACTAATAAATTCATATATACAAAAAATTCACACCTTCGGGTGTGATTTTTTTGTGTCGAAATAAAGATTTGCAAAATACTATTTGTGTGATATAATGTGTCTTGGAGATTGATATGAAAATAGGTAAATTTGAGTTTGATAATCCTATCGTGCTTGCGCCAATGGCGGGAGTGACAGATGTTGCTTTTAGAAGCATATGTGTAGATATGGGAGCAGATTGGGCAGTAGGTGAATTGGTGAGTTGTAAGTCGCTGAAATACAACAATCAAAAAGCCATTACGCTATTATACACAGCACCAAATGAGCAAGTAAAAGTTGCACAAATTTTTGGCAATGACCCAGCAGTTATGGCTGACGCAATGCGACACCCAGCACTTCAAAAATTTGACATTATCGATATAAACATGGGCTGTCCTGCACCAAAAATAGTTAAAAATGGCGAAGGCAGTGCACTCATGAAAGATATTGACCTTGCCGAAAAAATAATCCGTGCAGTCGTGGCCGCGACTGACAAACCTGTTACGGTCAAATTTAGATTAGGCTGGGATAATGACCATAAAAACTATATTGAGTTTGCCCAAATGTGCGAGCGGGCAGGGGCAAGTGCAATCACTGTTCATGGCCGCACAACAGCACAAATGTATAGCGGGAAAGTTGACCTTGACGCGATAAAAAAGGTCAAGGAAAGTGTAAGTATCCCTGTTATTGGCAATGGTGACGTAATCGATAAAAATAGTTATGAAATCATGAAGAATTATACAGGTGTCGATGGCGTTATGATAGGTCGTGGAAGTATGGGAAATCCGCATATTTTTGCCGAACTTAAAGGATACAATATCGAAATATCCACACTCGATATTATACGTCGCCATATTTCAAAACTGCGAGAGTACTATCCCGACAATTTTGTCGTCAAACATATGCGCAAACATATTCTTTGGTACATTAAGGGTATGCCAAATATAAATAGTTTTAAAAACACCATTGCGAGAGAAACTGATATTGAGCGCATGCTGGTTATGTTGGAAGAACTATATAAAAACAATCAAAATATGAAAAAGTGAAAAATTTTTTCATATTTTTTTTAGAATGTTTGCTTAAAACGAATAATAAATATATAATATATACATAAAAATATGATTTTTTGGAGAAAAGTATGAAAAAAACTTTACTTGATATAGATGTTTATGGCAAAAAGGTACTACTTAGAGTAGATTATAATGTGCCTATCAAAGATGGTGTTATTGGAGACGATACACGTATTGTTGAGTCTTTGGACACAATCAAATATTTGTTGGACAAAGGTGCGAGCGTTGTTGTTATGAGCCACCTAGGACGTCCAGATGGCGAGGTGGTGAAAAAATATTCGTTGCGTCCTGTCTATGAGAGACTACAAAAACTTTTGCCAAATGTAAAAATCCATATGGCGAAAGATGTTGTCGGTGACGATGCTGTCAAAAAAGCATCAAAACTTAAAATGGGCGAAATATTGCTTTTGGAAAATACCCGTTTTGAAAAAGGCGAAGAAGAAAACGACAATGAGTTTTGCAAACGTCTCGCAAATCTTGGCGATGTATATGTAAACGATGCTTTTGGCACTGCACACAGAAAGCACGCATCGACTTATGGCGTAGGCAAATTGTTGCCGTCAGCTATTGGCTTTTTGATAGAACGCGAACTCTCCGCTATAAACGGAGCAATCGAAAATAAAAAACGACCATTTGTTGCAATCGTTGGTGGGGCAAAAGTGGGTGACAAACTTGGCATAGTGGAGAAGATGTGTGATGTCGCAGACACAATTATTATTGGTGGTGGCATGGCATATACCTTCTTAAAAGCTATAGGTTATAAAATGGGCGAGTCGATAGTAGACCAAGACAAAATTGAGCTCGCACGAAATATATTGTTTAAATCAAACGAACGTGAAGTCAAAATACTTCTTCCTTGTGACCATATTGTGGGTAAAAGTATTGATGATAAAGAAGGTGTGTATATTCGCACGATAAACATTCCAGATGGATATATGGGACTCGACATCGGCAAGCAAACTATAAAACAATATTCCAAAGCTATTAGAAAAGCACGAACTGTCATCTGGAACGGCCCAATGGGTGTTTTTGAAAACGATGCATTTAGTGATGGCACATACAAGATAGCCAAAGCAGTTGCAAAATGTAAAGGTGTAACTATTGTCGGTGGTGGAGATAGTGTAAACGCTATTAAAAACATGGGATTTGAAAAGAAGATTTCACATATCTCGACTGGTGGTGGTGCTAGTCTCAAACTTTTCGAAGGCAAAATATTGCCAGGTGTAGATGTAATCGAAAACAAATAGGAGTATCATGAGAAAAGTTCTGCTTGGAAATTTTAAAATGAATATGACACAAAAACAAATCGTGCCATATCTCAAAGAAATAAAGAAGATGGCGAAGCAAACACAAAACATCGTTGGGGTTGCACTTCCATATCCTTATCTTCACCTTGCAAAAAAGTATCTCGCAGGGTCAAATGTGTTGTATGGAGCACAAAATGTGCATTTTGCTCAAAGTGGTGCATATACTGGCGAAATTAGTGTTGCTATGCTTTCAGATTTCGATGTAAACTTCTGCCTTGTCGGACATAGCGAACGTCGTGCATATTTTGGTGAAAGTGATACAGATGTAAATAAAAAAATATTGGCACTCAGTGATAGTGCAGTTGTTCCAGTGCTTTGTGTTGGTGAAAAACTAAACGAGAGAAAGGCTGGTGAACATGAAAAAGTTGTGGGTCGTCAAATCGATTTGGCGCTAAAAGATATGAATGCTGACGATGTTGCAAGTATGGTGTTTGCGTACGAACCTGTTTGGGCGATAGGCACGGGTGTCTCCGCTACGAGCGAACAAGCCCAAGAAATGGCTAAATATATTAAAGACCATATCTCTAAAAAGTTTAATCTTTCTCGTACACAAGTTTGTGTGCTATATGGTGGCTCAATAAATGATAAAAACTTTGTAGACATACTTTCGCAATCAGATATTGATGGTGGGCTTGTTGGTGGAGCATGTCTAAATGTAGAAAAATTTAGTAAGATATTTGGATACACAAAGTAGGTGAATATGAAAAACAAATTTGTAGGACTTATAATACTAGACGGCTGGGGTATAAATCCCGATAAAAAAGGAAATGCAATTGCACTTGCCGAACCGACAAATTATTTGCAATATCTAGATAGTTGTCCGCATTCGACACTTGTTGCGAGTGGCGAAGAAGTGGGACTTCCAAAGGGGCAAATGGGTAATAGCGAAGTAGGGCACCTAAATATTGGTGCAGGCCGTATTGTCTATCAAAGTCTTCTTAAAATAAACAATGCAATCCAAGATGGCAGTTTCTTTAAAAACGAAAATCTTTTACGTGCAATTGAGCATGCCAAAAACAATAATAGTGTATTACACCTAATGGGACTACTATCAGATGGCGGTGTTCATAGTAATATAAACCACTTGTTTGCTCTTCTAAAAATGGCTGATATGAATGGTGTGAAAAAAGTCGCCGTTCATGCATTTTTAGATGGCAGAGATACCTTTAGGGAAAGTGGAATTAATTATGTAAAAAAGCTGTTGGCCGAACTTGATAAGTATGATGGATATTATCTTGCATCGGTTATGGGCAGATATTATGCTATGGATAGGGAGCAAAACTATGACCGCACCAATCTCGCATACGATACAATAGTAAATGCCAAAGCTGAGATTGTGACTAATGATGTAGTAAATGCGATAAAAAGCAGTTATGACCAAAAAGTTTTTGACGAATTTGTAAAACCTGTTTTGGTGGAGTGCCCATATACTGGCATAAATGACAATGATGCCATTATTCACTTTAATTTCCGCGAAGATAGGGCAAGACAATTGACTTCGGCACTTGTCGAAAAATTTGATTTTTTCAAAACAAAAAAGTTGTCAAACGTGCTCATGTGTACATTTGTACGATTTGATGAAAAATTTAAAAATCCAATCGTTGCTTTCCCAGTGACTGAGATTGGAGATAATTTGTCGGCGATTATTAGCCAAAACGGACTCAAGCAATTTAAGGTTGCAGAAACGACAAAGTATGCTCACGTGACTTTCTTTTTAAATGGTGGCATAGAAAAACCCTACAAAGACGAAGAAAGGTTTTTGATAGAAACAATAAAGAATATTCCGTTTGAACAAGTGCCTGAAATGCGAGCAAACGAGATAACTGACAAAGCAGTCGAAGAGATACTCTCATGTAAATACAATTTTATGGCACTTAATTATAGTAATACTGACATGGTGGGGCATACTGGAGATTTGAATGCAGCGATAAAGGCTGTTAAGTGTGTAGATAAAAATCTCAAACGCGTAGTAGATGCCATTCTTCAAATTGGAGGCACTGCACTAATTATTGCTGACCATGGCAATGCTGAACAAATGATAGGGGACGATGGGCGTGTTCTTACTGACCATACGACAAATCTTGTTCCTTGCATTCTTGTCGGAGAAGATGGGGTTAAACTTGAAAATGGAAGCCTTGCAAATGTGTCGCCGACCATTTTGGATTTACTAGGTGTAGGTGCACCAGATACATTTACCCATAAGTCGCTTATTGTAAGAAGATAATATTTGACAAATAAGTATTTGTGTCTTATACTATATATATAAACAAATGAAAAGGTGATATTATGTTTAAAGCACTTTGGAACAATTTTTATTCAAGCGTAGTACGAAATGCATCGACTGGTCTTAAAGGCGCGATTATTGGCTGCCTGATTGTCGGTGTGCTACTTTGTGTGCTTGGTGCATTCAAGGGCGGCAAAGAAGGAAAACCTATCAAAAACTGGTTTCTATTTTGGCTAGGAATATTATTACTAGTATTGCTTATAGGTTATATTATATTACTTAATATATAACGCGCACGAGTGTTTTTGTTTTGCTTGTGTAAAGTATATGACAAAATAAAAAAGAAAATGACGAAAAAGTGTTGACATTAGTGTCAAAGTAAGATAGAATATGTTTGCTGTAATATGGGGACAAGTGTGAAGTTACCTTTTATATATGCCAAAATATAGGGGATAATTTACACCTACCAAGTGTCTATACATAGATATTAGACGACTGACGCAAGCATATTTTTTTTGTTTTACAGCACGAAACACACGGAAAAGTGTTTTTATATTATAAGTTATGCAAATTTAAGTGCGTTAGGTAAATTGATTAAAAGGAGAAAAATTGATGGCAACTCAAAAAATTAGAGTAAAACTACAAGCGTATGACCACAACCTTATAGACCAAGCATGCAAACGTATTGTTGATACAGCATTAAAGTTTGGTGCAAAAATCAGTGGTCCTATTCCACTTCCAACAGACAAAGAAGTGGTTACAATTCTTCGCGCAACTCACAAATACAAAGACAGTCGCGAACAATTTGAAATGAAAACACACAAAAGGCTTATTGATATTTACAGCCCATCAGCAAAAGCAGTAGATGCTTTGATGAAGTTGGATCTTCCAGCAGGTGTAGATATCAATATCAAACTATAACAGTAGGAGGAGATATTATGAAAAAAGCAATATTAGGCAAAAAACTTGGCATGACTCAAATCTTTTCTGATAATGGCTTGGTAATTCCTGTTACTGTAATTGAAGCAGGTCCTTGCTATGTGACTCAAGTAAAGACAGAAGCAAATGACGGATACAATGCTGTTCAAGTTGCATTTGGCGATACTCGTGAAAAACTTGTAAATCGTCCAGTACTTGGTCAATTCAAAAAAGCAGAAGTAGCACCTAAAAAATACATCAAAGAATTTAAGCTTGATGGCGAATACAAACTTGGCGACATTATTAAATGTGACGTATTTGCAGAAGGCGATTTGGTAGACGTATCAGGACGCACAAAAGGTCGCGGATATACTGGTACAATCAAAAGATGGAATTTCCATCGTCACAGAATGACTCACGGTAACGGTCCAGTTCACAGACACCCAGGTTCTATCGGTGCATGTGCATACCCAGGAAAAGTATTTAAGGGTAAAAAATTGTCAGGCCGTTATGGTAATGAAAGAGTTACTATCCAAAATCTTAAAGTAGTAAAAGTAGATTTAGACAGAAACATTCTTCTTGTAAAAGGCGCAATCCCAGGCCCTAAGGGTGCATTGGTGGCCGTAAGAGAAGCTGTTAAGGCAAATTAGAAAGGAGTAAACCATGGCTAGTATAAAAGTATTAAATATGGAAGGTGTAGAGAGTTCTTCGCTAAGACTTAAAGATAGCGTGTTCAAACAAGAATACAACGAAGCACTTATACACCAAGTAGTTGTTGCATATTTGGCAAACCAAAGACAAGGTACAAAGTCTACTCTTACTCGTAGTGAAGTAAAGGGTCACGCTAAAAAACCTTGGCGTCAAAAAGGAACTGGTAGAGCAAGACAAGGCTCAACTAAGGGTCCACAATGGAGAGGTGGTGGAGTAGTATTTGCACCAAAGCCACGTGACTTCTCACAAAAAGTAAACAAAGAAGCAAAAGCTGTTGCATTTAGAAGCGCTATCAGTACAAAACTTGCTTCAAAAGAAATTATCGTTCTTGAAAATCTTACAATGGACGGCAAAACAAAGAGCATGGCAAATCTTATGAAGACTCTTGGTCTTACACGCAATACTTTGTTTGTAACTAAGGGCAAAGACGAACTTGTTATGCGTTCGACTGCAAACATTGCAAAAGCAGACGTTACTACTGCAAGCCAACTTAATGTATATGACATTGTTGTGTCTGACAAATTGGTTTTGACTGTAGATGCTATCAAATCAATAGAGGAGGCTTATGAGAAATAATATGAAAGAATATGACGTTATCATTAGACCTATATTGACAGAAAAAAGTTATGCTGACATAGCTAATAAGAAATACACTTTCGGAGTTAGAATGGACGCAAACAAAACTGAAATTAAAAAGGCAGTAGAAAAAGTATTTGGTGTAAAAGTAGAAAAAGTAAACACCACAATTATTAGAGGCAAACTAAAAACACAAGGCAAGACTCAAGGATACACATCGACATATAAGAAAGCTTATGTTACTCTATCGCAAGATAGTAAGTCGATTGAGTTCTTCGATAGTTTGTCGTAGGAAACGGAGGATATTATAATGGCAATTAAAACATACAAACCTACCTCTCCTGCACGTAGATTCTACACAACAGCATCTTTTGATGAAATAACCAAAAAAGAGCCAGAAAAATCCTTGTTGGTTGAGAAAAAGAAATACGCTGGTAGAAACAATAACGGCAGAATTACTGTTAGACACAGAGGTGGCGGAAACAGAGTTAAGTACAGAATTATTGACTTTAAACGTAATAAAGACAATATTCCTGCAAAAGTAGTGGGCATCGAGTATGACCCAAACAGAAGTGCTTACATTGCACTACTTAGTTATGCTGATGGTGAGAAAAGATACATTCTTGCACCAAAGGGACTAAATGCGGGCGACACAGTTATGAGTGGCTCAAATGTAGAAATTAAAGTCGGAAACTGCCTACCACTTAGCGATATGCCAGTTGGTGCCGTAATCCACAATATCGAACTTCAACCTGGTAAGGGCGGACAAATGGTTCGTTCGGCTGGTATGGAAGCTCGTCTTATGGCTAAAGAAGGCAAATATGCGACTATTAAATTACCATCGGGCGAGATGCGTATGGTTCTTGCTACTTGCCGTGCTACTATCGGCACAATCGGAAACAACGAACACGAAATCGTATCTCTTGGTAAAGCTGGAAGAAAAAGACATATGGGCATACGTCCTACCGTACGTGGTTCGGTTATGAACCCAGTAGATCACCCACACGGTGGTGGTGAAGGTAAGAGTCCAGTCGGAAGAAAATCTCCACTTACTCCTTGGGGAAAACCTGCTCTTGGTATGAAAACTAGAAACAATAAAAAACACAGTACAAAGCTTATTATTAAGCGTGTCAACTAGGAGAGTGTGAAATGAGTAGAAGTTTGAAGAAAAAACCATACGTCGAACAACGTCTTTTTGACCGTATCGTCAAAATGAACAATGAAGGCAAAAAACAAGTTGTAAAGACTTGGAGCCGTAGTTCGACTATATATCCAGAATTTGTTGGTCACACCATTGCTGTACATAATGGTTTGAAACATATTCCTGTATACTGCACAATTGACATGATCGGTCACAAACTTGGCGAATTTGCACCTACACGTACATTCAGAGGTCACGCTGGGGATAAAAAGGCTAATAAAGGCAAGAAATAAGGAGGGTAAACATGGCTACAAGAGTTAGAGAAAAGGCTGTAAGAAAGCAAGAAAATAAAGAAACCCGTCCTTACGCAATTGCTAGATATGTAAGAATGGGCAGTTCAAAAGCAAAAAGAGTGCTTGACATTATAAAAGGAAAGAGTGTTGCGGAAGCAAATGCAATCCTTGACATCACTCCAAGCACAGCATCACTTGCAGTAAAGAAAGTACTAAATTCTGCTGCTGCAAATGGTGAAAACAATAAAGGTATAAATAAAGACGAATTGTATGTTGCTGAAGCATACGCAAATCAAGGTCCATCATTTAAAAGAGTATCTTTTAGAGGTAGAGGTGGAGTTGATACAATAATAAAAAGAACATGTCATATCACAGTCGTGCTTGACACATTGAAAAAATAAAGGAGCTAATAAAAAGTATGGGACAAAAAGTTAATCCACACGGTTTGAGAGTGGGCGTTAATAAAGATTGGAACAGTTCTTGGTTCGCTAAGAAAAACAATTTTTCTGACTTGCTTGTTGAAGACAACAAAATTAGAACCTTTATTAACAAAAAACATGCACAAAGCAGTGTATCGAAAGTAGTTATCGAACGTACTGCAAACCGTGTTATCGTAGACATCTACACAGCAAAACCAGGCGTTATGATTGGTACAAAAGGTGCTGGCGTAGAAGAATTAAAGAAAGATTTGATCAAACTTTGCGGAAATAAAAACGTAAACGTAAATATCAAAGAAGTTAAAAAACCTGACCTAGACGCACAAATCGTAGCACAAGGCATCGCTCAACAACTTGAAAAACGTATGAGTTTTAGACGTGCTATGAAACAAGCAATGCAAAGAGTTATGCGTGCTGGTGCAGTAGGATGTAAAGTAATGGTAAGTGGTCGTCTTGACGGCGCAGAAATCGCACGTAGCGAGCACTATCATGAAGGACGTCTTCCACTTCACACATTGCGTGCCGATATCGACTACGCAACATGCGAAGCACACACTACTTTCGGTGTTATTGGCGTAAAAGTATGGGTCTGCAAAGGTGAAATACTAAATAGAAAACCTTCAAATGAAGTAGTTGAAGGAGGAAACGCTAATGTTAATGCCTAAGAGAGTAAAAAGAAGAAAACAATTTAGAGGTAGAATGACTGGTAAAGCAACAAAAGGCAACAAACTTGCTTATGGCGAATTTGGTCTTGTTGCTACAGAGCCATGCTGGATTACTTCAAATCAAATTGAAGCAGCCCGTATCGCTATAAACCGTTACAACAAAAGAGGTGGTAAGTTGTGGATAAACATATTCCCACACAAACCAGTTACTAAAAAACCTGCTGATACTCGTATGGGTAAAGGTAAAGGTTCACCAGAATTTTGGGTAGCAGTTGTAAAACCAGGTAGAGTTCTATTCGAATTGGCTGGCGTAAGCGAAGCACAAGCAAGAGAGGCTATGCGTCTTGCTGGTCACAAACTTCCATGCAAAACAAAGTTTATGACAAAAGAGACAGTAGTCGCTGAAACAACTGAGCAAGGTGGTAATGAATAATGAAAGCTAAAGAATTAAGAGAAATGACCAATGAAGAGCTAAATGCTAAATTGAAGTCATTAAAACAAGAAATGTTTAATCTTCGTTTTTCAAATGCAACAGGTCAACTTAGCAATCCTATGCAACTTGTTGCTTGCAAGAAAGACATTGCACGCATTAAGACATTACTTACTGAGCGTGAACTAAATAAAAAGGCAAATATCTAGTCGTATAGGAGGAAAATATGGAGAATAAAGTTGTAGAAAGAAATAGTCGCCATACTGTTATTGGTACAGTAGTTAGTGACAAAATGGACAAAACCATAAATGTTGCTATCGTATCCAATAAGAGACACCCACTATATGGCAAAGTATATAAATCAACAAAGAAAGTTTTTGCTCATGATGAGAAAAACGAAGCAAAAATCGGCGATAGAGTAGAGCTTATGCAAACTCGTTCGCTTAGCAAAGACAAGCACTATCGTCTTGTTAGAATAATAGAGAGAGCAAAATAAGGAGAAAAATATTATGGTACAACCTCAAACTATATTGAAAGTTGCTGACAATAGTGGCGCTAAGAAAATAATGGTTATCAGAATATTGGGCGGTTCTTTTAGAAGAAGCGGAAGTGTCGGAGACATTGTTGTTGCTTCTGTTAAGTCTGCTACTCCAGGTGGCGCAGTAAAGAAAGGTGACGTCGTAAAGGCAGTTATCGTTCGTACTGTAAAAGGTATTCAAAGACCTGATGGCTCAATAATCAAATTTGACGATAACGCAGCTGTTGTTATTGACAACCAAAAACAACCTAAAGGTACTCGTATCTTTGGACCTATCGCAAGAGAACTTAGAGATAAAGGATTTATGAAAATAATATCTCTAGCTCCAGAAGTGTTGTAAGGAGGAATATATATGGCACTACACGTTAAGAAAGGCGATAACGTAGTTGTTATTGCTGGTAAAGATAAAGGCAAAAACGGCAAAGTGTTGAGCACTATTCCTGCTGACAATGCAGTTGTAGTTAGTGACGTAAACATTGTTGCTAAACACCAAAAAGCAAAATCTGCACAAGACAAAAGCGCTATTGTAAAAAGAGAAAACAAAATTGACATCAGTAATGTTATGATTGTTTGTCCAGTTTGCAATAAAGCTACTCGTATCGCAGTAGGATTTGACGGAGATAAAAAATTCCGTAAATGTAAAAAATGCGGAGCAAGTCTTGATAAAGCATTTGCTAAAAAAGAAGTAAAGAAAGAGGCTAAAAAAGAAGCTAAATCTACTAAAAAAGAAACAAAAACCGAGACTAAAGTAGAGAAAAAAGCCCCTGCAAAATCAGTAGCTAAGAAAGAGACAGTTAAGAAAGCTGAAACTACTAAGACTACTGCAAAAAAATCACAAAGTAAGGGACAATAAGGAGGTATATAATGGCAAAAGAAGTAAATAGATTACAAGCATATTATAAAGAAACTGTTGTTCCTGCAATGATAAAAGAAATGGGTTATACAAATCCACTTCAAGTTCCTAAAATTGAGAAAATCGTTGTAAACCGTGGTCTTGGCGATTGCAAGGAAAATGCTCAATCATTTAACAAAGCTGTAGACGAAATTGCACAAATCACTGGTCAAAAACCAGTAGTTACTGTTGCTAGAAAATCTATCGCAAACTTCAAACTTAGAGCTGGAAACAAAATTGGTGCAAAAGTTACACTTAGAGGAACTCATATGTATGAGTTTTTGGATAAGGTTATATCTATTGCACTTCCACGTGTAAGAGACTTCCAAGGAATAAATCCAAAGTCATTTGATGGCAAAGGAAACTATTCGTTTGGTCTTACCGAACAACTTGTTTTCCCAGAAATAAGTTATGAAAAAATTGAAAAAATTCGTGGTTTGGACATTGTTATTGTCACTACTGCAAAATCTGATAAGGAAGCCAAACTTCTACTAGAACTTATGGGCTTACCATTTAAGAAGTAGGGGGAGAGGAGAACTATGGCAAGAAAAGCATTATTAGTAAAACAACAAAACAAACAAAAATACTCTACACGCGAATATACTCGTTGTAAGTTGTGTGGACGCCCACACTCAGTTCTTAGAAAATATGGCATCTGCCGTGTATGTTTTAGAGAACTTGCATACAAGGGTGAAATTCCTGGCGTGAAGAAGTCAAGTTGGTAAAAGGAGGAAATATATAATATGGTAATAGATCCAATCGCAGATATGCTTACAAGAATGCGTAACGCTCTTCAAGCAAAACACAAAAATGTTTCCGTACCTACTTCAAAAATGAAATTGGCTTTGGTAGACCTACTACATAAAGAAGGTTATATCGAGTCTTATACTGTTGAAGGCGAGGGTGTAAACTCCAACATTGTTATCAACTTTAAGTTTGGTCCAAACAATGAAAAAGTTATTCAAGGTCTAAGACGTATATCAAAACCAGGTCTTAGAATATATGCAAATGCAGAAGACCTTCCACAAGTACTAAATGGTCTTGGTATTGCAGTTATATCTACAAGTAAAGGATTAATGACAGATAGAGACGCTCGCAAACAAAATATCGGTGGCGAAGTTGTCGCTTATGTATGGTAGGAGGAAAGTATGAGTAGAATAGGTAAAAAAGAAATCATCCTTCCAGCAAATACTACTGCCGAACTTAATGGCAATGTAATCACTGTCAAAGGTCAACTTGGTACACTATCTCGTGTAATCGCACACGATATACAAGTAGTTATCGAAGGAAACAAAATCGAAGTTAAAAATGAGAAAAACGACCCAGAACTTAGTAAGTTCCACGGTCTATACCGCCAACTTATCAACAATATGGTAATTGGTGTTAGCCAAGGATATCAAAAAGCACTTACAGTAAATGGTGTAGGTTTCAAACTTACTCAAACTGGCAATGATGTAACAATGAATATCGGACTTTCACACCCAGTTGTTGTTAAAGCAGTAGACGGTATCACACTATCTATCGACAAAAACAACCTTATCGTCAAAGGTATTGACAAAGAATTGGTTGGTAAATTTGCAAGTAGTGTAAGAGACATCAAACCTGTCGAGCCTTACCACGCATATGGCATTTATTATGCTGATGAAAACGTAAGAAGAAAAGAAAGAAAAACAGGTAAGAAATAGGAGAGTAACAATATGATAAATAAGAATGATAAAAATGTAGATAGAAAAGTTCGTGCTCTTCGTATTAGAAAAAAGATTTCGGGTACTCCTGAAAGACCACGTTTAAGCGTATTTAAAAGTTTGTCACACATCTATGCACAAGTTATTGACGACGTTAATGGCGTAACAATTGCAAGTGCATCGACTTTGACAAAAACTATCGCTAGCAAACTTGAAGGTAAAAATAAACAAGAGGCCGCTTTCATGGTAGGCGAAGCAGTTGCTAAAAACGCTATCAAAAAAGGTGTAAAATCTGTTGTGTTTGATAGAGCAGGTTACATCTACACTGGTAGAGTAAAACAACTTGCTGAGGGTGCTAGAAAAGCCGGACTTGAATTTTAGAGGTGTATTATGCAAAAAGATGAAAGAAAACCTGCTGAAAAAAGAGAAAGACGCCCTCAAACAAGAGAGGTTGACCCTATCGCTAGCAAATTAGTAAACGTAAATCGCGTTACTAAGGTAGTTAAAGGTGGTCGTAATATGCGTTTTAGTGCATTGGTAGTATGCGGAGACAATCAAGGTAGAGTTGGTATCGGTAGCGGTAAGGCAGCCGAAGTTCCAAATGCTATTGATAAAGCAACACTTAGTGCTAAAAAGAATATGAAAAAAGTTGCTCTTTGTGGCACAACTATTCCACACGAAGTAGTTGGTGTATATGGCAAGAGCATGGTAAAACTTCTTCCAAGTAGCGAAGGTACTGGTATCATCGCTGGCGGAAGTGTAAGACCAGTAGTAGAACTTTGCGGTATCAAAGATATCACAGCAAAATCATATGGTAGCCGTAACAAAATCAACGTTGTAAAAGCTACACTTAATGGTCTTATGCAATTAAAAACCAAAGAAGAGATTGCTGCTCTTCGTGGTAAAACTGTAGAGGAATTATAGGAGAGAAATTATGGCAGAAACTAAAACAACAAAATCAACAACCACAAAAACAACTGCTGTTAAGACCCCTGCAAAAACTGCTACAAAATCAACAGCAAAAACTACTGCTACAAAAGCCGTAGAGAAAAAAGCTCCTGCAAAAACTACAACAAAGGCTACTGTAAAAGTAGAAGAGAAACCAGTTGTTGTTAGCGAAGTTAAGGCAGAAGTAAAACAACAAAAACAAATCAAAGTAACACTAGTACGTAGTACTATCGGTTATGACAAAAGACAAGGTCGCATTGTAGAGGCTCTTGGTCTTGGCAAACTAAACTCATCACACGTTCTACCAGACAATCCATGTGTAAGAGGAATGATTTTCCACGTAAAACACTTGGTTAAGGTAGAAGAGTTGAACTAAGGAGGATATATGAAATTACATCAAATGTCTCCTGCTCCAAATTCAAAAACTGAGGCAAAACGTCTTGGTCGTGGAATTGGAAGCGGACTAGGTAAAACTTCTGGAAAAGGTACTAAAGGTCAAAATTCACGTAGTGGTGGTGGAGTAAGAGTAGGATTTGAAGGTGGTCAAATGCCTCTAAATCGTAGACTTCCAAGACGTGGTTTTAACAATAAAAACTTTAAGAAAGAGTACAATATTATAAATGTATCTCAACTAAACAACTTTAAAGAGAACACTGTTATTACAGCAGAATTATTGAAAGAGAAAAATCTTATTAATAAAATTGCCCCTTATGGATTAAAAGTATTAGGCAATGGGAATTTGGATAAGGCACTTACAGTTAAGGCTGCAGCGTTCTCAGAATCTGCAATACAAAAAATCACTAAGGCAGGCGGAAAAGTAGAGGTACTATAATGTTTAAAACAATAGCGGACGCTTTTAAAGTAAAGGAAATCCGAGTAAAAATATTTATTACTCTTGGACTACTACTTGTATATAGACTAGGCTGCTGGCTTCCAGTACCTGGTGTAAATCTTTCTGCATTTAAGACAAGTGTCGAAGGACAAGACTTTTTGTCGCTTATAAGTAGTGTAAGTGGTGGCGCGCTTTCAAATGGTGCAATCCTTGCATTGGGTATTTCACCATATATCAGTGCTTCCATCATAATCCAACTTCTTACTATCGCTATCCCAAGCCTAGAGAGACTCTCAAAAATGGGCGAGGAAGGCAAAAAAAGAATTGGACTTTACAACAAAATATGTGCACTTGTACTAGCAATAGTGCAAGCAGTTGCTATTGTAGTTAGTTATTCGGATGCTCTAAACACAAACACTCTTCCAGCATGGCTTGTTGGAATGATGGTTGTTATTATCCTTGTGGCTGGCTCAATGTTCACATATTGGCTTGGCGAGAAAATTACTGAAGTAGGTATAGCAAATGGTTTATCACTTCTTATCTTCGTAGGTATTTTGTCGACAGCCGGAACATCACTATATTCAGTTATTAAAAACATTTTTGCAGGTAGCACAGAGAGTATTTGGGAACTTGTATTGTTCCTAGTTGCACTTGTTGTAATCTTTGGCTTTATCGTATTCTTCGACTCGGCTGAAAGAAAAATCCCTGTACAATATGCAAAACAAATCAAGGGTAGAAAAATGTATGGCGGTCAAAGCACATTCATTCCTATCCGTGTAAATGCAACTGGTGTTATGCCAATTATATTTGCAATGTCACTTCTAAGTTTTCCACAACTTCTATTTAGCATTTTCTGGCCAAATAGCGGATTCTATAAGTGGTATTCGACTTGGCTTGGTGCAGGTGGTTGGATCTATATCGTCCTTGTAGGACTTCTAATCACATTCTTTGCATATTTTTGGACACAAGTTACATTTAATCCAGAGGATATTTCAAAAAATATCCAACAAAATGGCGGTTTTATCCCAGGTATCAGACCAGGTAGACCAACTGCCGAATATCTAAAGAAAATATCAAATCGTATTACTCTATTTGGTGCACTATTCCTAGCTGTTGTGGCTATTGTGCCATCGATTATCTTTAAAGCACTTAGCTTTACTGGTGGTCTTGTAGGTGCATTTAGTGCAACAGGACTACTTATCGTAGTTAGTGTAGCAATAGAATTTGACAAATCACTTAGTAGCCAACTAATTATCCGCAATCATAAAGGATTTTTAAATAAATAAGGAGTTACTGATGAAGATTATGTTAATGGGGCCTGTTGGAAGTGGCAAGGGTACTATGGCAGAACTTATCTGCAAAAAGTACGACCTTGTCCACATCTCGACTGGTGAAATATTTAGAGAAAACATTAAAAACAAAACCGAACTTGGTCGACTTGCAGAGTCATATAGCAGTGCTGGCAAACTTGTTCCTGATGAAGTTACAAATAATCTGGTAGCTGATAGACTAAGCAAAGAAGACTGTAAAAAAGGTTTTGTTCTAGATGGTTACCCTAGAAATCTAAACCAAGCAAAAGCCCTAGATAAAATTACAAAACTAGACCTTGCACTACTTATCGACCTTAGCGAAGATAAGATAATCGAAAGACTATCAAGTCGTCGTATGTGTAGCGTATGTAATGCCCCTACAAATATCCATTGGCTTGTAAATGGCAAATGCGAGAAATGTGGTGGCGATGTGTATGTTAGAGATGATGACAAGCCTGAGGTTATTAAAGTGCGACTCAAAACAAATGCTGTTTCAAAAGATTTAATTGATTATTATAAAAATAAAGGTATATTCGATGCGGTAAATTCAGTCAATGGTGTAGACGAAAACTTCGCCTTGGTCGAAGAAGCATTGAGTAGAAAAGGCCTAAATCAATGATAAAATATAAAACAGAAAAAGACCTTGAAATTATGCGTATCGCTTGTAAAATTACTGGCGATACCCTAAGAGAGGTTGAAAAACATATCAAACCAAATATCACTACCAAAGAATTAGATAAAATAGCCTATGACTACATCGTAAGCCAAAATGCTACTCCTTCTTTTAAAGGTCTATATGGATATCCTGCGACAATTTGTGCTTCAGTTAATGAAGAAATTGTGCACGGAATACCAGGCGATAGAGTACTTAAAGAAGGCGATATAATTAGCATTGATGTTGGTGCGTGTTATAAAGGTTTCCACGGTGACGCTGCTCGTACTTTCCCTGTTGGAAAAATCGATGCAAAGAAAAAACGTCTTATCAAAGTTACCCAAGAGAGTTTCTTTGAAGGAATAAAGGGTTTGAAAGCAGGTTGTTATGTTGGAGATATATCGCATAGAATACAAAACTATGTCGAAAAGCATGGTTATTCTGTGGTAAGAGAACTTATCGGTCATGGTGTTGGACGCCAAGTTCATGAAGAACCTGATGTTCCAAACTTCGGTAGAGCAGGTAGTGGTGCTAGGCTCAATGCCAATGCAACTATTGCTATCGAACCTATGGTTAATATGGGACTAAGAAATGTCGTTTTCCTAAGCGACGGTTGGACATGTGTCACTCGTGACGGCATGCCAAGTGCGCACTACGAAAATACAGTTTTGATTACCGAAGACGGTGTCGAAATATTGACTTTGTAAGGTGTAATATGACATTAAATGTATCAAATATTGTTTTGTCCATCGCTGGACGAGACAAAGGAACATACTATGTTGTCGTTGGAATTGACAATTGTAGAGTGCTTGTAGCCGACGGAAAATGCAAAACCATAGAAAAACCAAAACAAAAAAACATAAAACATCTTCAATTAGTATGTAAAAATAGCAATTTACTATTTCAAAATTTAAAAAACTGTGATATAATACATACAATTAAGAACTATAAACAAACTTCAAAGAAGTTATTGGAGGAAAATAGTGTCTAATAAAGAAGACGTAATAGAAACCGAAGGTGTGGTAGTCGAAGTACTACGAAATGCAAATTTTAAAGTCAAACTTACAAATGGCTTTATAATCACTGCATACCTTTCTGGCAAACTACATCTAAACAACATTAAGATTTTGGCTGGAGACCAAGTCAAAGTCGAAATGTCGCTTTATGATCTAACTAAAGGACGCATCATTTGGCGTATGAAAACAAAATATTAGGAGAAAAAATCATGAAAGTAAGACCATCTGTTAAAAAAATGTGTGACAGTTGTAAAGTTATCAAACGTAACGGCACAGTTATGGTTATTTGTTCTAAATATCCTAAACACAAACAAAGACAAGGCTAATATACCCTTAGGGTTATTGAACTCAAAAACAATTGTGACAAGGCGGCTGTATGAAAATTCATATCTTGTTGCATCAATATATATTTTAAAAAATATGGAGGAAAAAAATGGCTCGTATTGCTGGAATTGATTTGCCAAGAGAAAAGAGAGTGGAGATAGGACTTACCTATATCTACGGTATTGGCAGACAAACATCAAATGAGATTCTTAAAGCCACAAATATCAATCCAGATATTCGCGTAAAGGATTTGACTGAAGAGCAAGTAAATGCTATCAGAAATTACATCGAGAAAAACTGCGTAGTTGAGGGTGACTTACAAAGAGAAGTTTCATTAAACATTAAGCGTTTGCAAGAGATAGGTTGTTATCGTGGTATCCGCCACAGAAAAAACCTTCCTGTTCGTGGACAAAACACAAAACAAAACGCAAGAACCAGAAAAGGTCCTAAGAAAACCGTTTCAAAGAGTAAAAAAGCCAAATAAATGTAAGGAGTTAAACAATGGCTGTAAGTAAGAAAACAACTACTAAAAAGAGAAAATCAACCAAAAATCTTGATAAAGGTAAAGCGTTTATCAATGCTTCGTTTAACAACACAATCGTTACAATAACTGATGAAGCAGGAAATGCTGTTTCTTGGTCAAGTGCTGGAAGTTTGGGGCTAAGTGGTTCTCGTAAGAGCACACCATATGCAGCCCAACAAGCAGCAGAATTGGCTGCTAAAAATGCCAGAGAACAAGGCATTAAAAGTGTAGAGGTATTCGTAAAAGGTCCAGGTAATGGTAGAGAAACTGCTATAAGAGCAATCCAAACAGCAGGTATCGATATCACACTTATCCAAGACGTTTCACCTATCCCACACAATGGTTGTCGTCCACCAAAACGCAGAAGAATATAATTAAGGAGAAAAAAATACAATGGCAAAATATACAGGTGCTGATTGCAGACTATGTCGTCGTGAAGGTTGCAAATTGTTTTTGAAAGGCGAGAGATGCTTGACTAAAAAATGTGCATTTGAGCGTAGACCAAGTACTCCGGGCGTTCATGGACAAGCTAGAAAAAAACAAACTGAATATAGTATGCAATTACGTGAAAAACAAAAAGTAAAAAGAGCATATGGATTGCTAGAAAAGCAATTTAGAAAATATTATGACATGGCCGAAAATATGAAAGGTATTGTCGGTGAAAACATGCTTTCTCTACTTGAGAGAAGACTTGACAATGTCGTATATCGTATGGGTATCGGCGCTTCACGTGCTGAAAGCCGTCAAATAGTAAATCATGGTCACATTACAGTTAATGGTAAGAGAGTAAATATCCCTTCATACCAAGTAAAAGTAGACGATGTAATCGCTATTAAAGAAAATAAGAAAGACCTTGAAATGTTTAAGGAACTTAAAAACGTTAAAGTTGTTATGCCAAAATGGTTGGAGTTTGACGCAGAAAAACTTAGTGGCAAAATCAATGCTCTTCCACAAAGAGATGATATTGACCTAAATATCCGCGAACACTTAATCATAGAGTTGTACTCGAAATAATAATTAAAAAAATAAGTGAGGTATTTTCATATGATGGAAATCGAAAAGCCAAAAATTACTTGTGAAGAATCCGACAATGGAATGTTTGCAAGATTTATTGTCGAGCCACTAGATAGAGGTTTTGGTATAACTATTGGCAACTGCCTTCGTAGAGCACTTCTTTCTGCTCTCCCAGGTGCTGCTCCAGTAGGAATCAAACTTGGCGGTGTCCAACACGAATTTAGCACTATGAAAGGTGTAGTAGAAGATGTAGTGGATATCGTTCTAAACATTAAAAGTCTTGCTGTAAAGAGTTTTGATACAAACAAAGACTTTACAACTGTACTTAGACTAAATAAGTATGGTGCAGGCGAAGTTACTGCTGCTGACTTCGAACCAAATGATTTGGTAGAAATACTTAATCCCGAACTTCACATAGCAACACTAAATGATGGTGCTAAGTTCGAACTTGAAGTATACATCGGTCGTGGTAGAGGATATGTTCCTGCAGACGCAAATAAGTCTGACGATATGCCTATAGGTTATATCGCTGTAGATAGTATCTTTACTCCTGTTAAAAAAGTAAACTACTTTGTAAACAACACTCGTGTTGGACAAAGTATTGATTATGACAAACTTACTATCGAAGTTGAGACAAACGGAACTTTGTCTGCTCGTGAAGTAATAAGTCTATCGGGCAAACTTATACAAGACCACATCAATCTATTTGTCGAGCTTGTAGAGAATATGTCCGAAATGGATATCCTTGTAAGTAAGGAAGAGGACCAACAAACAAAAGTTTTGGAAATGACTATCGAAGATATGGACTTGTCAGTTAGATCATTCAACTGCCTAAAACGTGCAGGAATAGCTACTGTAGAAGACCTTACTAAGAAGTCTGAGAGTGAACTTGCAAAAGTGAAAAATCTTGGCAAACGCTCGCTAGAAGAAGTACAAGAAAAACTTAACAGTTATGGTCTAAGTTTGAGAAACGATGAGGAATAAGGAGAGATTATGAAAGCACTAAACAAACCTACTGATGAAAGAATGGCTTTGATAAGAAGTCAAGCTACTAGTCTTCTTTGGAATGGTAAATTAGAGACTACTTACGCACGTGCTAAAAACGTAAGAAGTTATGCAGAAAAAATCATTACTCTTGCTGTAAATACTTATACCGATAGCGTTAAGGTTGTAAAAACTTCTGTCGATGCTAAGGGAAATAAGGTCAGCAGAGAAGTAATCAATGATGGTCCAAAGAAATTGGCTGCCCGTCGTGCTATTATGGCTAAGCTTTATACTGTAAAAGAGCAAAGAGCCGAAAACGAGTCAAAGACTGATTTTGTAAAACGTACACAAGATATCAAATATCCTTTGATTGAAAAATTGTTTAACGAAATCGCTCCAAAGTATGCTCAAAGAAAAGAGACACTTGGAACAGGTGGTGGTTATACACGTATAATCAAACTTGGCACTCGTAATGGTGATAGCGCAGAAATGGCTATAATCGAATTAGTATAGTATATAAAAGAATTGGAAAACTCCAATTCTTTTTTGTTGTTATGGATAAATAATGTAAAAAACTGACAGATATTCTGCCAGTTTTTTTACAATATATTGTGTATGTTACAACCCATTATGTGTGGATTTTTCTCAGTATATTCTTTGAGTAGTCGCACTTCAGTATATGCGTCGTCATAATCGTTTAGGATTGTGTATGACGTTAGTCTGCTTATGCAGTCAGTAATTGATGCCATGTCTTTGTGATTAAACATCAGACACAACATACTTTCTTGCTTGTCCCATTTGGCTTTTAGTGATTCAAGTTCGGGCAGTAAGACTGTTATGTCGTCCTTATTTTCGTCGTATTTTTCGACAAGCACGCCAACACTCTCGTCAAGGTCAGTAATTATATCTTTGACTATAAAAACTTCTGTAAATGCTAGGCCAAATAGTAGTATCGCGATGATAATAATTGGAATTGCCTTTTTCACCATTCACCCCCTTTTAGCCCGCTGTCAATACAGACATATGACTTGCCATACGGCTGAATATACATCTTGCCGTTGTTGTCGATAGTGGAAAAAAGCACATCTTTTAGCGATTTTATTTCTGCTTTTTCTAGTACAGATATTATGTCTTCACTTTTTAATTTACTAATATTAAGATTTTCTTTTACAAACTTTCCCTTGGATATAATGATAATAGGTAGTGCTGCTTCAGGTTTTGAAATACCCATGTCGTTTGCCGTGAGTGGGGCATATGTTGCTCTTGGCACAACTGTCAGTGTCCCGTTGGTCTGAACTATCGCATACAATACTTCTTCTAGATTAAAATAGTTGCATGCACGGAGACTCTCCATAAGGTCGTTGAAATTCATGTTAAGTCGCTGTAACGCATTGAAATCTATTCCATCTGGGTTTACAACAATAATTGGCTTGCCATTTAAAAACTTGCGAAATCGCAGGCTTTTTCGGGCAATAAACGATAGTAGATAGTGCAAACAAACTATTGTGAGTAGCGGAATAATGCCATGAACTAGCGGTAGTGCTGTCTCCGCCATTGGTATTGTTGCGAGATCGGCAATGACAAGTGTCACAACCAGCTCAAAAGGCTGCATTTCACCGATTTGCCTTTTGCCCATCATGCGTATTAGGAAAAGCACAACCCCATATATTATTATACTTCTTATTATCAATGTAAACGTCATATGTAAATTTTGACTAAATACGTATTTTTTATACTAATTTATAATGTTTTTGTTTTGCTTTTTGCGAGATTTTTTACGAAAAACCCTTACTTTATTTTTGAGTCCTGTTTTGAGTGTGTCAAAATATTCGATGTTTATAATTCCAAAAGCAAACATTAGTATTGTAAATATCATGACAGAAACTATACAAATTAGTGCAATGGCTACAAAACTTGGGAAAATAAGAGCAAGTATATTGTATAGGAATTTATTAAGTAGTGTCATAGGAATAGTTATAAGAGCCAATACGGCTAATTTTATAAGAACAATATTGTCAAGCCCTGTTTCCTTTTTAATCTTCAAATAATTTAGTAAAAACACACATATTCCGTTTAGTCCAAGGCTAACAAATAGTGCATTTATGCCAATATATTGTGGCAAAACAAAAATGCCAACAATCAAAAACACGCTACTTATTGTATATGATACAAAGGTGAATTTTTCATACCCGAGTGAGTTTAGTATTGATGACGAAATCATCATAAGTCCGTTTGGCACCATTATCCATGCAAAGATGTTTAGTATTTTTCCAGCTGATGCATTGTCAAATACAAATTTGCATATTGGTACACTTATGCTTGAAAATATAGGCACGAGTAGGAAGGTCGCAAATATAGTAAATACAAATGACGACTTAATTTGAGAAATTAGTTTTTCATAATTTTTCTCGCTTTTAAGTGTGTTGAGTTGGGGGATAAGTGCCATTGACAACGAACCAATAATTGTCGACGGAATAGATATAAGTGGTAGTACCATTCCCATGCTGATACCAAGTAGTGCTAGTGCCTGCTCGCTTGAATAACCGCCTTTTATAAGCATTAGTGGAAGTATGATAGAAACAAATGGATTTATAAGACTACCTATTGTCTTTATTGTCGTAAGCGGAGTAGATGAATGTATGAGTGTTTTCATGGTGCTAGGATAAGGTCGGATTTGACCTTTTTCTTTTTTGAAGTAATAAAAACCCAATAATGTGCTAAGTATGCACGAAACACTAATAATTATGCCGGGGGCATAAATGTAGCTATTTTTCATCACTTTGAATAGTACTATGCATAGTACTATTTTGCAGATCTGTTCGACAAACTCAACCATGCTTACTTGATAGTATTTTTCCTTGCCCCAAAGATAACCACGAATCGATGTGTAGACGGCCGTCGAAACTATATATGGAAGTAAAGATACAAGCATTACATAACTATCATGACTAGTAAAAATTAGGTCAAATATGCTTGGAAAAAGCAATGTCACAACAACCAATAAAAGTGCAATTATTAGTGAAACAATAAGCCCAGAAAAAACCATTCCGTACGAATGTTTGTACTTTTTTTCGACCTCATTAGAAGCAACCTGTTTTGATATGACGAGCGGAATGCCACTGCAAAGAAGTGTTGTAAAAACACAAGCAATGGATAGCGCAACAGTGTAGGAGCCAAGTAGAGCGGGGCTGATGTTTCGCGAAAGAATAATGCGATACAAAAAGCCCAATATTCGTCCAAGCACGCTAAATATTGAAAGTACAGCTACCGATTTAATTAAAGATTTAATAATATCACCTCATTTTGTTTTTAACTCATTAATATCATATTAATGTCAAAACAAAATAATAATAAAAATTTGTCAAACGGCATATATAAATAAAAAGGTGGGTTATGAAAGAAATTAAATTATTAAACACAAACTATAAAGATTTCGACTTTGAAAAGATGGGCGAGTATGAAGTGATAGAAGACGGAAGTGATGATATATATGTAATTCAAAACTATCCCCAACGTTATTTGTATCATATCGAAAAAGACTTCGATGCTAAAAAACTCCAATACATGGGCTACAAAATTGTGTGTGGAGATCATACCCAAGAAGTAGTTGTGGTGGAGCGAATATTCGAAACATTTCATGTAGTTAAACCTTGCGAAACACTTGACGCAATCGCACGAAAATACAATACAACAGTGCAAAGTATAATGTCTCAAAACAGTGTAAAATCCAAAGTATTTATTGGTCAAATACTCAAGATAAACTGATTGGGTGATTTGTGAAGACAAAAAAAAGAAGACTCGCGTCTTCTTTTTTTTTGTATTATTGCTCATTGTTTTGATTTTTGTCATCACTTTCAGCTTTAGGTTCTTCTACTTCAGCTTTAAGTTCTTCAACATTTTGAGTCTCTTTCTTTGTCGATTTTTTTGAAGTTTTACGATCTTCTTTTTCTTGTTTAATTTGAGCTTTGTACTCAGCTTTTCTGCGTTTTGCATCAGCTTTTGCTTGTTTGTACTCTTCCCAAATTTGAGCTTCTTCACGTGCAATTTGTTCGATTTCAGCATCGACTCTAGCAATCTCTTCTCTAAGTTTTTCTTTCTTAGCAAGATATTGCGCAAGTCTTGCATCACGTCTAGCATGCAATTCTTTAATAGCATTTTCTTTGCTGTTTATAATGCGTTGTTGTTTTTGCTCTTTAAGTTCGAGTTTCTTAATATATGCATTAAATTCAGCTTCAGCTTTCTCAGTGTATGCATTTTTATCAATTGCAAGTTTTTCGTTTCTTTCACGAAGTAATTGTTCTTTCTCAGCAGTAATTGCTTGCTTTTTCTCAATGTAAATACGTTGTTGTTCGGCAATTCTAATTTGCTCGGCCTTTTCTTGATCTTCGATAGCGAGTTTGTATTCTTCAATCTCTTTATCGATAGCCAAAATTTGGTCGTTGAGTTCAGCAATGATTTGTTGTCTCAAAGCTATACGTTCACGTCTGTCCATATCTTTTTCAAGCGTTTTTCTGCGGTCGTAAGTAGTTTTGATTTTTGTATGACTTTTCCAGTTTATCTTTCTTACAAGTGTACCTATAAGTGCAATAAATAGGGCTAGGGCACTGATAAGACTTGGGATAATAGCCCAATTGAATTCGCCAGAATTCTTTTTCTTTTCGTCGTCTGTATCTTCTGATGTTTCGTCATCTGCTTCTGCTTCGATCAAAACTGATTTTACAGTGTTTTGATTTAAGTTTCCACTTACCAAATCACTTAATTCGTCGTCGCTAGCAACATCGCTTAGTTGTTCAAACATCACATAATCTACAAGCAAACTTCCCGAACCAAGCGTCTCACTGTCTCCAAGACCAAACAAAACGTTTATGCTAGAGTCTTGTTTTGCATTGATATAGAAAGTATATAGAGTCCATTCGTTTTTAACTTCATCTACTTTAGTATCAAATAAAAACCATTCGTTTGTGTTGTCGCCAGTAATTCCAAAATAAGCACCGCCTTGGATATCTATTGTGCGAACCATGGCTTGTATTTTATAATAATTGCCACTCGATAGAGAGTATGCCTTTTGAGAAATAACATTGTAATAACATGGTGAGTCGCTGTCGATTACTAAAACATAACCATTTGACTCGCTTGGAGCAGTAACTCCCAAATATGCTTCAGTAGAAATATCTTTAATTCCTGCAAGGACATTACTTGCTGATTGATTTACTTCAAACATATTTAGAGCAGCAAGTTCATTTCCATTTACAAGAGTGTTTGCCCAGTCAAGAGTAGTTAGATCAACACTGTATTTGTAAGCACAAGTGCTGCTTGTATAGGCATCATTTGAGCTGTCTTCGACTTTTACTTTATCAAAGAAAGCATAACCCTTTGCGTTTTGGCTAAGTTCGATATAAACATCTTCGCTGTTTGTTCCAGTAGTGATGTATATTTCGATTAGTCCCCAACCACTAAGACTGATGTCGTTTTTATTAAACAAATAGTATTTGTCATTATAAACTTTAATTCCAACACCTTTGCCGCCATATGCATATAGAGACAATTTGTATGTCGAATTAGCGCTAAGTGAAATAGTGCTCTCAGTCGCAAAACTTGCTTTGCTTGTGTCCGAACTCGAACCTATCATAAGCACGTTGTTGCTGTCATCGCTAGTTCCATCTACAAAACCAGGATTTGTAGGAATCGAACCACCTTTTATCGAATAATGATTTTTATTTTGGTCATAATGTGTCGAGTTTGTATTGACTACACCACCAATATTTGTTTCACTGTCAAGATTTGCAGTCCAAGACTTTGGAGCGAGTGGGTAGGTGATTTCATTTGATTCATTTACTGTGCTGTCAAACTCATAGTTTGAAACCTTGTATAGGGTAGAGTCAGGGGTGAGTGAAAAACTTGTGCTGTTTGTATTGCCTTTGTTGTTGTTGTACAAAGTTCCGCTTATCTCTTGCATTGAAATATCGTCAAAGAATACATAACCTTCATTTTCTAGTTTTAGCATTAAAGTTATGTCTCTGTCAGCATATGCTCCGCCGTAAATATAGAATGAATATTTTACCCAGTTGTTTGTATAACTAGTAGAACTTGAAGAAGTGCTGACACTAAGTGAAACATCATCTACTTTTTCTTCGTTGTCGTGAAGTACAATACTTGCCGAAGCACTACTGTCCACAGCGTAAGCCCAAACATTTAGACGATAAAAACCGTGTTGTTTGATAGTGATAGGTTGTTTTGAAGATAACGAAACTTCACCTGATTGGCTAAGATTCATAAACAAAATGTTTGTATTTGAAGGACTAGATTTGTTTGTGCTAGGGTTTACACCACTAAGCCCAGTTCTTGAAGCTGTTTGGCTTTCCGAGAAAGTGTCACCGTTTACTTTTTCTACAGTAGCAATTGTGCTGTCGCTTGTGTAAACATTCCAATAATCCTTGTAGTCGTTTTCAAATGAAGCATTGTCTATAGGCTCGTAGCTAGTATCTTCTCGACGAGTAATTTTAGTACGAGCATCAGTATTTGATTTTGTAACATTAATATAAGTCGAGCGATCCATTTGCACGATTTGAGCGGAGTGGAATAGTACTGCACCAACAGTCATTTGGTCGTTCTCTTTTCCGCCAAGATAAAGTTGTAGAGTAGAAGTAGTCGATTTAAATTCGTCTGTAGCGATGTACATAATATATTCGAGATACTCATTGTTTGTATTGATCATCTCAAACGAATTGATTACTTTTACATCACTCGAATCAGTTTTGTCCATAAGATAGATAGAAGCACGACTATCCCAGTCGCTATAATCAGTCTTCTCGTCTGGATTATCTCGTTTGATGGTCATAACCGTCACGTGAACTTCATAATATGAGTCTGCATTTAGCGTAAACGAATTACTCTCATATCCTGCGCGACCTTGTGTTTTTGGAGAGTTTATCAAAAGACTGTTGTAAATGCCTTTTGTATCAGCGCTTTCGTTTACAGGAAGGTCTTCACCCTTTGGAGTCCCTGGATTGTCCAACAACATAAATTTGTCAAGATATTTCTCGTCTTCGGTTGTTTTTACCTTATAGGCTGAGAAAACACCAGAAACTATGTCGCTACTAAACGAACTAGTTATTTTACTCCACTCGGAAGGCGATGGTGGAGTGGCACTGCTTGAAGTGTTTTTAAAGTTGTAGTTTTTGATAAGACCATCTTCAGCACTGTAAGCAAAGGCGCTTTTGCGTGATATGGCCAAACCAGTAAAACTTGCAAGTGCCATGCCAAATGCAATGACTCCCGCAATAAATTTTTTCTTAAAAGATTTAGTGATTGATTTTTTAGACATTGTAGCCCACCTTTTTATATTTTCACTTAAAAAGTATACACCATTTTTGATTTTGTTACAACTATTTTTATATAACAATATAATTTATTATATAATATATATACATATTTAAGGTTTGCAAATCGGGTATTTCATATTATTGCCCAATTCTAAAAATATATATTATAGGTTTTAAAGTATTTATATTTGAAACAATATAATATGAAGAAAGTTAAAAACATAAATTATGCCAATATGCAAGGTTATGTGGTCTCGACGTTTCCTGACGAGACGACTAAAAAGCCAAACCTTTTGTGGCTAATAGTGGCAGGGCTTGTTATCGGTTGGGTAAACGGCTTTTGGGGTGGTGGCGGTGGAATGATATGTGTTCCCGTACTCATAAGCCTATTAAAACTCCCCGAAAAACGTGCTCATGCAACAACACTACTTATTATGCTTCCACTCTCAATTTGCTCGTTTGTAATATATCTAATTAAGGGTTCGGTCGATATAAGTATGTCACTCATTGTTGGTGGCGGATTTATGATAGGCGGAGTGCTTGGTGCAATGCTGCTTAAAGACATAAACAATATCGTACTACGTCTTGTATTTGCTCTCATAATAATTGCTGGTGGGGTGAAAATGCTATTATGAAAACGATATGGTATATTGTCGCGGGGGTTGTGAGTGGTGTAATAGGCGGAATGGGTATGGGTGGCGGAACACTGCTCATTCCCATTCTCACAATATTTCTTGATGTGTCCCAACGTAATGCACAAGGCACCAATCTAATTGTTTTTGTACCCATGTCGGTAGTTGCACTCATTATCCATTGCAAAAACAAATTGGTCAATTTTAAAATCGGAATACCTATTATGCTTAGTGGGATTGTGACATCGGTACTTGGCTCGCTTGTTGCACTGAGCGTATCAAATAAGAGTCTCAAAACCTATTTTGGTGTGTTTTTACTATTGATAGGAGTTTGGCAGTTTGTCGAAACGATTATCAGTGTCAAAAATCAAAAACCGCCAAAACCTAAATATAAAATTGTGACACTTTTTAAATTTAAGTAAAATCGTTTCACTATTTTTTCCTTTTGTGCTATCATACAAATATAGGAGAAACACACTATGGTAGATCAAAAGACATGTATAGGTTGTGGCACATGTGTGGGTGTATGCCCAGTCGGTGCTATACGACTTGATAAAAATGGCAAAGCAGTCATTGACAAAAATATCTGTATTCGTTGTCATGCATGCGAAATGTCTTGCCCAGTCGGTGCAATAAAAATCGACTAAATTATCGTCCGATACGGGCGATTTTTTATTTGAAAAAATAAAAAATATTTTGGCAAGAAAAGTGTGTACATTTGTGTGATTATGTGATATAATTTGTGTAACATGGGAAAGGTGTATACATGCCTATCTAGTTAAAGGAGAGTACTTTGGAAAAAATTGCTATTTTAAAACTAAACCCACAAAATATTGAGATGAACTTTGTAAATGTTGTGCGAAACAAATGTTTTGCAATATATCGCAAAGTTGAGATGCCGGTAAATGTTATGAAGGACTTTTACGGTGATAATTTTGTAAAACCTGCTGTAATAAAGGAAGTTGAGAATATACTTTCTGTGTATAAAAAAATGATAGATGTCGAGGGCATAACCGAAGTATATTGTTATGCCGGAGCCTTCTTGGAAGAAGCCAAAAACCATAGCGGTTTTCTAAACGAAATCTGTGCTGTGACAGGTCTTCAATTTGACACTTTGCCTTATGAGACAGAAGCAAATTATGTCTATACTGCTGTTATAAATACATTTAATAAGCCAAAGGGTCTTATAATAAATATTTCAAATTTTGCAACAACATTCTTGCTATACAATCGTCGTAATATCCTAAACACAAAAGTTGTGCCACTAGGATATCAAAACTTATACAACGAATATATCGCATCGAAAATAAGTGAGCCACTTACACAAATATCTGATGCAATATATGAAAACATTAAGGACGAAGAGTGGATTTTAAATTTGCCTGATGATTATGAAGTAATTGGCGTAGGCAATATGTTCCTAAATTTAGGAGTTATATCGCGTAAATCACGCAAATACCCTGTTGATATTGTTCACAACTACAATTTGGACAAGTCAAACTTTGAAAAAGTATATGGCGTATTAAAGGCTCAAGACTTGTCAAAAACGACAAAAGTCAAAGGTGTGAGTCTTGAAGATAGTCGTTATCTTCAATCAGCATTTGCTATTATGTCGGGGATATTCTCGCATATAAACATCGACAAATACTCGATTAGTAAGACTGGTTTTGTAGAAGGTGTTTTGTTTAACAACATAATTCCACTTACACTTGAAAAACCTATTAGTGATACACTTGGATATAGTTTGCAAGTAATAAATGAGTTTTATGACAAATGTCCGCAAAACACAAATCATGTGTATGATATAGCAATGATACTATTCAAACAACTCAAAGTATTACACAAACTTGGTCGTTCGTATGTAAAAGTGCTTCGTATTGCAAGTTATATGTGTAATGCAGGACTTCGCACAAATTATACAAATGTTGAGAAAATCACATTTAATGCGACTTTGGAAAGCGAAATATATGGCGTAAACCATAATGAGATTGTTTTGGCTGGATTTGTTGCTATGTGTACAAATGCAGACAACTTTAATCTTACCGATTGGGTGCGTTATAAAGAACTTATATCCGAAGAAGACATGGCTATTGTTAAAAAACTAGCAGTGATACTTAAAGTAGCTGAGTCGCTTGATGTTACACATTTTGGAAATGTTGTAGATATAAATTGCGACATTTTGGGAGACAGTGTAATTATGAAAACTGTCGTAAATGAGCCTTGCGACCTTGAGATAAAGTATGCGATGCTAAATGCAAATGAGTTTAAAAAATCATTTAATAAAAATCTAGAAATTTTATAATTTTCGTTTGTGGGGAAGAGATGACATACAATTATGCTATTATTGTTACACACGAAATAACTGTTTTTAAAGTAGGTTCTGGCAAAATTTTGCAAGAACCTTCTATTGTTGCTGTTCAAAAAATTGGCAATAAAGCCAATGTTGTTGCTTTTGGAACTGAAGCTGAAAGACTAGAAAACAAATGTCCACAAGGAGTGGAAATAGTAAGACCTATCAGAGATGGTGTTGTGATAAATCATGAGTATGCCGAATATCTGTTTAAGGCCATGGTAGAAAGATTGGGTTTGAAGACATTTTCAAATCGCAATGTGCTACTATTATTATCATCTAGTTTGACCGCACAAGAGAAAAACGAGTTTGTCAGTATTTTGTATTCGGCAAAATTTAACAATGTTGCTGTTTTGCCGTCGGTCCTTTCTGCACTCACACAAATGGAATGTATTGAATCGACAAATGCACATATGGTTATAAATATCGAAGATGTGGTAGATATTGCTATTGTTTCTGGTGGAAACATATTGCAAGCTTGTACTCTTGATATTGGAATAGACCTACTAAATCGTGGCATTCACGATTATTTGTATACGTCATACAATACCGATATTTCGCAAAATATTTGCAATGAGATGCGTACGAGACTTGCAACACTTATTCCGAATGACATTTCAGAATACACTGTCGTAGGTAATGATATTGATACGGCACTAAACAACACACTAACAATACAATCACAAGAAGTCCGTCCATTATTCTTAGATTTTTTCAATAAAATTTGTAGCGGAATTATTAGTTTACTTCGGGTTTGTAATAGCGATGTTGTGACTGATATCAAACGTTATGGTGTTTACCTTTGTGGTAGTTTGGCATATATTTCAGGATGTGAAAAATACATAAAAGGTCGTGTAGATATTCCTGTGTATGCTATTGAGTCGCCAGAAGACTGTGTGATAGAAGGTTGTAAAACACTACTCAATGACCCATCGTTACTAAACCGCTTGTTGCAAAACAACAAATAATATGTCGGTTTGTAAAATAATTTAGCAAATAATAAACTATTTAAAAACTATTTTTTAAAGCAAGACTTGTCTTGCTTTCTTTTTTTAATAAAGTCGTATAAAATATTTGCGAAGGTGAATTATGGGACGAATAATAGTTTTTACAAGTGGAAAAGGTGGCGTCGGGAAAACGACGGTGTGTGCAAATCTTGGTTATGCACTTGCAAAACAAGGCAAACGCGTGCTTATGCTTGATGGAGATTTTGGGCTAAACAATCTTGATGTAATAATGGGCGTCGAGAATAAATGTGTCTATGATATAGTCGATGTACTGTCTGACCACTGTCGTCCTAGACAGGCTCTAATCCAAGACTTTTTTCAAGAAAACCTATACATATTGCCAAGTAACCATACTTTTTTGTCAGAAACTCTAGATTATTGTAAAATAAAGTCGATAATTGACGAATTTTCAAATAGTTTTGATTTTATACTTTTGGACTGTCCTGCGGGGATAGAAGACGGCTTTTTTAGAGTTGTGAAATGTGCGACAGAAAGTATTGTTGTGACTACGCCACATCTTTCTGCTTTGCGTGATTGTAATAAAGTTGTGGGAATACTAAATAGCCTTAATATGACGCCAAAGTTGATACTAAATAGGGTTAGAGGTGATATGCAACTTGATGGTGAAATGCTAGATGTCGACACCATAAGACAGTATCTAAATGTAGATGTAATAGGTGTACTTCCAGATGACGACAATATTGTAAAACAACTAAACACTGGTGGAATGCTTGCAAGTCAAAGTGATATATCTATTGCATTTGATGTGCTTTCTGATAATTTGATGAATGATAAATCGATATTGTTTGATTGTACTAAAAAATATAAAGGTCTTTTTGGAAGCATTAAAAAATCGCTAAGGAGGGTGTTGTGATGCAAAATAGTATTGTGGGTGGAAGACTTAAAGATATGCTCTCTGTTGATAAAAAGTCCAATCCAATCAAACTTGAAAACGTGGTAAAGAGTGAGATAGTGTATTTGCTAAAAAACTATATGGAAATAAATTCAAATGATGTAGAGTTTAGTATAACACTTGATAATGAAAACAAATACAATGTAGTATTGACGGCGAAAGTAGATAGATTAAAACAACTAAATTTTATAGTATAAAAAGCAATAATAGATCATACATATTTGTAAGGTGAATTATGAAAAAATTGCAAATTGTGTGTATGTATCAAAACAACATTATATTTAAAAACCAAAAAAATAAGTTAAAACAAAAAACTATTATATCTAGTATAATTTTTTGTGCGCTTATTTTTTCTTGCTGTTATTTTAAGATTATTGGTGGAAGCAGTGCAAATTCGTGGTACGACAGCGTGCAAAGTGTGTATAATCCAACAAGCCAGTTGTACAACAATGAAAGTGAAGTTGTGTTTACAAATAATGCAAACCTGCTTGTAAGTTCGGGCTCGTTTGATTTACCGGTTGTGAGTGGAGAAATAAGTGTTGTTGAAAATAAAATACATATTGTGCCAAATGGAAGCATTGTGGTGGAGACTCCATGTCCTGGTGTGGTGGAAGAAACTGGTATGACAAATGACGGAAAAAAATATATAAAAATCAAACATACCGCAAAGATATATTCAATCATTGAAAATGTGGAGACCATAGCTGTAAGTAAAGGGCAAATACTCAAACGTGGTGATAAAATAGCTACAGCATCTGAAAATAAAACCATTGTAGTATCTGTATACAAAAACAAAAAACTAATAGAAAATTTGCGTGTAGAAGATAATAAAATTGTATGGGGATAAAAATAAAGTTTAGTCCGCTGTTTGTTGTTTTTTCATTTGTTTTAATTGTTTTTGGCTATTTTTCGCTATATATTTCATATATAGTCATACTACTAATTCATGAATTAAGTCACTACTTTGTGGCACAAAGTATGGGTTATATGTCACAAAGTATACATATATTGCCATATGGACTACAAATGACCGATAATAATACTTATCGCAAAAATGATGAAATTATTATTGCTTTATCTGGCCCAATTGTAAATATATTACTTGCAACGATTGGTGTTGCGTTGTGGTGGTATATCCCAAATATGTATTATTACTTATATGATTTTGTCTTTTCAAATTTTGTACTTGGGGCATACAATCTAGTTCCTATATATCCGCTTGATGGTGGTCGGGTTGTTCTTGCACTTTTCAATGAAAGATACAAAAAAACTGTACTTAAAATTATGCACATAGTCGCAGTTTTGTTTTCGATTTTATTTCTTGTTTTGTTTGTTTTGACTTATTCAAGTGCTAAAAATATTTCTTACGTTATGATGAGTTTTTTTCTTTTGTCTACACTTTTTGACAAAAATAAAATTGGCAAAAATATAACTTTGGGATTTGATAATAAATCTCATATTGAAGTAAAAACATTGTTTGTTAATAAAAAACTCACACCTAATGACATGATAAAACTAATGAAAGGTAATTATTATTATGTGTTTTATGTGGTGGACGAAGATTTTAAAGTGGTAAAAAAGATATCCCAAACCCAACTTATTGATTATTTTACAAATACCTAATGGTATTTGTTTTTTATAGTTAAATTTGTTAGAAAATTTGTTTCTTTGTGATATTATATTTGTATGAAAGAGAGACTTGTAAACATTAGGCCGTTGTTTGTGGTGTGGCTAAGCATGATGCTGGGCATACTGACTTTTTACTGTTTTACGAATGTGATTAATTTGGGCACTTCATATTTTTGGCTTGTAATATTACTTGTTGTTGAAGTGGCGGTCATTGTTTTATTTGTTTTGAGTTTTGTGAAAAATGACAAACTAAAATTTGTAGCCAAATATAAGTGGCTGTACTTGGTTTCCATAATATCCATGCTTGTTCCGCTCGTCTTGTTTTCCGTTAAGTACTCAAACTACAAAAAATACCCATATCTAAGTGGTGAAGTCGATATTGTGGGTAGGGTTGTGGCATGTAATATTGCAAACGAAAATGCAACGATCGTGTTGAGTGATTGTAATGTGGGCGAAGACATGGAAAGTGTCTCATCGATCACATTGTATGTTACAAAACAAATTACACCCATCGAAGTTGGAACTATTCTTTCTGCCAAAGCAACCATTCGCACAACCAAACTCTTTACCGATGAAAACAATATTGGTAAATACAACAAAGATAAAGTATATAGTGCTTATTGTACGACCAGCGATATCTATACTGTCGGCAAAGATGACATGACTGTGCCAGAGACAATTCGCGAAAGCGTCAAGGACGTGCTACACGATCATCTAAACAAAGATAATGCTGACGTAGCATATGCAATGCTCTTTGGTGATAAGTCGGCCATGAGTTATGAAGTGTACGAAGCCTTTTCATTTGCGGGTGTGTCGCATATGCTTGCAGTGTCTGGCTTGCACGTCGGGTTTCTTGTGGCATTTATGACTTTTATACTTTCGCTATTTCGTGTTCCAGAAAAAGCAAATATTGTCATTGTGTCAGTTGTGCTGATATTCTATTGCGTGCTTTGTGATTTTACAGCAAGCGTAGTCAGAGCAACAGTTATGGCGATTGTACTTATGCTGGGGAATCTGCTTGGTGCTCAGCATGACAATCTTTCGTCTCTGTCGCTTGCTGGCATTGTGATATTGCTGTTTAATCCGCTTCAGCTGTTTGATTATGGCTTCCAACTATCGTTTATGTGCGTGCTTGCAATGATAACATTAAACAAATATGTGGCACGTGGACTGATTAAAATAAAAATTCCACGTCCGCTTGCAACGGCTTTTGCTGTTTCGCTTTCGGTCAATATTGCACTAATTCCGCTCACATCAAAACTCTTTGGAACAATAAATGTGGTCGGCATAATTTCAAATTTGTTTCTTGTGCCGATATTTAGCATAGCCTTTCCGCTACTGTTTTATTGTGCACTAATATCGGCGGGGCTAAATTTTCTTGGATTTACACTGTTTGTCCCAAACGTGCTTTTGCATATTGTCAGATTATCATGTGATATTGTGACAGAACATTTTTCGCAAATTGCTGTATTCGATGTGGGTTATGGCGTAATAGTCACCATGATTTTGTTTTTATTGGCACTTAAGTTTCTCATGCTTCGCTTGAAGGCGAAAACAATTTTGCTAGGCATAATTGTCGCTACCATGGTGGGGCTTTCGGTTGTTGGATTTGTCCCCAAAACTTACTCGTCAAACAAACTCTTGACATGGGGACAATATGACACAAACTGCGCAATTATCACAACTCGTTCTGGCGAGAAAATATTGTTCGATTATGACGAATATCATCTTAAAATGTATGCACTAAAATATAAAATAAACAAATTTGATAGTTGGGTTTTGCCGACGTTTACTCTGACCAAAATTGACGACACAATCAAAACTATTAAAAAATACAAAATAGACACGCTTTATATTAAAAACTACGAACATCTAAATGATTATTCGCTTGCAAAGGTATGTAAAATATGTAAGATAGAATATATTGATGATGATTTCACACAAGCAAAAGGCTTTGATATTCAAATGTTCTCGACAGAAAATAGGGTGTATGGTGTGCTTATCCGTACAAACAAAACCTTGCTCTTTGATATGGGTATGACGAGTAACCAGATGGCGGAACTTGAAGACAAACTCACCCAAAACATAAATTATTGCATAACAAAATCGGCAAAATATGATACTGATACCGATCTTAGCATAATCAGAGACGTAATTTGCACAACAGATGCTGAAAAAAAAGACATAAAAAGTATAGCCGATAGTAGTAGTTTTGTGCTACAATTATAAAGGAGAGAAAAATGAAATTTGTAGAACTTAAAAAAGAACTCAAAAATAAAATACTTCCAGCCTACCTACTCAAAGGCAATGACGACTTTGTCCTAAACAAAGCATGCTCGCTCATAACCGATGCCTGCAATCTTCAAATGGTCGAGCTAAACAAACTCGAATTTAAGGGCGAGATAATAGACATGGAAGATGTCACAAAGGCGCTAAACACCATGCCAGTATTCTGCGACAAAAAACTCATCTATGTCGACCTTGATGGCAAAAGCGCAAATGATGTCAAAAAACTCAGTGCCCTAAACGATTATTTCGCATCACCAAATCCCACGACTGTGCTTGTTGTGCGTGCAATGAGTGTGCCAAACTTTTTTAATGCATACACAAAACATTTTGAAGTTGTCGATTGTGACAAACTTGATGCAAATATAGTCAAAAGTTTCTTTGTAAAGGAACTAAGTAATTACAATAAAACAATATCCGTCGATGGGTTTAACTTGCTTCTAAACTACTGCAATGGTGATATGAGTAAGCTTATGAACGAACTTACTAAACTTGTAAGTTTTGTAGGTGATAGGGCGGTTGTTGAGAAAAGTGATGTCGAAACTATCTCGACAAAGACTGTTGAGTTTCAAATATTTGAACTCACCGAAAATCTTGCCCGCAAAAATGCTGTCAAAGTGTATGAGATACTAAGTACACTAAAAGTGCGAAAGGATGAGTTTAGGGGATTACTTGGGCTTATCTACAATCACTTCCGTAGACTTTTCTTCGTGTCAATCACCAAAGGCACTCGTGACGAGCTAGCATCTATGCTCTCGGTCAATCCGTATGCTGTCACAAAAGCCAGTGAGCAAGCCCGACTATTTACTAAAAAACAACTCAAAGACATTGTTGACGAATGTATGCGACTTGACTATGAGACTAAGAATAGCAACATAACTCCCGAAAATGCAATCGACTTTCTTGTGCTCAAAATATTAAACTATTGACATTTGAAATGAGTGTGATATAATACTAAAAAATAATAGTGGAGTGGCGATATGAAATATCCAAGAAAGTATATTAAACTTGAGTGTAAAGATGAGTCTGATGAAGTTGTGGGTTATGCCCCTGTGAAAGGTGTATTATTTTCAGAAAACAAAGAGTATTCTGTTTGGGGAACAACGTTTTCTCACTATATTGTTTCAAGTGAAGTAGTTTATCATTCAATATTGAATGAGTTTGTGAAGAACGATTATATACTAGTTACCAAGCATAAAGTTTATGAAGCGTTTGATAATTATGATGACTGTAAACAATCTTGCGTAAAAGAGAATGAAGGATTGTTGTCACAAATAGAAAGGCATGCTAGTATAGAAGGAAATGCACACAAATTTGATTCAGCACAAATGGCACGCTATATTGAAAAAACGCAAAAAAAATATAAAGATATGCAAAATGAAATCTTTGAAAATACGGACAAGCTATACGCTGAAAAATCAAAATCATTAGACGGCAGTAAAGCAAAACAAGTCGTACAAAAAGTTAAAAACAATAATAAAGCCGATAAAGAAAATCAAGGCAAATAATAATACTGAAAAATAATAGTGGAGTAATGATATGCAAACAGACAATTATAATTATCCTAAAAGATTTATTAAAGTAGAATATACTGATGCTTTTGATGAAGTTATCGGATATGCTCCTGTAAGGTGTTTGTTGTTTTCTGAGACAAAAGTATATTTTGCTTCAGGAGTTTCTAATATGAAATACAATGTTTCAAGCGAATTGGTATTTTCTAAGTCGTCGCGAGCTTTTATTAAGAAAGATGATTGCACTAAACATAGACAAGATGTTTATGATATTTATAATAATTATGAAGACTGCAAACAAGCATGTATGAAAGAAAATGATATAATATTGTCAAACAAAGGACAAAGAGCTAGTGAGATTTCTTATGCTTGGAACTTAGTACATTCGCAGTCTACTTCTTATGCTGATAAAATTAAAAATAGATATAAAGATGTACAAAATGCAGTTTTTAAATATACAGACAAACTATACGCTGAAAAATCAAAATCACTAGATGGCAGTAAAGCAAAACAAGTCGTACAAAAAGTTAAAAACAATAATAAAGAAAATCAAGGTAAATAACAAAAAACACTACATATGTAGTGTTTTTTGTTTTGTATGTATAGAGTCTGGTTTATATTATTACTCAGATTGTTTGTCGGCTTTGTTTTTTTCTTTTTCGGCAAGTGCTGACTCGCAGTCAGATATAAACTTCATAAAGTGAGTGACATCGGTAAACTTACGATATACACTTGCAAACCTTATGTATGATATCTCGTCCAAGTCGTGTAGTTTTTCCATAACAAGTTCGCCAATTTTGCTACTTGGGACTTCTTGTTCGAGTGAATTTGAAAGTTGTTTCTCGATATCGTCGACCATTTCGTCGATTTGACTCATGCTGACAGGGCGTTTTTCACAAGATTTTATAATTCCACGCTTGATTTTGTCCTTGTCAAAAGGTTGGCGACTATTGTCGTTTTTGATGACAAGTATAGGTGTAGTTTCTATTGTCTCATAAGTTGTAAAACGTTTGCCACAGCCAAGGCACTCACGACGTCTACGTATCGAATTTGTCTCTTCAGCATTACGGCTATCTATTACTTTGCTTTCAGTATTTCCACAATATATGCACTTCATTTGTTTTCCTCTCTACAATATGTTGTAGTTATTATACATGATACTAATATAAAAGTAAACTAATTTTGCTCGTCAAAATTATTGTCATTTTTTGTATTTTGATATTTGGATTTGCCTTGGGTGTTTAGAGCGTTTACAGGTGCAAGTTCGACAAGTATGATATCTTTTCCGATTTTGCGAATGCGGTTGTAGGGGATAAATATGTCGTTGGACGATTTCAAAAACGAAAATAGCGACTTTTCGGCTGGCACAACAAATCCAAGCACCTTTGCACAACTGCTATCAAAAACCATGTCAATTATGTTTCCAAGCCTTTTGCCGTCACACGTGTTGACGACTTCTTTTGACCGTAATTCGCAAAATGTCAGTTCCATAATAAGTTCTCCTATATAATAAATATGATTTTACGACATAATAAATTACATAATTCGACATAATTTTTGTGATTATATCTGCCATATTGCACAATCTAAACTAAATAGGAGAGATATATGCCACTATCGTTTTGTTTTGTCGGACTTCTAAACATATTTTTTTTGTTTTGGTGTGATATGCGTAATGCGAAAAATATTATGTATTTTTTAGCACTTGTCTGTCTTCAAATCGGCTACTTTGTTCCGCCTGTGGAAATGCCAAATTTTTCACTAAACATACTAAATCTCATAGGACTACTACTGGCTCTGATAGGGGCGGTGATGGGTACAAAACACAACCACATATTCGCTTGTACAGTGGTCGCACTTGTAGTCAGTGTAATTTATTTGTGTGTAAATAGTGTATCAAATGATTACCTTATTTTTCTAAGACCAATTTACCTGTTTTTAGTGGTCGGAGTGCTTACTGTATTTTTCAAAAATTTTTCATCAAAAATACTTTTTTCAGTACTATGCATAGTACTATGCGAGTTTGGTACATTAGCCTTAATAAAGGGAAATTTTGCATTTTATCCTTTGTTTTGTCCTGATATACTCGACTGCCTTATTCCGCTTGTGTATTTGATTATATTTGAGTGTTTATTACAAAACGTAATTTACAAAAAACCACATTCTAAAAAAGAAAAACAATCGTATTAGCAACTATTTATCAAATATGTTTTTATTTGAACTATGAAAAAATGTTTGATTAAAAAGTATTAATATAATATACTTATCTAGTAAAGAGAGGTAAGTATGAAAAAACCATTAGTAGCTGTTGTTGGACGTCCAAATGTGGGCAAAAGCACATTTTTTAATGCTGTTATTGGCAAACGAATAAGCATTGTTAAAGACATGCCAGGTGTTACTCGCGACCGTATATATGGTGATGCCGAGTGGTGTGGGTATGGCTTTTCACTTGTTGATACTGGCGGACTTGATGTTAAGGACAAATCAAACTTTCAAAAAAGTATCACTCGTCAAGCAGAAATTGCAGTCGAACTTGCCGATGTAGTTATCCTTATTGTCGATGGCAAAGAAGGCTTGGTAGGTGCTGACTATGATGCAGCAAATTTTCTAAGAAAATACAACGTTCCAGTTGTGCTTGCTGTAAACAAACTCGACAACTATGAAGTCGAAAAAACTCACGAGTTTTATGCGTTAGGTCTTGGCGAGCCGATAGGGATAAGTGCCGAACAAAACAAGGGTATCGGCGACCTACTTGATGTTGTGGTTAGTAAATTCAAAAACAAAGTATCACCAGATGAAGATAATGATAGACTCAAAATTGCGCTTGTCGGCAAACCAAATGCGGGTAAGAGTAGTATCATAAACAAACTTGTCGGGGAAGAACGTGTTATGGTCAGCGATGTTGCGGGGACCACACGGGACGCAATCGATACACCATTTACATATAATGGCAAAGACTACATGCTTATCGATACTGCGGGAATACGTCGCAAACGTTCGATTGAAAACGAATCAGTCGAACTATATAGCGTGCTTCGTGCATTTGAAGCCGTACGTCGAAGCGACGTATGTGTGCTTGTAATTGATGCAAATCAAGGTCTTTCCGAACAAGACGTTCGTATTGCAGGCTTTATCCACGAACAAGGCAAACCAAGTGTAATTGTTATGAATAAGTGGGACTTGATAGAAAAAGACGAGAAGACCATGAATAAGTTTAACAAACGTCTTGAAGAAGATTTAAAATTTATGAGTTATTTTGTGCCACTTTACACATCGGCACTTACTGGTCAAAGACTAAGCAAAATAATGGAACTTGTCGATATGGTGTATGACCACAGCACAACACGTATTAAGACAAGTACCCTAAACGACATTTTGCAAAACGCCATTCTTACAAACGAACCACCAGCACGAAAGGGTAGAAGACTTAAAATCAAGTACATAACTCAAGCCGATATCACACCACCTACATTTGTGCTATTTGTAAATGATAAAGACCTTATGCACTTCTCGTATGAGAGATATCTTGAAAACTGTATCCGAAATGCCGTAGATTTTTCGGGTACTCCTATCAAACTAGTAGTTAAAAACAAGGCGGACGACGAATAATATGACACTAATTGTATTTAAATATATTGCTATCGTACTAGTATCGTATTTTTGTGGAACATTTACTTTTGCTAGATACGTATCCAAAGCCCGAAACAAAGACGTTATGTCACAAGGCAGTGGAAACCCGGGCACTATGAATATGGTGCGAAATTATGGATATATAGCAGGGGCTATTACACTTTTGTGCGACGCTCTCAAATGTGTTTTGCCATGCATCGGTGCATACTATCTGATGATACCAGCATCAAATCCCCAACTTGCCAATATCGCAATATCTGTTGCTGGCCTATCGTGTGTGTTGGGACATATATACCCAGTTACGTATCACTTCAAAGGCGGAAAGGGTGTCGCTAGTGCATTTGGTTTTGCGTTTGTGGCAAACTGGTGGCTTGCACTCAGTTGCTTTGGTGTGTTCTTTATTTTGATACTAATCACACATATTGCATCTGTTAGTACTCTAAGTGCATGCATAGTGTTTGTTGCTGTAAACGGCGGACTGCTGCTTTCAAAAGGTTATGTAGTAAGCGCAATCTTGCATTTTGCAATGCTCGCCCTTGTGCTTTTTGCTCATAGGTCAAACCTTAGTAGAATTGTTAAAAACAAGGAAAATAAAATGGACTTTAAGGCAAGTGCCGAAAAAGATAGGGCATATATAAAGTCGCTAAATAAATCCAAGAAAGCACAACTTGAAGACGAAAATCCACCAGAAATCCAAGAATCTAATCAAGATTTGAAAAACGAAGATAAATAAAATGTAAAAGAAAATGCGAAAGTGTTTTCTTTTTTTAATCATATTGTAGTTTTTGCACACATATAATCTAGTAAATCTCTTGGAGGAATATATGACAAACTACGATATTTATAAAGATGTCGCAACGCGAACAAATGGCGATATCTATATAGGTGTGGTTGGTCCTGTTAGAACAGGTAAATCCACCTTTATTACAAAAATGTTAAAAACTTTGGTTTTGCCAAATATATTAGATAAAAATGCCAAAGAGCGAACAATTGACGAAATGCCACAAAGCGGTGACGGCAAAAGCATCATGACTACACAGCCAAAGTTTATCCCAAATGAAAGTGTAGCGGTGCGACTTGATAATGACGTTACGTTTAAAGTCCGCATGATAGACTGTGTCGGATACCTGGTTGATGGTGCAATTGGGCATATAGAAAATGAAAAACCACGCCTTGTTAAGACCCCATGGAGTGCCGAAGAAATGCCTTTTGAAGAAGCGGCCGAACTTGGCACAAATAAGGTAATAACAAATCACTCGACGCTAGGGATTATGGTCACAACTGATGGTTCGATTACCGACATACCACGTGAAAATTATGTCCGTAGCGAAGAAAGAGTAATAAACGAGTTAAAGGGCTGCAACAAGCCGTTTGTGGTACTTTTGAATAGTACTCACCCAGACAGCCCAGAGACGGTAAATCTCGCTAAAAACCTTAGCGACAAATATAATGTCGGAGTCTTGCCGCTAAATGTCGACAAAATGACCGAAGACGACATAAACAATGTCTTTGCAAAACTGCTAAACGAATTTGCAATCACAAACGTATGTGTCAAACTTCCAAATTGGATGCGAGTGCTTCCGTTTACACATCCACTAATTCAAACTATATACACAAGTATTGACTCAGCGCTTGAAGGAATCGAGAAGATAGGCGACATAATGGACGACTTTGTTGCTATGCCCGAAAACGACGATTTCGAAGCAATCACAGCAAAAACCATCGTTATGGGCGAGGGTAAGGTCGTGTTTGATGTGACAGCTAAATCGGGGCTATTCTATCGTGTACTTAGCGAACAATGCGGTTGTGATATCACCGACGAATATCACTTGGTGTCGTACGTCAAAGGCCTTACTGTCGCAAAACAACAATACGACATGTTTAAAGAAGCTTTAGAACAAGTCAATGCTACAGGTTATGGAGTAGTGTATCCGTCTAAGTCCGACATGAAACTCGAAGAGCCTACTGTTATTAAACAAGGCGGTAAGTATGGTGTTAAGATTAAAGCGACCGCACCAAGTTATCACATTATGCAAGTAGATATTGATACCGAACTTTCACCGATTGTCGGTTCCGAACAACAAAGCGAAGACCTTATCAAATATTTGAAGAGTGAGTTTGAAGCAAATCCTACTGACATGTGGCAAGCCAAAATGTTTGGCAAGAGCCTTGATACGCTAGTAAGCGAAGGATTACAATCCAAACTGCTCAGCATGCCACAAAACGCCCAAGTCAAAATGCGTAAAACACTATCTCGTATCGTAAACGAAGGCAAGGGCGGAGTAATTTGTATTTTGCTATAACAAATTGACCAGTTTCGACTGGTCTTTTTTATGCCACAATATTGGTCTAAGGTATTTTCATTTGCTTTAAAATGTGATATACTATATATATAGTCAAAAGATAAAGGTGGGTAATATGACACAAGAACAACTTATCGAAAAAATACGAGCAATGGCAGATAAAGACGGGGTTGTGTCGCTAAAAAAAGACTCAAATGAGCGATATTATCTAGAAAAAATTGTCGGCAAAAGCGATGGCCTTCTCATGAACGAGTGGATAAAACAAAACGTGGGGCTAGTGATGTATGTTAAGGGCAAAAACGACAGCGAAGTAATATTGCATCGTCTTAGAAAAAACGGACTTTTACATACAAACAAAACCAAAAACGGCATAAAAGAAACACTATATGCGAGCGACTTAATTGTCGATAAGACCGACCAAACTATTTTGGGACTTCTCAAGACCAAAATTAGAAAACAAATTAAAGAACAAGCTAGCGCAAAACACATGTCAGCAGAAGAATATGTTGTACAATATGTAGGCATAGACTACGTGCCTAAAAACAAGATGTTGATACGTGGTTTTAGCGATGTTGATAAATGGATCGAACAAAATATAGTAGAAAGTGATGCCGACACACTAAGACAAGTAGAAGGTTTTGTAAATGTCAGAAACTGGCTCAAAAACAACTGGAAAATACAAAATAAAGAGATTGTGTCTGCATTTGTAGATTATGTTATATGTAAATATCCCGAATACCATATATCCGCACAAACAAAACTTGAAGACAAATCAGAATTTTTGAAAAATATACTGTTGGAAATGTATCCCGATAAGGTAGTTTCAAATCTAAAAAGTAAAAGTTTGAAGGTGTATAATCTTATATATTCGTACCGACGCGAGATTCCAAATGGCCATACTATGAGTATGAAAGAAATGATAGAAGACTACATCGGAAAGGGTGAACTTACATATATCACTGAAGTAAACACACATGTTTCTAAGTATAACAATAATACAATAAAGGTTATGTTGCAAAACATGTTTGGTGCTGGAGATACCCGTAATCCTGTAGTTATAAAAATCTCCGAAAATGGCGCTATAGACAAAAACAAACGTAGGGTAATGCAAGCACTAAGGGTTTTGTGTAAAAGTAATGAGATAGATATGCAAGAGTACTTGGCGGGCGAAGGTTATGTCCAATACAAATATCTAAACACTAAAGCAAAACCTGCTAAAAAACCAAGCAAAAACAAACATAAAAACAATAGAAACACTATCAAACTTACATATGGCTCAAGGTCAGAGAGCAAGGAGATGATATAGATGAAACTGCTGGTGATAAGTGATAGCCATGGCAAGAAAGATAAGGTAGAGAAGATACTCCAAAATGAGACATATGACTACTTCGTCTTTCTTGGCGATGGTCTTGGGGATATTGAGAGTGTGATTGATGACCAACGCACCATTGCGGTCAGGGGAAACTGTGATTTTTTTAGCACAGTCGACGACACCAAAATTGTCGAGATGGCAGGACTGAAATTTCTACTGACTCACGGCGATAGATTTCACGTCAAAAGTACATTGTACCCCTTGATTGTTGAAGCCAAACTCTCAAAGGTCGATGTTGTGCTCTATGGCCACACCCATAGTTATGCCGACGAGATTTATGAAGACATACGTTTTATAAACTGTCCGTCACTAAAAGGTGTGCAATGCGAGAGTAGATATTTGGTGCTTGATGTAGAAGATAAAAAAATATCAAATAGGTTGCAATATTTTTAAAAAAACGTTGACAAGTGATATTAAAAATGGTATTATGGTAATGCGTTTGTAAGAAAGGACTTCTTGTGCGGGCGTAGTTCAATGGTAGAACTCCAGCCTTCCAAGCTGGTAGCGTGGGTCCGATTCCCATCGCCCGCTCCACTTACAAACTATTCCAACTATGCGTCAGTAGCTCAGTTGGATAGAGCATCGCCCTTCTAAGGCGAGGGTCGGGGGTTCGAATCCCTTCTGGCGTACCATTAGATGTGGTGGGTATAGTTCAGCTGGTAGAACGCCAGATTGTGGCTCTGGAGGCCGTGAGTTCGAGTCTCATTACTCACCCCATTTAATTTTAATATTTGTATTGGGGTGTAGCCAAGTGGTAAGGCACGAGACTTTGACTCTCGCATTCGTAGGTTCAAATCCTGCCACCCCAGCCAATCTTAATTTATTTAAGAAACCAAATTTAATATGGCCCATTAGCTCAGATGGTAGAGCACATGACTTTTAATCATGGTGTCCCGCGTTCGAATCGCGGATGGGTCACCATGTGCGGACGTGGCGAAATTGGCAGACGCATCAGACTTAGGATCTGACGGGAAACCATGGGGGTTCAAGTCCTCTCGTCCGCACCAAACAAAATAAATCCTTCAAGAGAAGGATTTTTTTTTGTTTGTATTCTTATTTTTTCACTTTTCGTTTTTCACTCTTCTTTAATCTTTGGATTTATTTTGAAATAAGATTAATTGGTTAGAACTTTTAAAAAAGGTTAATTACAAAATTGAAAATATTGACAAATTAATAAGTGAATGCAATGAAATAAAAGCATTGCTTATATCTTCAATTAACACAGCCAAGAAAACAAATTAAAATATTAAGTATATTGTAAGAATAAATCCTTCAATAGAAGGATTTTTTTTGTTTGTACTTTTTACTTTCTCCCAAAATCATGAAAAATAATCTCAAAATTTATCAAATAAAACAGTTGATAAAAATGTTGTAATAGTAGACATGTGAGATAATGTAGTAAAAATTGACCTAGTTTTTGCTATTTGCTTTACTATATTTGCTACACGTGTTATAATACAATAGACTTAGATAAAGGGAGAAAATCAGTTGACACAAAATCTTATGATTTGCGACAATTTTAGCAAGCAAGCAAGCAAGCAAGCAAGCAAGCAAGCAAGCAAGCA
>CAYSUK010000001.1:45977-362787 GCA_964434265.1 uncultured Christensenella sp. | reverse complement strand
ATCATTAGTTCTGGTTTACTAAATCTTCCTGCAAATTCTAACATATTTACTCCTTATCTTCTGATTTGATTTCTAATAGTCATATCCGATAAATTTTAATATCTCATCAAAAATTATCTTTCTATCTTTATTTACATCAAAAAATGCAAATCCGTATTTTTCACATTCTTCTTTGCAAATTTTGCTTAAATTTTTATAAAGTGTTATTTTGTGTTTTAATTCATTATCTGTAACTTTTTCATTGGCAGAGCTTTTTCTAAATAGGTTAAAAATTGTTTCGTCAGGCAAACTATAAAAACCCAAATATACAATTTTGAAATCATCTAATTCAAAACATTTTAATTCGCTTGGCAAAATTGAATATTCAAAATCAAACACTGAATTATCTGGTGCTTTTTGCATATATTCAAACAATAATTTTGAAAATTTTTTGCTTACAGTTTTCTTATCTTCTAAATTTGATATATTTATATTTAGTTCTTGAAAAATAGAAAAGTCATTTTTAACATTAAATCCATATTTTTCAGCAATCATATGCGACAATGTTGTTTTTCCAGTTCCGGGCAATCCACAAATTAAAATTCTCATATTTACCTCTTATTTTTATTATAACATAAAAGTTTATGATTTGTTAAACTTTTCAAAACAAATTTCTCAAAAAGTATCAAATAGTTTTTGATAGTTTAAAAATGATAATTTATTCAAAATGAATAACTTAAAGTTTTATTTTTAATGCAACACCATTGGTATCGTTTTTTATTGCAAAAAAATCAAACTTAACTAAAAATATAGTAAATTTACAAGAAATTTGGGAAAAGTGTATTTTTTAATACCTAAATTTACAGGAAAAGTGTAAATTTTTATTGCATTTTTTATAGGAAAAGTGTAAAATATGATAAAACAAGGAGAAAATAAGTATGTTACACAGAAAGATTGAACAAACAATTATCGATTATTTGCAAAATGGCTCAAACAAAATTATGATTATTGATGGGGCTAGACAAATCGGCAAATCTTACATTATTAGATATGTTGGAAGCGAATTGTTAAAAGACAAATTTACAAATTATATCGAAATTAACTTTGTTGAAGACTATCTTGGGGATAAGTTATTTGAAAATGTAAACAATAAAGAAGATTTTTACTTGCAATTAAGTATGATTGCTGGGGATAAAATGAAAGAAAAAGAAAATACTCTTATCTTTATTGATGAAATCCAGCAATATCCACAATTTTTAACAATGTTAAAATTCTTAAAACAAGATGATAAGTTTACTTATATTTGCAGTGGTTCTTTGCTTGGTGTAACACTTGCAAAAACTCCATCAATTCCTATTGGAAGCATTGATGTTGTGCACATGTTCCCACTTGACTTTGAAGAATTTTTGCTTGCAAATGGCTTTAATGAATTTGCCATTAGTTCACTAAAAACTAAATTTGAAAATCTTGAGAGCTTAGAAGAAACTACTCATAACAAAGTTTTAGATTTATTCAAAAAGTATTTGCTCATTGGTGGGCTTCCAGACGCTGTAAATAGTTTTATTGATAAGAAAAACATTGTTGAAGTTCGCAAAATCCAATCGGATATTTACGATTATTATGGCGATGACGCAAGCAAATATGACAAAGAGCACAAATTGAAAATTAAACGAATTTACGATTTAATTCCATCAAGTTTGGAAAACAAAAAGAAAAGAATTGTTGTTCAAGACATTGAAAATGTTAAAGGCAAAAGATTTTCAAGTTATCAAGATGAATTTGACTATTTAATCAATTCAGGAATTGCACTGGAAGTTAAAGCACTATCTACACCAGTATTCCCACTTATTGAATCCAGTGGCAAAAACTTGCTTAAACTTTATCTTAACGATGTCGGCATTTTAACCAACATTTTGTATAAGCACAATATAAATGCCGTTCTCAATGATGAAAGAAGTGTAAATTTAGGAACTGTTTACGAGTCTGTTGTTGCCAGTGAATTAAAAGCACATGGGCATGGTTTGTTCTATTATGACAACAAGACTAATGGCGAAGTCGATTTCTTGATTGATGACTACAATAATCTTTCAGTTCTTCCACTTGAAATCAAATCTGGGAAAGACTATACAATTCATAGTGCAATAAATAAATTTTTGTCTAACAAAGATTATAATGTTAAGAAAGGGTATGTGCTTTCTAACGAACGCAAAATCTTTGAAAAAGACAACATTATCTATTTGCCAATTTATATGATTATGTTTTTCTAATAAAAAGTTTTAGAAAATTCAAGTCCGATTTAGGCAGTTCAAAAGCGATTAAAATGCTATAAAATGTGATATTTGCTACAAACTGCTACAATAAAATTATTTTGTTTTGTAGCAATTAAAAAATAGCACTCTAAAAGTGCCGATAATTAAAGGGATTTTAGATATAGGGATAAATCCTATTTAGTTTAGGAAGCACCCTGATAAGGTGGGGGTCGGTGGTTCGAGTCCACTCATTCCTACCAGTTTACAATATATTGTGTCTTGTATCGATATATAACCACAATATATAGTGTCGAAATGGAGTCCGAAAGGGCTCTTTTTTGTTTTTGCGTCGTCAAGTGAGTAGAATTTGAGTAGAATTTACACATTATGTAGATTAAAAAAATCATACCTTCATGGGGTATGATTCTTTAAAGCAATATCAAATATACTGTTCTACTTTCCACTAGCAACAAGTTTAGCAACAGGGATATCAGCTTCTGCCCAGTCAAGAGACATCATATCTTCAGGACGAAGCCATTTGATTCCTTTATGGACATTCATTTTGAGTTCTTTTGAGATAAGTTTGCAATCAAAAACCGCCATTGACAAATGGAAGTCAGGGTAGTCGTGCTCAACTTGATAGAAAAATTTTCCAATCTCAACGTCGATTTCAAGTTCTTCGTGCAATTCACGAGTAAGTGTTTGCTCCAAAGTTTCACCTTCTTCAATTTTTCCACCAGGGAACTCCCACTTAAATGACACGTAGTCGTATTTGCCCTTGTCTCTTAGCGTGCACAAAACTTCTCCTTTTTCATTTCTTATTACTCCCGCAACTGTTCGTACCAATTTCATTTTTTTGTTCTCCTTTGTATTTGTTGTAAATATCATAACACAGTTTTTTCTAGTTGTAAATAGTTTTTTGTAGTTTTTTGTAGTTTTTTTAAAATAATTTTAGTTTTTGTAAGTTGCGCTTGATTTTTATAAGGGTTTTTGATATACTCAAGGTATGAATTATGAAGAAGAAATTTTAAATTTAAAAAATCGAATTGCCGAACTTGAAAAACTTTTAGTAGGGGACAAACAAAATACTGAGTCGTTGAGCGAACCCAAGATGCAAAACAGAGACAAAACTAAATACATGTTTGCGGGTAAGGTTTATGCAAAAAATAGACTTGTTTTGGCGATAATAAGTGATTACGTCTCTCGACATAACCCTACTTTTGTCGAACTAAGTAGTGTTTTTGATAAATCGCTCCAAGGCTCGCTTGGCGTTGTAAAACGTTATGAAGAGGCACAACAAATCAGCGATGCATCAAAACGTTTCTTTATGAAAGACGAAGATGTAGTCGACCTTGTAGATGGAAAGGCGGTTGTTTGTACTCAATGGGGGATTTTTAACATTGTAAAGTTTATCAAACAAGCACAGTCTTTGGGATATAAGGTAGACATTATATAGATATCTAAATCAAATAGACGACTTTTAAGACAGATAGAATTATACAAATACAACATACAAATAAGAGGTTTTATGAAATATAGTAAACAACCCAGCAATATCACTCTTGATATAAACGACGAAAATGTATATGCCGATTATGGCTTTGATGACAAACTTTTTCTAAATGATTGGCTTGCGGGCTCAATAGAATATGTTGCTAGCACTCGTCCAATCAAACAAAAACTAACGCTATGTTTTAAGGAACTTGTGCCTGCAAATATCCAAGAAGAACAATTTGTAGATGCATATAAAAACACCTTTAATACAAAGCTAAACGGCAAAAAGAACGAAATAGTTAGATGTGTAATGACTGGCATAATTTTGTGGATTGTGTCATTGGCGCTCATATTTTTCGAACAACTTGTAATCGCTGGAATGCATGATATAATTTGTGAAATTTTTGAAATCTTGTCATGGGTGTTTGCGTGGGTTGCGGTTGAGACTCTCACACTCGAACTTATCCAGCTCATCATGGACAAACGTAAATACACAAGGCTTTTAAATGTCAAATTCCAATTTTTTAAATACAAAGGAAAATAGAGAGTTCTCTCTATTTTTTTATCGACTCTTGCAAAAATGTTTTTAATCAGTTTACATATAACCTTGATTATTGTATAATACAAAATATTATTATCATCTGTGTTTAACTTTTATGGAAGGTGAACAATATGAATGTAGATTATGACTATGTATTAAAATTTGCGACCGAAAAACATGCCGGTCAGTATAGGGCAGATGGCCAAACCCCGTACATCGAACACCCGATTAAGGTTGCCAAACTTTTGCTCAAGTATAAAAAGTCACGAAATATTGACTTGATACTTGCCGCGGGACTCCTTCATGACACACTTGAAGATACATACACGTCCTATCGCGAACTGCTCGACAATTTTGGTGAAATAGTGGCGAGTATGGTAATGGAAGTCACAACAGCATCATATATGCCTCGACTTATGGGTAAGGGGAACTATCTCAAACACAAAATGCTTGATATGTCAAATTATTCACTTTGCATAAAACTTGCCGATAGACTGGCAAACCTAATGGACTCGGATACATTACCACCAGACCGCAGACAAAAAACAATCACAGATACATACGAGATAATAGAGTTTTTGGAACAAAATAGGGTACTTACCGAAACCCACCAAAACATGATAAACGATATCCGCATCGAACTCAAAAAACTCGAACAAACCTTAAAATAAAAACACCATGCATATGGTGTTTTTTTAAAATTAATTTGAAAGGTTGATTATTGTTTTCTTATTCCTTGATGCATATTTGTAAGAATAAACTAAATTAATATTACTGAAATTTTTTGTTTGTATCTTTTTATAGTAATTAAATTTTGTGTTTAAATTGTTTTCATTGTAATAAAATAAACAAATATCGCTTTCATCTATCATTTTACAATTTCTTTCAAGGTGACTAAAATTGTCTGTAAAGTATTTGTTTTCATAATGTATTTCATTATCATAGCTGATTGTAGAAAATGTATTGTTGGTCGAGTTTGAATAATATTGTTTTATATTATTACTATTTTCTAATACACAGAACTCGTTTTTACTTGTATAACATATTCTTTGAATGTATGGATAATCTTTTTTTAATTTAGTAACAACATAAAAACAAATATGACCAAAATTGCTTTTAGGTTCAAATAAAAATCTTGTAACATTTTCTTCGGTAATAAGTTTTTTGATACTATTTGCAATAAGTTCATTTAATTCATTTGTTATTTTAACAATTTTGGGTGCTAAAATTGCACATGTTTTTTCCATATAAAACTCCTTTTGTATACAACTCTTTTGAGTTGTAGTATAACATAAATCATAAATATAAACAACTCTTTTGAGAAGTAGGTTTCAATTGAGTTGTATACTTTGCTCATCATATTGCTAAACTATTAATAGTGGAGAATATAGTTATGACAATGGGTGAAGCAGTAGCGAAAAGAATAAATGACTTGTTATTTGAAAATAATTGGTCTCTTTATAGATTGGCAAAAGAATCATGTATTCCGTTGTCGACTTTAAAAAATTTATATACAAATCACACCAAAAGCCCGACTTTAAGCATAGTATTCCGAATTGCTGAAGCATTTGGTATGACAGCAATAGAGTTTCTTGATGATGAAGTATTTAGGGACGAAACCTTAGAAATAGACTAACACCATGCATATGGTGTTTTTTCATATCCAATTGCTTGTTTCTGATTGATTATATCACAAATATTTGTATTAGTAAAACAATATGTATGTATACCTACGCATTTTTACAAACATAAATTGCTAAACTATATTAAATTAAAAGAGAGTAGCAATTATGAATATTTGTAAAGCCGTAGCATTGAGAATTACTGAACTGCTTAAAGAAAGAAATATGACCTTATATAGACTCGAGCAAAAGTCGGGTATTTTACATGGTACAATGATGTGTATTATAAATGTGCGAAACAAAAACATTACTCTTAGGACTATTATGCAACTGGCTCGTGGCTTTGATATGACAATGTTGGAGTTTCTTGATGATGAAGTATTTAGGGACGAAACTTTAGAAATTGACTAACACCATGCTTATGGTGTTTTTTTATTTTATCGATAGCGGTTATTAATGGGTATTGATTCTCTCAAATTGATTGCTAAATAGTATGTGTTGTGATATAATACAAGACATACATATTATGGAGAACTATATGAAACTAAAAAACATTACACCAGAAAACTTTATTGAAGAAGCCATTGTTGATGATATTAAAAATGGCAGAGCAAAACAAGTAATAACACGTTGTCCACCAGAGCCAAGCGGATACTGGCATATCGGACACTGTAAGGCATGGATGATAGACTTTGAGACGGCTATCAAATTTGGCGGGTACACAAACTTGCGTATGGACGATACAAACCCTACAAAGGAAGACGGTGACTTTGCAAATAGTTATGTAGATGATTTGCATTGGCTAGGATATAGCCCTAAAAAGGTCATTTACGCAAGCGAAGCATACTTTGAAAAAATATACAAAATCGCTGAAAAAATGATTAAAAAAGGTTATGCTTACGTTGACGAACTATCGGCAGACGAAGTAAGTGCAAGTCGTGGAACACTTACTGAGCCGGGCACAAACAGTCCTTATCGCGACCGTCCAGTAAAAGAGAGTTTGCAAATGTTTAGAGACATGCGTGCGGGCAAGTATAAAGATGGCGAAGTCACTCTTAGAGCAAAAATTGATATGGCTCACCCAAACATGAATATGCGTGACCCAGTTATGTATCGTGTGCTACATGCTAGTCACTACAAAACAGGCGATAAGTGGTGTATATATCCTATGTACGACTTTGCACACCCTATGGAAGATGCACTTGAAGGCACAACATACAGTCTTTGCGACATAAACTTTGAAGACCATCGTCCAGTGTACAACTGGTTTATCAAATATGGCTGGGGCAAAAAGTATGCACCTCGCCAAATAGAATTTGGCAAACTGCTACTTGAAAACGTATTACTTGGCAAACGTTATTTGAAAAAACTTGTAAACGAAGGCAAGGTTATGGGCTGGGACGACCCAAGATACTTGACCATTGTAGGTATGAAACGTCGCGGCTATACAGCAAACGGCATAAAGGAGTTTATAAAGTCGGTTGGTGTTAGTAAATCGGAAAGCACAATTCCTTTTGAAGCCATGGAGTACTATATCCGTAACGACCTAAACATGGTTGCTACACGTGCAATGGCAGTGCTTGACCCACTAAAAGTAGTTATTACAAACTATACAGGGTCTGAGCAAGTTCAACTTGAAAACAATCCAAACGACCCAAATGCAGGCAAGCATGATATGTCGTTTAGTAGTGTTATATATATTGATAGTGATGATTTTAGTCTAAATCCACCACCAAAATACAATCGTTTGGTACTAGGTGGAGTGGTGCGACTAAAAGGCGCATATATCATAAAGTGCAACAATGTCGTATATAAAGAAGATGGCAGTATCGACCACTTGGAATGCGAATACTATCCAAATAGCCGTAGCGGAAACGATACAAGCGGAATTAAGTGTAAAGGTACAATCCACTTTGTTGATAGCAATAATTGTACCGAAGTTACTATCCGTAATTTCAAACCGCTTATCAAAGAAGAGTATAAAAACCCTGCAAAAGCCTTGGCTGAAGGAACAGAGATAGAAGATATGCTTACACCTGATTCAATGACAGAGTCGACAGCACTTGTAGAAAAATATTTGCTCTCAGCTAAAGTAGGTGATAAGTTCCAATTTGTTCGTAAAGGTTATTTCTGCTTGGATAAAGATAGCACACCTGAGCGCTTGGTTTTCAATAACACAATCTCACTAAAAGATAGTTATAAACCCGCAAAATAACAATTTGCATAGTATTTAAAAACACCCATCACGGGTGTTTTTTCATATAAAGACAATATATTTAGATAAAAATTAAGATTAGTGTTTGTATATTATAGAAAAATAGTTTATAATATACACATAATGGAGACTAAAATGAAAATATACAATAGTTTGACAAGAAGAGTTGAAGAGTTTAGACCAAACGAAGAAGGCAAGGTCAAAATGTATACATGTGGACCTACCGTGTATCACTTTGCACACATAGGAAATTTGCGTACATATATCATGGAAGACGTGCTTGAAAAAACTCTCAGATATGTAGGCTATGATGTACTACGTGCAATGAACATAACCGACGTCGGACACCTTACAAGCGACGGCGACACTGGCGATGACAAAATGCTTGTTGGCGCAAAACGTGAGCATAAGACAGTAATGGAAATTGCAAAGTACTATACGGACAAATTTAGAGAAGACTATGAGTCGCTTAATCTTAAATGGCCAGAAATAGTAGTTCCTGCGACAAGTTGTATTGACACATACTTTGAGATAATATCCGACCTTTTGGAAAAAGGCTTTGCATATAAGTCAGAAGGAAACATTTACTTTGACGTTTCAAAACTTGACGAATACTATGTACTTACAAATCAAAACAGTGACGACATGGTTATTGGTGCGAGAGATGATGTAAGCCATGATAGTGGCAAACATAACCAACAAGACTTTGTTCTTTGGTTTACTAAATCAAAATTTGACAATCAAGAACTCAAGTGGAATAGTCCATGGGGAGTGGGGTATCCAGGTTGGCATATAGAGTGTAGCGGAATAAGCTATAAATATCTTGGCGATAGACTTGATATTCACTGCGGTGGAGTCGACAACAAATTCCCACACCATACAAATGAAATAGCTCAAAGCGAAAGTTTCTTGGGACATAAGTGGTGTAATTATTGGGTTCATGGCGAACACTTAAACACAACCGATGGCAAAATGAGTAAATCGAAAGGCGAATTTTTGACAGTAACGCTACTAAAAGAGAAGGGCTATATCCCAGAAGTGTACAAATTGTTCTGTCTTCAAGCACATTATAGACGTGCTCTTACATTTAGTTGGGAAGGCATGGATTCTGCTAAGGGTGCGTATGCAAAAATTGTAAAACGTATCTCTGACCTTAGACCAAATGGGCTAAATCCCGAACTTGACAAAATTGAGAAGTTCGATGACCAATTTAAGTCCGCATTATCAAACGACCTAAATACTTCAAGTGCTATCACAACACTATTTGATGTGTTAAAAAGCGACCTTAATGACATGTCAAAAGCCATGCTTGTAAGAAAGTTTGATACAGTTTTGGGGCTTGCCCTTGATGAAGTCTTGGACGGAACTCACGAGTACTTACAAAATGCAAAAATAGATAACGACCTTAAAGAGTATATCGATGGCAAAATTGCCGAACGTCGTCAAGCAAAAATTGACAAAAACTATGCACTGGCAGATAGTATTAGAGCCGAATTGCTATCCAAAGGCATTACTCTTATAGACACTCCAAATGGCACAGAATACAAAGTAAACTAAGTGCTATGCAAAATGGAAAGTGTGGCTACATAAAGCCAAATTTTAGTGCTATGCAAAATACAAAAAGACCAAGCAGTACTTGGTCTTTTTGCTTTTTTTGTAGGTTTAAAAATAAAATAAATTTTCAAATTTTTCATCTAAAGCAATACAAAGTAGGAGTGCTAGTTTTGCTGATGGATTAAACAAATTTTTTTCGATAGATATTATTGTTTGACGAGTAGTGCCTACAAGATTTGCAAGTTCTTCTTGTGATAATTTTTTAGATTGGCGTACTTCTTTTAGTCTGTTTTTAAGTATGAGTTCGGTATTCATTAAATTACTCCTACAAGACAAAGAATGTAGTTTGTAATCATGATGCATGCACCAAGACCTTCAAGTATTGCGCCAATAAGTACTGCCTTTGGTCGCTTTGCGATAAAGTATTGACAAAAGTAAAACACACTAGCCCATACAAAACATATTGCACCAATGGCAAACAATCCCTCTTTGTGACCAAATGCACCTTCAAGTATCATGAATACTATCGCAATCGCACAAGCACTTATTACACTTATCCAGTTTGATTTGTCTATCTTTTGTTTTTCCATCTCTCCCAAAATTACTTTCTTGCTCTTTGCTTTTTCAAGTATTTCTTCCTTATCCATAATGTTCTCCTTTTTGTAAAGTTTACTTTACATTTATATTATATGCAGTCAATATATAAATGTCAAGTTTTATTTACATTTTATATCAAAAATATTTTAATATAGCAATAATGTTTTGTAAAAAACTCAAAATAATATATACTATTCATTGTTATAGAAGGAGAGATTATATGGATAAAGTTGTTTTAGTAGGATGTGGAAATGTAGGACTAAGTTTTGCATATAGTTTGCTAAATAGTTCGGTGCATGTAGACGAATTGGTTCTTATCGATATTTTACGAGAAGTTGCCGAAGGACAAGCCATGGACTTATCGCATGCGAGTAGCGCGCTAAATAAAAAAATGAAAATCTACGCGGGTGACTATGCCGATTGTAGGGACGCAAGGATAGTTTGTATTTGTGCTGGACGTAGTCAAGCAGTGGGTGAGACCCGAATGGATTTGATTCATAAAAATTATGCAGTTTTTAAAGACATAATTTTTAAAATAAACAAGACCAATTTCGACGGGATATATCTTGTTGCGACAAATCCACTAGATGTTATGACGGCGATCACTCAAAAACTCTCTGGTTTTCCAAAACATAGGGTCATCGGTAGTGGCACAACCCTTGATACTGCACGACTAAGAAATTTGATTAGTAATTTGCTTAATCTAAACCCTAAGAATATCCACGCATATGTAATTGGCGAACATGGCGATAGTGAATTTATCCCTTGGAGTAATGCAATGATAGGACTCAATAAGGCGACCGACTTTATCAACGCAAAGCAAAGGGAAATGATTTTGAAAGAAGTGCGAAATTCTGCTTACGAAATCATAGAGAAAAAAGGAAATACTTGTTATGGCATAGGTGTTTGCCTTATGAATATTACAAAAGCCATTTTGGAAAACACAAATACAATCATGACAGTTTCGTCATATGATGCTGAGTATGCAACATATCTTGGACAACCAACTGTGATAGGTGCGGGCGGTGCTGAAAGAGTCATGCATCTCGAACTCTCCAAAGACGAACAATCCGAACTTGATGCATCTGTTTTGGCGATTAAGAATGTGTTGGATTCGTTGGATAAATAGCTCTGAAAAATTGTAGTTTTGATTTGTATTTGGTGATAGCAAGTCCCCATCTTTTTGTTGGAGTGCCAAAAATCGACAAAGATATATAATTTGTTGACATGAGCATAAATATGGAATATACTGAATTTAATAATATAAAAGGAGTGGGATGGGTATAATATGGCTAAGAAACAAAATAAAGCCTTAGCGATAACATTGCTAAGCATAACAATGATAGTTGGTGCAGTACTATGGGGAGTGATTTATTCGCAAGGCTGGCTCGTATCGCTTGTCGCATTCGTAACCGCATATGTCGGCATAATCGTGTACGACAAATTCTATAAGGTCGATCGCACAGTCTATATCGTAAGTGGTGTTGTGATTTGCGTACTAAATATTATCGCATCGTTTTTGTCGATAGGTATCACTGTCGCAATTGAAGCAGAGGTAAGCTTAAAGATTGCATTTGAAGCAGTTTTCCAAGTAATAGGCGACTTTGTTCCAGACCTAATTCGTGATGGACTGTTGTGTGTAGCATTTACAGTTTTGGGTCTTGTAGGTGTTAAGAAAACCTATGAAGAGAAAAAACTTAAAAAACAAATGCAAGAAAATTCGATGAATGCTATCGCTGATAGTGCAAGTTCGGCGACAGAACAAAACTCTGAAGACTTAAAAACTGACCCAGTAGTTCAAGCAAAACTTGATGAAGTTAATCAAAAAGTTCAAGAGACAATGAACAATACTCAAAGCGACAATGAAAAGATAGAAACTTCTGTTGAGCAAAAAACAGGGCCAGAAGATATTTCACCAGAACAAGAAATAATAAATGGCGACTCAGATAAGTAACAAAAAAGTAGCACATGTGCTACTTTTTTTTGGTGTAACAGCCACGATATACTATATTATTAAAACAAAAAAGAAGCCCGTAATAGACTTCTTAGTATGGTGCCGATGGGTCGACGCGTAAAGAAAAGAGTCCAGTGGACTCTTTTTAGCGAGAGAGTGAAACGAACGGCAAGACGGGAGCACGCCAGTGCGGTCTGGCTCCGACAGGAAGGGAGCTTGCTCCGGCCAAGGCACAAAAAAAGAAGTCTATAATAGACCTCTTAGTATGGTGCCGATGGCCGGAGTCGAACCGGCACGGAGTTGCCCCCGGCAGATTTTGAGTCTGCTGCGTCTGCCTATTCCACCACATCGGCAAATAGTGTGTCAGATATATCCAACTGAACATATCTTATCACAATCTCACTTAATAATCAAGCATTTTTCAAAAATAGAAATATTGTTTTGTAAATAAATCAAAATGTTATATACTATAACTAGGTGAAATGTAATGGATAAATTTTTAATAATCGACGGAAACAATCTTTTATTTAGGGCGTATTATGCTTTGCCGCCGCTCTCAAACTTCCAAGGTGAGGTGAGTAATGGTGTCTTTGGTTTTTGTAATATGCTTGTCAAGGCCATAAACGAGTATAAGCCCAAATACATAGCGGTTGCATTTGATAGTGCAAAGAAAAACTTCCGCCACGAGATGTACGCATGTTATAAAGGAAACCGCAAGGAGACTCCAAAGGACTTGTTGACCCAATTTCCTATCATGAAAAAGATGCTCGACGCCATGAACATTGTACATATCGAGCGACCAGACCTTGAAGCCGATGACATAATCGGTTGTCTTTCCCGTCAATTTACAGAAACTCAAAATATAGTATATAGCGCCGATAAAGACTTGCTCCAACTTATCAATCATAATACAGTCGTGCTCCAACCACAAAAAGCCAATGTCGAAGCACTGCTGCTTGACGAACAAGCGCTGTTTGAAAAAACTTCACTTACTCCTGCCCAAATAATCGATTTTAAGGCACTTAGGGGTGATAGTAGTGACAATATCCCGGGTGTCATCGGAGTGGGCGAGAAGACAGCAACTGACCTTATCGTAAAATATGGCGACCTTGACAATATATATGCACATGCTCATGAAATAAAGGGCAAAATGGGTGAGCGAATCCGCAACGATAAAGAGACGGCGTATCTCTCAAAAACCCTAGCCACAATCATAACTGACACACATTTGGACTACAATCTTGACGACTTCAAATACGACTTTCCGTTTAATGACGACGTGCATGAAATGTTTAAGTACTATCAGTTTAATTCACTGCTTAGAAAACCCGAACTTTTTGTGTCTGATGGTACTGCTATGCAAAGTACTATGCAATTTTCCGATGATGTCGAATTAAAGCCGATTTTTGACACTGCCGAATTAAATAAAGTACTAGCAAAATTTAGTGAAAAAACATTCTATTTTGACCTATCGTATGAGCGAATTCATTGGCTTCAAAATGGCACAGAATATGTATTTGAATTTGGTGATGAAAACAAAATTGAAAATATTGTGCCTATATTTAAAAGCCTATTTGAAGGTGAGACTGCTAAAGTTGTGTTTGATAGTAAAACCACAAAACACATGCTAGACGGTTTTGGCATACTTTTAAAAAATGTCGAATTTGACTTATCGATTGGCCTATATGTAACAAATGAACTCAACAAACACGGCACAACATTGACCGAGACACTAAAAGAAAAAGGTTATGAGACATCTGCATGTGTAAATGCTATGAAGTTTTTGCATGATGAGACGCTAAACAAAATCAAAGAAAATGGCCTAGAAAAGGTGTTTTATGAGATAGAAATGCCGCTTTGCGATGTGCTGTACAATATGGAAAAAGAAGGTTTCAAAATCGATTTGCACGAATTAGATGTCTTAGATGTAAAGTACGCGCAAGAACTTGACGAACTCACTTCTAAAATATATGAGTATGCGGGGAGCGAGTTTAATGTAAATAGTCCAAAACAGCTTTCAAAAGTACTATTTGAAGACTTAAAACTTACATGTTGGAACAATAAAAAACACAAAACCGAAGTCAAATATCTAAACGAGATGCGGTCTCAGCATCCTATCATCGACCTTATTCTCAAATATCGCGAGATATTCAAACTTCACAAAACATATGTTATTGCATACAAAAATCTTGTAAATCAAGACACTCAAAAAATATACACTGTATTTAATCAAACTTTGACCACGACAGGAAGACTAAGCAGTAGCGAACCAAACTTGCAAAATATTCCTATCCGTAAAGAAGAAGGCAAAAACTTACGTAAGATGTTTATTCCTTCATTTGAAGATGGTCTTATAGTGTCAGCCGATTATAGCCAAATCGAACTCAGACTGCTTGCATCGTTTAGTGGCGACGAAAAACTCATACACGCCTTCAATTCGGGTGCCGATATCCACACAAGGACGGCAAGTGAAATATTTGGTGTTCCACCAATATCAGTTACTGACGATATGCGTCGCCAAGCCAAAGCCATAAATTTTGGCATAATATACGGCATAAGCGACTATGGTCTTAGCCAAAACATAAACACATCAGTCTCGACCGCTTCTGAGTATATCAAAAGGTACTTTGTCCGTTATCCAAAAATCCAAAATTACATCAATTCAAATGTTGAGTATTGTCGCAAAAATGGCTTTGTAAAGACACTATTTGGTCGTATTCGTGTTATCCCTGAGATACTCAGCAACAATAGCAACCTTCGTCAGTTTGGCGAACGTGCCGCTATGAACATGCCACTCCAAGGCAGTGCGAGCGATATCATCAAACTCGCCATGGTACGAGTATACGAACGTCTTCAAAAACAAGGTCTTAAATCCAAACTCATTTTGCAAATCCACGACGAACTCATACTCGATATCCCTAAGTCCGAACTTGACTCTGTTAAAACAATCTTGAAAGACTGCATGGAAAATGTCGTCGACCTTCCGGTTAGACTTTCCATAAACATAGAGTCGGGTAAAAACTGGTTTGAAGCAAAATAAAATACTAAACAAGGTAGAAGTTCTGCCTTGTTTTTTGTCTCCAAACAATTTTGTAAGTGAATATAATGTAATTGCAATTTTATTAAAGGTGTGTTATTATATAATAAATAAAAGGGGGATGGAATAATATGAGAAAATCACTTCTTGGTAGAATAGTATCGCTTATTATAGGTATTGTCGTTTTGGTGGTTATCGCATTTGCGATATTGTTTACGGTAATAAAAATCAAATATGATGTAAACTTGCTGACTGTTGTCGGGAGTGTGAAAGACTTAAACGACCCAGTCGACGAAGACAAACTTTGTTCGTATAAGTGTAGCGATTATACTGACGAACAATTGGACCACGGCTCGTTCAATATCGGCGGTGGCGGAAACTGTATTGTAAGGTCTAGGGGAGATGGTACATATTATTATGTATTCCCAAACACTACACTTTACAATGTGGATTGGAGAATACCTGTTAACGAACTGGGTGCAATGACATCAAAATTATTGGAAGCATATGGTGGCTTGGATATTGAAGTTGGAAATGAAACACTCGATGTCAATCTAATAAGTTTTGAAATGTTGAAAAGAAATTATAGTGGTGATGGCTTTGATTTTTTGATTGTTTTGAAAGTTGACCTAAAACCAGTTAGAGAGAATCTTGATAGCGTTATTGCAAAAACAATAAAAAAATATATTCCTGACGAAATGTATATAAGTGTCGAAGCAAATATCACTAGGGCAGATAATTATGATATTTATGATTATACAATCACTCCGTCATCAATCAAACTAAACAATCTTTCTGAAAAGAAGTCGGAAGAAATTATAAAGGCACTAGACATGTTTACTCAAATTGGTGATCCAGAAGAACTTAACATGAATATATCATCGTCAATAATGAAAATTATTTTTGGTGCAAGAGAAGGCGAAGAAGAATTTAAAGGTATATTTGCTGGCATTCAAGTAAACAAATGGGAAGCATATTCTGAGACCATTGGTAGTACTACTGGCAACGAAACTACCTATTATATAATGATAAATAGAGTTATAGATCCTGAAGAATAATATATATTACAATAAAAAACACTGGCAATCCAGTGTTTTTTTTAATTTCTCCTAGTCGTCAAGATTATCTAGTTTTAAATACTCGCAGGCAAAAAAATCTGATAGTTCGATTTCAAAACCACAACAAATTTCATATATCGTACTCAACTTTACAGTCTTTGTTTCTGCATTAAGGATAGTGCTTATGGTAGATTGTGGAACTCCCGTCGCTTTAAACAATTCGTATTGAGTCATATTTCTTTCTTTTAACAATTCTTTAATTCGTTTGGCAATCGCTTTTTTCATTTTCATATTTCCACCATACTATTTTCTAATAAATTCGATTGTATTTTTCTTTTAAGTAAGACATCATTTTAATCAACTTCTAAATCTTCATCTTCAAATAATGGCGATGAGAAAAAATATTCAGCAGTTACACCCAATCCACGACAAACAAGTAAAACTGTTTTTAAGTTTACGCTGTTATTATCTGCTCTCATTAAGGTTTGCATTGTGTTGTGTGACATTGCTGTGATTTTCTCTAAGCGATATATAGACATGTCTTTTTCTAATAAAATTTCTTTAATTCTTGACACAACTGCTTTTGCTACGGTTTTCATATTTCCACCATACTATTTTTTAATAAATTCGATTATGTTTTTCTTTTTGTCTACTGGCAATGATTTAATAAGAGATTGTAATTGAATATCAGTGTCGTAGTTTATAATATCATCGCTAAAGAATCGTTCTATTGAAAAATTGCAAATTTTGAGAATTAATAATAATTTTTCTACAGTCAATACAATTCTGCCACTTTCAATTTGTGCAACATATTGTGGACTCATACCCATTCGACCGCTCAATTCTCTTGCTGAAAGATTTGCTTGATTTCTTACATAACCGATTCTTGATAATATCTCTTTTATATCCATTGTGTGCTCCTTATGTGCTTTATAATAAATTTATCATGCGTTATCAGTCGTCAAGATTGTCAAATAATGGACTATCAAAAAACTCTTTAAGTGTAATACCCAAACCTTCACAAAGATATTGAATGGTAGCAAGTTTTGGATTTTGACTGCGACCAGAAAAAATACTATTTACCGTAGATTGAATAACTCCTGACATTGTGCAAAGTTTGTTTGGTGTAACATCTCTTTCTTTGCAATACTCTAAAATTCTTTTTCCTACTGCTTCATGTAATTTCATAACCCTATTTTCCCCTAAACTTAATGATGTATTCACAATTTAAGTTTAGCAATTTATAACAAATAATGTTGTGAATGCATGCACAAGTTGTGAATGTGTTGACAACTGATTATGATTTAAATATAATATTGTTGTGAATACATCGTTAATATTGTATAAATCCTGCTCGGTGTTTGGGCATAGAGAAATTGAGATTACACAAAATTTAAAAGAAAAAATCAAACTGACATTTGACGACCTTATAGTAAAGGAAAATGTCAAGTATTTTTATTTTGGTGGATTTGGGGAGTTTGACAATCTGTGTTGGGAGATAGTGAGTGATTTGAAAAAACAATATCCGCATATATATCGCATATTTTGTTTGTCTGATCCAAGACATCAAAGACTATCAAAACGACCAAAATGGCTTAGTAGTGGCGACTATGAAGAAATAACTTATCTTGATTTGAAATTTGATTATTGGTATAGTCGTCTGTATTACAGAAATTGTGAAATGATAAATCGTAGTGACTTTGTCATATTCTATGTCGACCATGCTGAAAGAAGTGGGGCATACAAAGCCATGCAATATGCGATAAAATCCAAAAAACATATTTTAAATCTGTCAAAGACGTAAAAAGTACTGGAATAGCCAGTATTTTTTTTGATGTGAAATAATACAATATTTTCAAGTGTATAAGGTGTGCATAAGTATGGGGTATTTTGCGCCCAATTTTCATCACAAATTTTACAATATGTACAAAATCATTTGACAAGACGGGGGGGGGGGGTGTATATTTAAAGTAACATTAAAAAGGAGAAGAATTTATGAATAAGTGTCAAAACTGTCAAACAGAATATGACGGCGACGTGTGTCCAACATGTCAAAAAAATGAAGAAACAAAACCAGAAGTAAAACCAGAAACTAATCAAGAAACAAATCCAGAAAACAAATCGTTTAAGGATAAGGTTCGTGGTTTTATCGACAAGTATTATACAAAACTAAAACTTGTTCCATTTATTACATATATTGCGTATATGGTACTTAGTGCATTGTTTTTGTTTGCATGCCCAGTTGCTGTTGTAAAAGTTGCGGGTGTAAAGTATGGTAGTGTTTTTAGCGCTAAATCATTTAACGAAATCCCGGGGCTAAACAATGTGGCTACTGCACTTCGCATTGTTGCGATATTGGCTTTAATCTATACCTTGATGTATACAATATATAGATTTGTTTCATTAAGATACGCAAGAGTGGGTAAGGTGAGAGTATCGTTTATACTTGAAATCGTATCTGCTGTACTTGTATTTGCATTCTTTGTATTTGCTTGCATTATCGCTGGTGTGATAAATACTGCCGACAAAGGTATCGACTTGGTATCGGTAGGTGCATACTCAATTTTAACAATTATCCTAAGCATCTTTGCATTGATATTGATTATCAGTACTGTTGTAGTATGCTATTTGTATGAAAAACAACACCCAGAACTTGAAGAAGAGTTTGATAAACAATACGAAATTGCAAAAGAAAAAGAAAAAAAGAGAAAGAAAAAAGAAATTTCTACACGCCAAAAAATCACAGGTGTTGTTGCAGGTATTGTTTGTATAATTGCAATATTTATATGCTTGGGTGACTCAGGAATATTTGAGTTTGAGAAATCATTTAATGCAAAGAAATTGCAATCAATTGCATTGGCTGATAATGGCGAGCTAAAAATTACTAAGAGTACTCTTGTTAAAAAAATTGGTGATTCATACCTTGAAATCGATGAAGAAGCAGATAATACATATAGTACATATTACACATCAAACTATGTAAGTCTTAAAAGAAAAAAAGAAAGACTTTCTAAATATTCTGAAAAAGCCAGTTTAGAGAAAATGCTTGAATGGGCAGACTATGAGATGCAACTTTATATGGACGAAGCAAACATGACTTATGGCGAAGCAAACATTACATTTGATAAATATCAAGGAGTAGAATCAATCATATATACTATTAATTCGCCAAAATCAACTAGCAGAAAACTTATCAACACAAAAGTTATGAAAGTTGTTGAAAAGAATGCCGATAATGGTAAAAAGTCAATCGATTATATAGTATTTATGGGTACATATTCTGACGGAAGTTTTGTATATGCAAAAGTAAATGGTATATATGTAAACGTAAAATTGGTAGACGGAAATCTTGAGAACGAATACGAAGGTAGTTATAAAGATTACGAACTTGTTTGGTATAATAGTGATGGTCTAGGAAAAAATAGCTATAGCTATGGCACAACTACTAGTTCATATCACCTAGATTGCAGTGCTTCAGAGACCTATGCGTATAATGACGAAACACATTGGAAAGAGTGTGTATATGAAGGGTGTACAGAAAAGGTAGAAGAAGAAGCACACAGCTATACTAATGGCGTATGCGAATGTGGTAAAGAAGAAGTATAAGTTGTATCTTCAGTAGAACAGAATACAAATTGTTACAAATAAAAAGTCGCTATGATGCGACTTTTTTTGTGCTTGAAATATATATGACTAATATGTAATGGGATAATGCAAAACAGTTTTTGTTAAAAATATAAATAATAATTTTGAAAAAATAATTTTGCATGTTATACTTACTATAATTTAGGAGAAATTATTATGTTCTGGGTTATTCAAGGATTGGGGCTTTTAGCGACTTTATTTACATGCTTGTCATTTTTCCAAAAAGAGAAATGGAAAATGATGATTTGGATGTCTGCGACAAACGTCGTTTTGATTGCTACTTATATATTGTGTGGAAGTTTGCTTGGCGGGCTTTTGTGTGCAGGTGCACTTGTCCGTACTCTTGTGTATTTTTACTTTAATAAAACAAACAAAAAACCAGAGCCTATTGTGCTTGTATTGTTTGAGATATATTATATTGTTATATCGGTATTGATGTGGAAGAGTCCTATTGATTTGTTTATGCTTATCAATTTGGTTGTTGTGACCTATACATCATGGCAAGACAATGTGAGAGTTTTGAGATTTGGTTATGTTGCATCTTCAATATTGCTTATTTGCTATGATATTGTGCTCGGCGCTTACATGACAGTTTTGTCCGAAGTCGCTATGCTCGTATCGGTTGTGGTTGCCCTTTTGAAATATGCAAAGATTACAAAATCATATCATGATGTAGCACAAAGATACTTTGTGGCAAACAATGACTTTTGGGGTAGTAGAGTAGAAATAGGCGACAATTTTGACATGATAATATCAAATACTGTCGATACATCACCATTTTACAATTTTGGCATCTTGAAAAACTATTCAAATATGTATGACACAATTATTGATATAAAAGCAAAATGCAAAGAAAACAATGTAAAAGAAATTACATATCTTCCTTTTGATGGCTCTCAGTTTAATACCTATGAAAGTTCGGCGCATTTGCTAAATATGTTTTTCCCTATCGAATTTCATGATGTTTGGATGAAACTTATTGATGGATTCAATCTAAACAACACAAAGTGTAAAATTCAAAATATTGAATATCGTCAAGTTGACGAAAGTAGCATAAATGATATTATCGAAGTGTATTTGAAAGGTTATCACGCAAAAAGCGATGTAAACGACCTTACGCCAAATGAAAAACTTCAAGTGGAAAATCTAAAAAAGATTAAACTAAATACGGTGGGCGAAAATGGATATAAAATATCGGCATTTGTTGCATATTACAACAATGTTCCTGTGTCGCTTGTAGTTATGCTAAGCAATAAGGTCGAAGCATTTATTACGAAAGTATCCACAATACCTGTATTTAGAAGAAAGCACATTGCATCTTCGCTTATGCAATATGGTATTAGTGTTTTGAGAAAGAAAGGCGTTCAAGAAATAATGCTTGTCACTGACAAATACTCGACAAATGAGAAGTTTTATGCCTTCAATAATTTTGTTGAATTTGGCCAAGCCTTTGCTCTTGATGTGACAGACACTACAAAATATAAAGGCTTTATTGATAATAATAAACTATATTAAAAACATTACTTTTTATGTATTAAAAAGAAAAATAGCATTAGGGTAGTCTCTAATGCTATTTTTTCGTTATCTTACAAATTAGTTGCTTTTGATACTGTAGTCATTTTGTTCTTTTTTACGATGTGGAATGCATTTGATATCATTGTGTAGCATTTTCATGTCTTTATCAAACTTGACATTTCCTTTTACCTTGTATCCTTGCAAAACTTGTGGTAGCCATAGTTTGTCGTCGTCTAACATTCTATCAAAAGGCACTTGATTTTTGTTGAACCATGCAGGTCGTATCTCGTCGGTTTCTATAATTTGCCCGCTGAATGCATAGCAATTGTAGATAAACATTTCCATAATCGCATGTTCGCCCTTGTACCATGTTTCAAAATCGATTTTACCGACCTGTTCGTAATCGGTTGGAGTAACTCCAATTTCTTCTTGGCACTCCCTTATCATAGCTTGTTCGATTGTCTCGCCGGGGTCTTGTTTTCCGCCGATTCCGTTAAGCGTGCCCTTGGCAAAACCGCGTTTCTTTTCTCCTAAAAGGATTTTGTCTCCGTCCATAAATAGGGTAAGTGTTGCTTTGATGTTTTTTAATTGTTCCATAATATTCTCCTAAATAAAAAAATTTGTTTAAGCTGTTGACTTTTTTATACCTCCTTCATAACAAAAATAACACAGCCAAATTATTGTTGTTTTATTTTTGCCATTCTTAAGAGCTTAGTCTTCAATCTTAAACAAATGGAATGGGCGAAATATTTGTTAGCACTATTATAATACCATTAATATTTGCAAAAGTCAATAGGTAGAGTAGGATTTGTCAATAATTGGTCGTAATATATATATGACTCTTAATCAGTGTAAAAAAATAGTAGCAACTAATGTTACTACTATTAATATTGGTGCTCCATCAGGGGTCGACGCGTAAAGAAAAGAGTCCAGTGGACTCTTTTTAGTGAGAGAGTGGAACGAACGGCAAGACGGGAGCACGCCAGTGCGGTCTGGGTCCGACAGGACTCGAACTCTGGACCCACTGATTGCGTCGAAGCACTCGCTAATGCTCAAAATTGCAAATGTTTGCAATTTGTATCGCTCTAATACTCGGCTTCTCCTTTACCCCTAAAAGTCAATACTTTTCGGGGCCCCTATATGACTCTTAATCAGTGTAAAAAAATAGTAGCAACTAATGTTACTACTATTAATATTGGTGCTCCATCAGAGACTCGAACTCTGGACCCACTGATTAAGAGTCAGTTGCTCTACCAACTGAGCTAATGAAGCATATAACAAGTTTTTTACTGGTAGAGCAAGCTCTTCCAGTCGTCACTCAGTATCTTCGTTCCTTCTCGCTTTGGCTAAAAACATGACCACCGGCATGTTTTCTTTACGCGTCGCGCCAACTGAGCTAATGAAGCATTACTTTCTATTGACACGTAAATATTATATACTTTATTTGTCATATTGTCAATCACCAAACTTAAAAAAATAAAAAATATGTTAATGTAAAAATATAACACAATATGAATAAATATACACTCAAAATCACCAATCACACATATCGGTTTTGACTAATTTAATATATAAAAAATCACTTTGATATTTTTATTATGTTTGATATAATAACTATATGAGAATAATATCTGGTAAATATAAAGGAACAAAACTCTACGAGTTTGAATACGACAATATTCGTCCCACTCTCGACCGTGTACGAGAGAGTATTTTTAATACTCTGCAAAGTCGAATAAACGGCGAAACGAAGGTGCTTGACTTGTTTTGTGGGACAGGTGCATTTGCGCTTGAGTTTTTAAGTCGTGGGGTAAAAAGTGTAACTTGCGTCGATAGTAGTAGTGACTCTGTCGCTCTTGCTAAACGTAATGCGACCAAATGCAAAACCAATCTAAATATTATTACTGCTGACTATAAAAAAGCATTGAAGTCACTTGGCGGTCAAAAGTTTGATATAATATTTTTGGACCCGCCATTTGCGAGTAATTATGCACAAACGGCAATAAATCTTATAATGAAAGAAGAATTGTTAAGTGCTGACGGCATAATTGTTTGGGAGAGACATATTGATACATCACCAGAAAACTTTGCAGATCTTACACTTTTAAATGAAAAAAAATATGGCACAATAATTGTCGCATATTATGGACGTGAAGATGATTAAAACAATTAATATTAAAGAACATAATCCAAATAATGAGTATGCGATATTTGTGCTTGATAGTGAAATCCATGATGCTCATATGACAGACACCGATGTGCTGATAGTGATACATGGTTATGGGTCGCATGGTGTGGGTGGCCTTATAAAAACTAGTACTATGCAATATCTCAAAAATGCCCGCAAACAAGGGCAAATTATTGATTTTGTGCAAGGAGAGCAGTGGGCACAAACCAATAGTGTAGTTTCACTTATGTGTCAAAAATATCCCGCACTTATATTAAATGAAAATGTCCAAATGTTAAATTCGGGCATAACAGTTGTGTGGGTGAAAGATAGTAAAAAATAAAGGAGAAAAATTTCTCCTTTTTATTTTGCCAAAAATGTTTTGAGAGTGTCGACAAATTCTTCTTCGGCATGTTGTAGGTCTTTTGCGAGCGATATTATGTCTTCGTTTGCGAGTGGATTTTCGCCTTGTTTTTTAATGACGTCAGTTATGCCCATTGTCGTGCCTTGCACCAACATATCCGCTAGATGTGATGTCGTTTTGTCCATCATGGATTTGATTTTGATAGATGTATATGACATGCCCTTTGTGAAGATGTTGATCTCTTTTAGTTCAAGTTCGTAAGGTAAGGCTTTTTGGCATGCACTTTGTGCTATGTCGTTGTACTTTTTTTCTTGCTTGCTAAGTGCTCGTTTCATTCGGCCGTCTTCGACTGCAGGCATTATATTTTTGATTCCGTCGACACCCATTTGTGCGTTTTTGTAAATTGCATCAAGCAATTCACACGAGTGTTTGTTTTGAAGTTCGGTATTTTCCATAGATATATACTCCTTGTGTATTTTATTTTGGCTTAAAAAATGTCTTTTATTCTAAGGAAATTTATTGACAAATAACTACTTATATGTTATATTACAATCGAGCCACTCGGACTGGGTCTAAAAGTTCTGCAAATTGTGGACGCCCTGAGACGGTGAGTTTGGGTAGAGGAGGTAAATTATGTACGCAATTATTGAGACAGGTGGCAAGCAATACAAAGTAAGTGCAAATGACACTATCATGGTTGAAAAACTTGATAATCAAGTTGGTGAAAAACTAAACCTTAATGTACTTATGCTTGTTGACGGTGATAAAGTTGTAAATGGCAATCCTTATGTAGCAAATGCTGAAGTTGTTGCAGAAGTCGTAGAACACGGCAAAGGCGACAAAATTGTTGTATTCAAGTACAAAGCAAAGAAAAACGTAAGAAGAAAACAAGGTCATAGACAACCATATACTGCTTTGAAAATTATTTCGGTAAAGTAATATGACAGAAGTTTTATTTTTCAAAGACGGCGAAGACCTAGTTGGTTTTTCGTTAAGTGGGCACACTGGTTATGCCGATTATGGCAAAGACATTGTGTGTGCAAGCCTTTCATCGATTTCACAAAGCACAGTCGTAGGACTTACACAAGTTGTAGGACTAAAGTGTGCTGTTGAGCGAAACGATAAAAAGGGCATTCTAAAATTAAGGTTACCAAAAGACATTGGGGCAGAAACAAAATCAAAAGCAAAAGTTCTGCTTGACACAATGTACTTATCAATTTGTCAATTAGAAAATGGGTATCCTTCAAATATCAAAATGGAGGTAATAAAATTATGATGTTTAATATTCAATTATTTGCTCATAAGAAAGGTCAAGGTACTTCTAAAAACGGCCGTGACAGTAAGTCAAAAAGACTTGGCGTCAAACGTGCTGATGGAGAAGAAGTATTCGCTGGAAATATCCTTATCCGTCAACGTGGTACAAAAGTAAACCCTGGTGTAAACGTTGGCTGTGGAAAGGACTACACTCTATATAGTAAAGTAGACGGCGTAGTAAAATTTGAGCATGATAGCAAGGATAAAAAGAGAGTAAGCGTTTATCCTACTGAAAAGTAATATGATTAAAAAGAATTACAAAATACTAGACGATTGTATCGAAGTGCAAAATAACGACTTTGATATCAGACATATACTCGAATGCGGTCAAGTTTTTAGATTTAAAAAACAAGTTTTTGGCTACACAGTATATAGTTTGGGACAAAAAGCCGATATATATTGTCAAAAAGATACTACAAAAATATTTTGTAATGATAAAAAATATTTTGCAAAATACTTTGACTTAGACACAAATTATGATACAATAAAATCGGAATTGAAGGTTGTGGGTGGACTGTACGACGAAATAGAGTATGGTCATGGCATTAGGATATTGCACCAAGACCCGATAGAGATGATAATCAGTTTTATCATATCTGCAAACAACAATATTCCCCGAATCAAACTTATCATAGATCGGATATGCACAAGTTTTGGTGATAATATGGGCGACTACTTCGCTTTTCCTACACTCACACAGCTTTCTAAAATCACAGAAACAGATTTTAGAAATATGGGTTGTGGGTATAGGTCGGGCTACTTGGTCGATACTATTAAAAAACTTTGCGACTTCGATGTAATGAGTTTGTATGATATGCCTACAGACAAAGCAAAAAAAGTTTTGCTTTCGCTTAAAGGCGTAGGGAATAAAGTTGCAGAATGCATACTATTATTTGGTTATGGCAAAACTGACGTCTTTCCGACGGACACTTGGATAGTCAAAGCCTATCAGGACAAATACGGAAATGAACTTTCAAATCCGATAGAAATTAGTAAATTTTTCACTAGACTGTATGGAAAATATGCGGGTTATGCCCAACAATATATGTTCTATGCAAAAAGAGAAAGTAAGGAGTAAATTATGTCTGAAAGAAAAATTGCATTATTGGTTGACGTAGACAACGTCAAAATAAATGGAGACGCCTTCAACGAACTTTATACAAAGTTGAACGAGATGGGAGAAGTAGTTTTCTGCAAATTTTATGGTTACAACGATAGAAAACACATCTATCTAAGCGACCTAATTGCAAAATACGGTTATGAAACAGCACCATTTATGCGTTATAAAAAGAGATTTAGCCAACTTGATACTCGTATTATGGTAGATGCTGTGGCACTAAACTATACAAAGCCAGAGATAAACACATATTGTATCGTAGCTGGTGATGGTGACTTGATTCCACTTCTTGTCGAATTGAAGAGTAGTGGTCGTACACTTATTGATGTCAATACACCATATCAAGAACAAAACAAACACATGTTTGACATGCACATATTTGTTACAAATCTTGACGGAACTGTTGAAGCATATCAATCAAAGGCTAAAAAGACCACAACCACCAAAAAGACTACAAAACGTATAGTTAGCACTCAAGAAAAACCTGTAAACTATAAAAAGACTACCACAACTCAAACTGTAAAACAAACAGCACCAGTTGTTGTAGAAGAAGAGGAAGATGACGATTATCTAAGTGAAGCTCTAAGAGATATCACAACTCGTTATAGTGCGCTAGATTTTAGTGACAATAGCGACATGGATAAAAAATTGGAACTTATCAATGATATCGAAAATCTTATCACTAGCGAAACTGATAAAGGTGAAGGTCTAAATAGTGACAATGCTGATGTTAGACAAATCTTTGTTGAGTTGCAATCTATCGTAGATGATATGAAATCTGCACTATAATAAATTTAAGAATTAAGCAATATAAAACACAACAATTGTTGTGTTTTTTTGTTTAAAAACAATTTTAAAAAAGTGGCAAAAAACAAAATAAGGTATTTATTTTTAAATACATATATGATATAATATGCTAAGGAGAAAAGATATGTGGAATGAATTTATAAACCTGTTTAGCGGACTTAGTGTTATCGCAATGATACTACTATTAGTAGGACTAGTGCTACTTATGATAGAAGTTTTTGTGCCGGGTTTTGGAATATTTGGCATTCTTGGAAGTGTATTCTCACTAGGCGGAATCATCACAAAAATTTGTATTGGCACGACACTAAATCAAATTCTTATCATGCTTGGCTTTGCGGTTGTGAGTATAATAGTGCTCTTTGTAGTGCTTACAATATCTGCACGAATTGGCTTTGTTAAGCGGTCTGCACTTGTTCAGGACAAAACAAGTGTCCCTGTAAACTATGACCATGTTAAAGAATATGCAAAACTTGTAGGTAAAATTGGTTTTGCAAAATCCGATTGTAATCCAGTCGGCAAAATGAGTTGTAATGACAAAATCTACGAAGTAAACTCAGTAGATAGTTTTATAGAGAAAAATAGTAAAGTGAAAGTGGTTGAAGTAAAAGGCGACCGCATTTACGTGAAAAAAGTTTAAGGAGAAAATGCTATGTTTGGAATGCTTGGAATGTCAGTATATGTTTGGATAACGTTACTCGCTGTTTTGTTGATAGTATTGTTTACGATTATCGGAATTGTTCCAGTAGGTATTTGGATACGCGCAACGGTATCCGGTGCTCACATATCGGCAAGCAAACTTGTCGGCATGCGTATTCGTCATGTTGATGTTGGGATGCTGGTTGATTGTTATATAAATGCAAAAAAAGCGGGAGTAACACTTACTATTGACGACCTAGAAACCCATTATATGTCGGGTGGAAATGTAAAAAAGGTCGTTGAAGCACTTATCGCTGCGCATGGTGCAAAAATTCCACTTACTATCGAAACCGCAAAAGCTATTGACCTTGCAAATCGTGATATCGTGCTTGCTGTTAAAAACTGCATCAAGCCAGTTGTTATCACAACACCGCCAATATCTGCCGTTACTGCAAATGGCATCGAACTTATTGTCATAGCGCGTGTAACTGTCCGAAGCAATATTGAAAAACTTATTGGTGGCGCGGGTGAAGAAACTATTATAGCACGTGTAGGTGAAGGTATTGTTACGACGGTTGGTAGTGCAAAATCGCATACAGAAGTGCTTGAAAATCCTGATCTTATAAGTAAAACAATACTTGACAAAGACCTAGACAAGGGTACAGCTTTTGAAATTTTGTCGCTAGACATAGCTGATGTAGATGTCGGACGAAATGTTGGTGCACAAATAATGGCCGAACGTGCCGAAGCTGATATGAAGATTGCGAATGCACGAGCAGAAGAACGTAAAGCTATGGCTATCGCGACCGAACACGAGATGCGAGCACGTACCCAAGAAAAACGTGCCCAACTACTTGATGCAGAAGCTGAAGTGCCAAAAGCTATAAGTGAAGCATTTGTGAAAGGTAATCTTGGAGTTATGGACTATTATCGCATACAAAATGTTGTCGCAGATACATCAATGCGAAATGCAATCGCAAAACCAAATATTGGTGCTTTGCCAAACCCTGATAAGAAGGAAGACAAATGATTTGGATAATACTGTTTTGTGTTGTTGTAGTAGTTTTGCTTGTGGTACTTGTTTATCTATGGTTTGGTAAAAAAACGAAGGGCAAAGAAGCACCAAAAACTCTAACGGAAGCGCCGAAAGAGGAAAAAACAGCAAAACCAGAACCTGAAAAATCAGATGAAACTGAGAAAAAAGATGAAATTCCAGAAATTCTGAAAGAAGTTACACAAGGTAATTATTTGCATGATATGATGGAAACGGACGAAAATCCACTCGAATTTAGTATGTCTGAAAATACAAAACTCAAAAGGTCTGATATGACTTTTAAGCCAATCCAACTCGAAGGTGAGATGGAAGACGAACCGCTAACAACTAAAGATATTATTGACCAACTTGATGGTGAAGAACCTACATCGCTGTCGCAAGAAATTAAAAAGCTTTCACCAGAAATGAAAGCAATACTTATTGCAAATATTTTAAATAAAAAAGATAAATTTTAAAAGTAGACACATGGTGTCTATTTTTTTTTCGAATACAATAGTAGTGATTGATTAAAAACAATTCTAAATGATTTCGACACTACATAAAATGTAGTGGAGAGATGTTATGTATAATATTTTAAAAGAACTGTGTGATATTGTAGATGTAAAGTACGAAGAAATAAATAGTGAAACAAAAATTTACTGGTACAAAAATGTTTTAGTGCTTAACGAATATCGTAAAGTGCTCACATACACGCGTGAAAATGTTCTTGTCTCGACTGAAAACAATCGTCTTAATATAGAAGGTGAAAATTTAAAAATAAACAAGCTTAGCAAAGAAGAATTGATTGTTTCTGGAAAAATAGGGAAGGTGTATTTTGAGAAGTAAGATTTTTAATCGATTGCTCAAAATAAAGTTTTTGGGTCAAAACTGGAATTATTTTGAAAACTATTTATTATCGCAGGGAGTTACTTTATATGATATTGAAAAAAATAGTTATAACAACATAACTTTTTATGTCAATAAAAGTGATTATAATAAAATAACCAAAATTAAAAAATCTCACAACTACAATTTAGAAATAGTTGATGATAAAAACAGTGGCTTAAATAGTACAAAACTCTTATCTCGAATAGGAGTCGTTTTTGGATTATTGTTGAGTATTTTGGGTAGTTTGACGTTTAGTAAACTCACATTACATTATAATATTTATGGTTTAAATACGATTGATAAAAGTATTGTTGAGTCAGTTTTGTATGATTATGGCATACGCTTGGGTAAAGTAAATAGTTTTGAAAATTCTGATTTGGAAAATTATCTAATGCAAAACATTGATGGACTAAGCCTTGTTAGTGTAATGAGAAAAGGTACAACAATTTGCATAAATTTTAAAGAAAAAGACGATTTTTTATCAAAAATTCAAACAAATTTAGTATCTCCTTACAATTTTGTAATTAGTTCTATAGATGTTGTGTCCGGTACATGTTTGTATGATGTGGGTGATGTTGTAGTTGCTGGAAGCACGCTTGTGTCTTCGCAAGATGTTGTAAATGGTGGTGGTGTCAGTGGTGCTAGGGGAAGTATCAAAGGTGAAGCTTGGTGGGTCGGAAGTGTGACTTTTGAAAAGCAAAAAGAAGTACTTGTTCCTACCGGTCGTAAGAAGACTTTAAGGCAATTAATGTTTGGAGATAGGATTTATAAATCGACAAATTATGATTCATCATTTGAAGTGCAAAAAATCACATATTCTGTAAGTGATTATTTGAGCAATTTTTTACCTATTAGATTTGTGACCACGACCTATTATGAGTGTGAAAAACAAGTGATTGTACAAAATTTGGAAGAAAACAAACAAATCTTGTTGCAAGAAAGTCGCCTTTTGGCTTATAATAAAGTACCTACTAATATTATAGTTTCAGGTGAAGAACAAAAAATTGTTGATATGGGCGACTACTATCTTGTTAGTACATATTTGACCGCCCCAGTTGAGGTAAAAAGTGCAAATTAACACAAATAAAAAATGTGAAAAATATATCCCTTATATTAAATCGACATTGGATAGAGCAGTAGAAATATTAAAACTTCCAAATGATATCGAAGTAAATATTGCCATGGTGTCGTCTTATCGAATCAAAAAGATAAATAAAACTTATCGCAATACAAATAAAGTCACTGATGTGTTGTCGTTTCCTACGCTTTTGCCACCAGACCAAGTTGGAATGGGTTTGATTATTGATAAGTTGTCAAAAGATAATTTTCCGCTTGATGTAAATCCAGTTAGTGGAAATCTAATACTAGGTGATATATATATTTGTCTTCGTCGTGTCAAAAAACAAGGCAAGATGTTTGGTCATGGATTTGAGCGCGAACTATGTTATTTGTCACTGCATGGACTTTTGCATTTGTTGGGTTATGACCATATGACAAATGAAGACAAAATCGAAATGAGAAAAATAGAGGAGAAAATACTTCCACAAGAGAAGTAGAGTGATATTATGAAATTCAAATCAGGATTTGTAGCCATATTAGGTGAACCAAATGTGGGTAAAAGCACCCTTATAAATTCTATACTTGGCGAAAAGGTTGCAATTGTTTCACCAAAACCCCAAACTACCCGCAATAAGATTATTGGCATTTTAAATCGACCTGATTGTCAAATAATCTTTATTGACACACCAGGTATGCACCCTAGCAAAAACAAGCTTGACGAGTTTATGCAAAAGAGTATCGATAGTGCGAGAGAAGGTGTCGACGTAAACATTATTGTGCTTGACGGAACAAAACCTTTTACAGAAAAACGCTTAAAATTTGTCGAGAGTTTTGACTACTCAAACACAATCTTGGTTATAAACAAAATTGACCAAACGACTTTTGAAACTATGTACCCAAAACTATCTACCCTAAATGCACTCAAACACATTAAGGATATTGTTCCGCTTTCTGCATTGAAGGGTAAAAATATCGATATTTTGATAGAGATTATAAAGTCACACTTGCCAGAAGGCGTAAAGTATTTTGACGACGATGTCTTTACTGATAAGTCCGAACGTTTCTTGGTGTCAGAGATAATCCGCGAGAAAGCACTTTGGTTGCTTCAAGACGAAATTCCGCACGGTATTGCTGTCGATATTATTGATTACAAGGAAGGCGATATATACGATATTAGTGCTGACATTATATGCGAGAAAAAGGGGCATAAAAGCATAATCATCGGAAAAGACGGCGAAATGCTCAAACTTATAGGTTCGCACGCGCGTGATGACATTGAGAAAATGGTCGGGCACCAAGTTATGCTTAGATTGTTTGTTAAGGTTCGCGCAGACTGGCGAAACAATAATTTGTATATCAAAAACTTAGGATATAAGCCTGACGAGTTTTAGTCGGTATAATTAATTATTCCCCGCACAAACTAATCTTAGGAGGGGAGTATGGACGACGACACAAGCAAAATCTGCATGGACTTGTTTTTGTCCAGCGGAAACATCGGCTATTATATGCTTTACAAATCACTTATAGATAAGGAAAAATAATGGAAGAGATAAAGGTTAATGGAATAGTGCTTAAAAGTATGCCGTATAAAGAAAACGACATTCTTTTGCACCTTTTCACACCTGAAATCGGAAAAATAACATGTATACTTAAAGGGGCGAAAGGTGCTAAGGCAAAACTAAAATGGGCATCGCTCCCTTTTTGTTTTTGCGAATGGGTGCTTGCTAGAAAGGGCGAGTTTTATGTCGTGACCAGTGTGAGTTGTTTTGATACTTTCTTTGATATTATAAAAGATTATGATTGCTTTGTGCTTGCAAGTATGATGCTCGAAGTTACATCTGCTATGCTTAGGCCAAATATTATAGCAGAAAAAATGTTTTTGCATCTTGTAAATACTCTTAAAAACATTGTGTACTCTGATACAAACCCACGTTTGCTTGTTGCAAAATATCTCTTACAGGTGACGTCATATCTTGGATACGAACCAAACTTTTCTACGTGTGAAGTGTGTGGAATGCCTATTGCAAATGATATATTGCTGTCGTACGATACTCACAATTTTTCTTGTCGAACTTGCTGTAATGGATATGGTATGCTTGTATCACGCCAACAATACAATACTCTCAAAATTATCCATAATACTTCACCTGACCGCCTCAATTCTATAAGGTCGACCGATGAAATACTCATGGCGATACTAAATATGTTAAGGTTTAATTTAGAAAGCATACTCGAAATAAAAATAAAAAGTTTTGAGCCTCTTGTAGAAAATGCTTAAAAAGTCTCTAAATGGGGGCTTTTTTATTTGCTCTTAATGTCAATATTTAGTATAATAACCAAGACTGAAAAGTTAATATTTAAAGAGGTGTATAATGGCTAAAAAATATGTTTACTTATTTAGCGAAGGAAACGCTAAAATGCGTGAACTCCTTGGTGGCAAAGGCGCAAACTTGGCAGAAATGACAAATCTTGGTCTACCTGTTCCACAAGGATTCACTATCTCTACAGAGGCATGTACAAAGTACTATGAAGACGGCAAAATGATAAATGCCGATATCCAAGCAGAGATAATGCAAAATATCACAAAAATGGAAAAAATCACTGGGAAAAAATTTGGCGATAAGGAAAACCCTCTACTAGTATCAGTTAGATCAGGTGCACGTGCAAGTATGCCGGGCATGATGGATACTATCCTAAATCTTGGTCTAAACGAAGACGTCGTAGAAGTAATTTCTAAAAAGTCCGGAAATCCACGTTGGGCATGGGATTGCTATCGTAGATTTATCCAAATGTTTAGTGACGTAGTAATGGAAGTTGGTAAGAAATACTTTGAAAAACTTATCGACCAAATGAAAGAGAAAAAACACGTTACAAATGACCTAGACCTTACAGCAGAAGACCTAAAAGAATTGGCATATGCATTTAAGGCAGAGTATAAAAAACAACTTGGCAAAGATTTCCCAAGTGACCCTAAGGAACAACTTTTTGAGGCAATCAAAGCCGTATTCCGTTCGTGGGACAACCCAAGAGCAAACGTGTATCGTATGGACCACGATATCCCATATAGCTGGGGAACAGCCGTAAACGTTCAAATGATGGTATTTGGAAATATGGGCGAAACAAGTGGTACTGGTGTAGCATTTACACGTAATCCAGCTACTGGTGAAAAAGGTCTAATGGGCGAGTTCTTGATGAATGCACAAGGCGAAGACGTTGTTGCTGGTGTTCGTACACCAATGCCTATAAAGAAGATGGCAGAAATTATGCCTGAAGTGTACAACCAATTCCTTGATATTTGTAATGCACTAGAAAATCACTATCGTGATATGCAAGATATGGAGTTTACTATCGAAGATAAAAAACTCTACATGCTCCAAACACGTAGCGGCAAACGTACAGCAGCTGCTGCTATCCGTATTGCATGCGACCTTATCGATGAAGGCATGATAAGTGAAGAAGAAGCACTTATGCAAATCGATGCTAAGACTCTTGATATGTTGTTGCACCCTACATTTGATGCAAAAGCACTTAAAGATGCTGACAAAAACAACTTGGTAGGAAAGGGTATTGCCGCTTCCCCAGGTGCTGCCGCTGGTAAAATTGTGTTTACTGCAGAAGATGCTGTAAAACATGGCAAAAACAAAGAAAAAGTAGTTCTTGTAAGGCTAGAAACAAGCCCAGAAGATATCGAAGGTATGAAATACTCACAAGGTATCTTGACAGTTCGCGGTGGTCAAACATCTCACGCAGCCGTAGTTGCACGTGGTATGGGAACATGCTGTGTATCTGGTTGTGGCGACATCAAAATGGACGAAGAAAACAAATGCTTTACACTTCAAGGCAAAACATATAGAGAAGGCGATAGCTTGTCGCTAGATGGCAGTACAGGAAACATTTACGATTGTGAAATCAAAACTGTTCCTGCTGACCCAAATAGCGGATACTTTGGCCGCATCATGAAACTTGCCGATAAGTACAAAGTCCTTGGAGTTCGTACAAATGCTGACACTCCTGCTGATGCAAAACGTGCTGCCGAACTTGGCGCACAAGGTATCGGACTATGCCGTACAGAGCATATGTTCTTCGACCCAGAACGTATCGGTGCATTTAGAGAAATGATTTGTTCGGACACAAAAGAAGAACGTGAAATTGCACTTGCAAAAATCGAGCCTATGCAACAAGCAGACTTTGAAGGACTTATGGAAGCACTAGAAGGCCAACCAGTATGTATCCGTTTCCTTGACCCACCTCTACATGAGTTTGTTCCTCAAAGTGAAGAAGACATCAAAGCCCTTGCAAAAGCACAAGGCAAAACTGTTGAGAAAATCAAACAATATATTGCCGACCTACATGAGTTTAACCCAATGATGGGACACCGTGGATGTCGTTTGACCGTAACATATCCTGAGATTGCCGTTATGCAAACTAGCGCAATCATCAAGGCGGCTCTAAACGTACAAAAACGTCACAAAGACTGGAACGTTGTTCCTGAAATTATGATACCACTTGTAGGCGAAGTAAAAGAACTTGCATTTGTTAAGAAGACGGTAGTTGAGACTGCTGATAGACTTATCAAAGAAGCAAAGTCAAACCTAAAATACGAAGTTGGTACAATGATAGAGATACCACGTGCAGCTCTTACAGCTGACGATATCGCAACCGAAGCCGAATTCTTCTGCTTTGGAACAAACGACCTTACTCAAATGACATTTGGATTTAGTCGTGACGATGCAGGTAAATTCTTGCCATCATACTACTCAAACAAAATTTACGAATCAGACCCATTTGCTCGTCTTGACACAACTGGCGTTGGCAAACTTATGGAGACAGCCGTTCGTCTTGGAAAAACTACTCGTCCAAATCTACACCTAGGTATTTGTGGCGAACATGGTGGTGACCCAAGTTCGATTGAGTTCTGTCATAAGATTGGTCTAAACTATGTTTCGTGTAGCCCATATAGAGTTCCTATCGCACGTCTTGCTGCTGCACAAGCTGCAATCAAAGACAAACTTAACAAATAAAACCTAAGTTAAAAACATATTTTATATAAAAAGCGAAAATGTATAACACACATTTTCGCTTTTTTACTTGCTTTATTGAGTTTGAAATTGATATTTTTACTTTTGATTTGTATTAAATACATTATCGAAAAGTGGAACTTTAAATGTTTTAAAAACTCTCGCAAAAAATCTTTGTGACGTTCGTGGAAATAGTTTGTACATAAAATTCATAAACTTTGCATCAAATCCAATCACCATTCGACCTTTCTTTCGTACAATTCCACGTGCAATTTTTCGTACCATTTTGTCTGAGTCCATTGATACCATATTCATAAGTCGAGATTGTCTTGTGTTTTGTGAGCGGAATATGTCAGTCTTTGTATATCCAGGGTAGATGTTTGACACAAATATCTTGCCACGATGTTCTTCACGTATGCACTCACCAAATGCCTTTATGGCTGACTTGGAAGAGGAGTATATTGCCGTGCCAATAAGTGGTGCAAGCGCATCTGAACTGCATATGTTTATAATACTCGGACTGCTTGACTTTTTAATACTATGCAAAAGTGCTTTATATGCATAGACGTAGGAATAAAAGTTGGTTTGCATAGTACTCTCAAAAAGTGCTAAATCTTGTCTTTCAAATTTATCAAAAGGTGGTAAAACTCCAGCATTGTTTATAAGTACATCGACGACGATATTGTGCTCGTCTAGTTCGTTTGCAAAAACTATCCAATTTTGGTTTTGTCCTACATCAAATAGCCTGTACTCAAAATTGCTTTTTTTGTCGCCAAGTTCGGCTATGAGTGATTGCATTTTGGCTTCACTTCTGCCTATGCCTATCACGCGACAGTTGTATTTTTCGATAAAGTGTTTTGCAAGCCCGCGACCAATTCCGCTACTGGCACCACTAATTACAATGACTTTGTTTTGTATCCATTTCATATTTTTCACCTACAAAATGATATCAAAAATTGTATCGTTGCACAAGTTTTTATCATAAAATATGCTCTTTTTGACAAAAAAGTGCAATAAAAGTTGTTTTTTATAAAATAAAAAAAGGAAAACACAAAATTTTGTTGTATAAATAATCGAGTACAAAGGAGAAAGTGTATGGCTTCGTATAATGAAGATTGGGTTACCCAACTCAAAAATGCTAGCAATATAATTAGCGTCATATCCAAGTACATAACCGTCGAACGTAAAGGCAAACGTTTTTGGGCATGCTGTCCATTCCACTTCGAAAAGACCCCGTCTTTTGCTATAGACGAAATACGCCAATCCTATCACTGTTTTGGTTGTGGTGCCTCGGGCGATGTAATATCGTTTGTGCGAAAGTATGAAAACTTGGAGTTTATGGATGCGTGTAGAGTAGTTGCAAAACAATGCAACTTTGAAATTCCAGAAGTTCATTATGACGAAACCATTTCCGAGAGAAAGAAGAAAACCGACCGCATGTACGCACTTCTTCGCGAAGCAACATCATATTATCACAATAATCTAAAAGATAGCCAAATTGCTCTTGACTATATACAAAAACGTCAACTTGATGACGAAACTGTTAAGGCTTTTGGAATAGGTTATAGCAAAGACTGGACAGGTGTTATTGATGCACTGAAAGCTAAGGGTTATACAGTTAAGGAAATGCAAGAAAGCGGTCTTATTGAGAGTAAAAATGGCAGGTATTTTGATTGCTATGCCGGACGGCTAATGTTCCCGATACTAAATTCGTACGGCAGTGTCGTTGGATTTAGCGGTCGTGTGCTAGAAGATAAAGGCTGGGCAAAATACAAAAACACCGCCCAAACAAACCTTGGTTTTAAATTTACAGCAAAAGAGAGTAGCGACTTTTTCGATAAGAGCAAATGTCTCTATGGCATCTATCAAATCAAGAAACTTCGTCAGACCCAACCGCTTACTGAGATTATTCTTGTCGAAGGCCAAATGGACGTTATATCGCTTTACCGCAATGGCGTCCGCAATGCTGTTGCGTCACTTGGCACTGCATTCACCGAACAACATATTCGCGAATTAAAGCGATACTGCAACAAAATTGTACTTTGTTTTGATGGTGACGATGCAGGTGTTAAGGCGACACTTCGCACAATTGATGTTATGCTTACAGACCCCGATATTGAGATATATGCCGTGCATTTGCCAGACAAAACCGACCCAGACGAATACGTGCTAAAATACGGCAAAGACGCATTCTATGAGATTATAAACAATGCAAAATATTGGGTGGAGTATCTCATCGATAAGTATGCTCACGACTTTGATCTTACCAAACGTGACGAAAAGACAAAATTTATTGAGAGTTCACTTGAAGTGCTTAAAAAAGTTACGTCATCGTCCGAACGTGAGATATATCTAAAAATGATAGCCGATATTGCGGGAGTAAATGTAGCATCGCTTACCACTGATTTGGGCGAAATAAAAATAGCTGCTCGTGAAATCAGAGAAGACGATTATATAAAAGAAAATGCATATGTCAAAGCCGTCAAATTTGTTATGAGCGCGCTTCTAAACAAAAAAGACTATGCATATCTTGACGAACGTGTTCATGAAAATCTCCTAAATTATGATATTCGCACATTGTATGAGATGCTTGAAAAGGAAAACGACCTAAATGTAAGCAGTCTGAAAAGTGCATTTGATATCGAAAACAACACAGAGATTAGGGATATAATGGAGTATATTCCGTCACCACAAGACGACACAAAATCATACTTTGACGATTGTGTTGAGACCATAAACAAAAACGGACTTAGAGCCCGACAAAACATACTACTAAGGGACGTCAAAACAGAGACAGACCCTGAGAAGAAAAGACAGCTGTTGTCCCAACTAAACGACATAGCGAAAAAGATAAAGAGGTAAATATGGAAGAACTAAATTTAGAGAAAGACATAGAAGAACTTGTCAAATATGCCAAGAAACAAGGTAGTGTATCCGAAGATGAGATAGGAATCAAACTCATAAAACACGACCTAAACATCGACGAAATGAAAGAAATAATTGACAATCTCAAAGCCCAAGGCATAAATGTCGAAGAAGGTGTAGATAGTGCGATAAAAGATGAAGATATTAAGCAAATCATCACTGATATCAAAGTCGATGACCCAGTAAAAATGTATCTAAAAGATATCGGACAAGTCCAACTCCTTACGAGCGAACAAGAAGTCGAACTTGCAAAACGCATACTTGAAGGCGACCAAAAAGCCAAAGCCGAACTTAGCGAACGCAACCTAAAACTTGTTGTGTCAATTGCTAAAAAATACGTAAATCGCAGTAGTATGCAATTTTTGGACCTTATCCAAGAAGGCAATTTAGGACTTATAAAAGCTGTTGAAAAATTCGACTATACAAAAGGCTTCCGTTTTTCTACATATGCAACATGGTGGATAAGACAATCTATTACTCGTGCGATCGCCGACCAAGCCCGCACAATTCGTATTCCAGTGCATATGGTCGAGACAATTCACAAATTGTCACGTGTTTCAAAACAACTCATGCAAGAATTAGGCCGTGACCCATCAAATTCAGAGATTGCCGAACGTATGGGTATTAGCGAACAACGTGTGTCAGAGATACAAAAAATTGCTCAAGACCCAGTATCGCTTGAAAGCCCAGTAGGCGAGGAAGAAGAGAGTAAAATAAGCGACTTTGTCGAAGACGACACAATGAAATCTCCGACAGAAAGCGCTGCCCAAGACATACTAAAAGCCCAACTTTTAGCCGTAATTGAGACACTTACTCCAAGAGAACAAAAAGTCATCAGACTTCGTTATGGCCTAGACGACAATCACCCACGTACACTTGAAGAAGTCGGCAAGGACTTTAATGTAACACGTGAACGTATTCGTCAAATCGAAGCCAAAGCCCTTCGCAAACTCCGCCACCCAAATCGTAGCAAAAAATTGCAGGACTTTATAGACTAATGAAACTTTCTGTTAGACTACAAAACATCGCCGACCAAGTCGATTGTAGAAGGGTAGCAGATATAGGCTGTGACCATGGCAAACTCACTGAGTATCTCTTTGAGTCCGACCGCATCGACTACGCGTTTGTAACCGACATTAGCCGTCCGTCTGTCCAAAAAGCCGTCGATATTCTAAGTAAAGCAAATCGCGACTTTGACTGGGCTTGTGGCGATGGGACAGAGTGTATCACACCTTCCCATAAGGTTGAGCAAGGCATAATCGCAGGTATGGGCGGAAGAAATATTATAAAAATACTCACCGATGACAAGTCAGGCATATCGTCGTGGGTACTACAACCCCAAAACAACGAAGTCCAACTCAAAAAATATCTCATTAAAAATAAATACCGTATTACTTTGGATTATGTTGTGAAAGAAAAAAATATGTACTACAATATATTGAAAGTGGTCGCCACAAATCACCGACAAAAGTATAGCAAATATCATATGTATATGGGCAAAGACAATTTTGACGGAAACAAATATTTTGTCGAGTACTTAGACTATCTTCAAAGACAAAACGAGTTTTTGATAAAAAACGCACCACTTGGTGTGCGACTAAAAGCAAAAAAAGTGTTAAAATATATAGACAAAGCCAGAAAGGAGATCATATAATGGAGAAAATCTTACAATACCAACGTCTTGATATCGAATTGCACAAACTTATTCGTGCGACTGAAAATAGCGAAGAGAAGGCAGTCATGAACAAAATGATAGCCTATGTAAAAGACGCACAAAACAAGAGCACTGCTATCGAAAACAATGCAAAAAAGGTCGTAGACGACTACAAAAACCTACGCAAAAAATACGATGCATGCAATAAAGAAATCCAAACGATTACTTCTAATAGCGACTATCAAAACATAAACTATGACCAAACCTACAAGCGTATAAACTCGCTCAGTAGTGAACTATTTATGATAGAACGCAACCTAAACATGACCATAAATCGTGCAAAAGAATTACTTAAAGAATTTGAAGTGACTAAAAACAATGTCATAAAAGCACGTGGTCGTCATAAAGAAAGTAAGGACAAATACGAACAACTTATTGCGTCATATGCACCAAAAATCGAAGAAACTAAAAAACAAATGAAAGAACTAGAAAAGGTTATTGAGCCAAAACAACTTGAAAAATATCGTTCTATCAAAAACGACAAGATTTTCCCAGTCCTTGTTCCACTTCAAAACAATCTTTGCGGTGGTTGTCGCATGGAAATCGCTAGTGGCAAACTAAACAAACTCTCATCTGAGCCATTTATAATATGTGAACATTGTGGAAGAGTGATTTATAAAAAGTAATGCAATATAGGACAAAAATTACTTTGATGTTTAAAAATAGTATGTTATACTACTCGTAATATATAAGGAGTGAGCATGGAAGATAAAGATAAAAATGTAGAAACAAAACCAGTCGAAATGACTGAAGAGCCGACTCAAAATGTCGAAGATAATACTGAGCAAAAAAGTGCAGATTTGAAAGACCTATTAAATGAAGGTTTTGACGAACTTAGAAAAAATACTGGCAAGAAGTTTGAGCCTGTAAAAGCAAAGAAAGAAACGGCAAAAGAGCCTAAAAGACGCAAAGGCAAAATGCTTACTGAAAAGCAAGCGGACAAACTTCTCGAAGAGAACGGATTAAAACCTAAGGAAGAAGAAGTTAAGAAGACTTTTGCTCAAACCATAGTAGCACTTTCTCTTTTCCTTGTTACTATTGCTTATGCCGTATGTGTGGTAGTGTTTTGGGACTATGACTATTGGGCAAAAGTGTTTGATAAGTTTGAATATAGTTTTTTATTACATTTAGTTAATATATTTAGATTCTTGTTTAAAGCCATTGCTTTTGGATTTACTTCGTGGCTAAATGCTTTGCTCTACATTATCGGACCTTTTGTATTTTCTGGTCTCTTTGCTTGGCTTTTCCATATCGCAAATAAAGGTAAAAAGATTTATGGAGATTGTGGTGTTGCAGGAATGCTTCCTGCTAGTGCTGGCATGATCGCTAGTATTGTAGTAGGTTTTTCTCACAATCCAAACACTAGCGCTATGGTTTGTATTGTAGGTTATGGAATGGCTATTATTGTATCAATAACTTGTCTTTTTAGTGTACTTAAAACTTGTGCAAATTGTAGTTATTATGGTACAAAAAAGGTAGTTAATACTGGCTATATCGAACATTCTAAATTACACTATATTCCTGCTGGATATTCTTATGATACATATGAAGTAAAAGATAGTAATGGCAAATCGCTAGGAACAATAGAGAAAAAAGGCGATTATCACGGTTCAGATACTTATACAGAGACTTTCAAACAATCAGTTACTGATTACGAATGCACGCATTGTGGTGCTAAAAGTGAAAGAAAGGGTATTGATTGGGGTAACTAATATTAAAAAAATAAAAAGGGCTTTTATAAGTCCTTTTTTGTTTTGATATAAAACTCATTTTTTACAAAAAGTCGACATATAATTTATTATGAAAAAAGCAGTTGGACTAGCCATACTCATACTCGGTGCGTTTATCGGTGCGGGGTTTTCGAGCGGACGAGAAGTGTATGTGTTTTTTGCGAGATTTGGTTGGGTGAGTATTCCTATGGCGATATGTGTAGGAATGATTTTGTATTTTTTATTTATGTACTTTTTGTCCTACAATATAAATCAAAACACCCGATTGTATGCCATATTTAAGTATGTCGTCACAATTTCGACTTTTGTACTGACTGCCACAATGTTTGCGGGGTGCAATGCCTTGTCGCATATGCTTGGCACTTGGCTTACAATATTTACAGTCGGCATATGTGTTGTGCTTTGTTTTTATCGCACAAGTGGACTAAAACTCACAAACTACATTTTGCTCCCGCTTATCCTAGTATTTATCTTCGCGCTTGTTTTTTTGTCACCGCTAGATGTCTCCATATGTGACTCTGCTGGCTGGCTCATGTCAAGTGCAAAATATGTCGGACTAAACTCAATCTTACTCTCCATTTTTTTAATGCAAGTAAGCGGGGAGTACTCACTTAAAGAGAAAAAACAAGCATCAATTATTGCAAGCGTAGTTTTGACTGTTTTTATTGTGATTATCTCACTTTTGCTTATGGGTGTGCCTGAGTCAGTTGCAAAATCAAATATGCCACTTATCACACTTGCTTTTTCAAAATCAAAGTTTTGGGGCTATGCACTTTGCCTTGTTGTGTGGGCTGGACTTGTCACAACCTTAGTGAGCGGACTGTATGTTGTGTTTGGAGAAATGCAATATATCCGACCAAAGCATTCAAAATACTTAAATCTTTTTGTCGTGATATTTAGTTTCGCCTTGAGTATGCTCGGTTGGGATTTTCTTACGACAAAAGTGTATTCGGTTTTGGGTGCGATAAGTATTGTGATAATACTACTATTAATATTCGAGAAAAATTTGTGTAAAAAGGCGATAAAAAATAGAAGAGAGTAGTTCTCTTCTATTTTAATCCCCGTTTTTTGTAAATCCACTTTTCGATTTTTGCAACAACAAAGTACATAAGGCCAGCGAGTATGCAAAGAAGCACCGTGCTTGCCATAACAAGGTCGAGCGCAAAAACCTGACTGCCGTATACGATAAGATAACCAAGCCCCGCACGACTTACTAGATATTCGCCCATAATAGTTCCTATCCAAGTAAGCCCGACATTTATTTTTAGTACGCTTATAAACTCGGGTAGTGAGTGCGGAAGAATAAGTTTTTGCATAATAGTCCACTTGTTTGCGCCCATGCTTTGAAGTAGCAAAATTTTGTTTTTGTCGACGGCAAGAAAGGCATTTAACATGGATAATATTGTGATTACTATCATAATCAAAATGTCCATAGTCACAATAGCTTTTGTGCCGACACCAATCCAAATTATGAGTACAGGGCCAAGTGCAATTTTTGGCAAGGAATTTAACACAACGATGTATGGCTCAAGAACACGACGAATGTGCTCGTTCCACCAAAGCACCATGGCGATAAACGTGCCCGCAATGGTCGATATTGCAAAACCTATAAGTGCTTCATATAGAGTTGTGCCCATGTGCAAAAACAAACTTCCGTCGCTGTAAAGCCTTCCGATTGTTTTTAGCATGCGACTAGGGCTTGACAAAATAAACGTGTCGATAGCACCAAGTTGGGCAAGCAGTTCCCAAAGCCCTATAAAAAGCACTAATATGCTTATTTGTATTGTGGTTATTATTATCGAATATCGCTTCTTTTTCTTTAAGTATTTTTTGTATGCATCAGAAAAATTTTCATTCTTTTTCATTTTGCAGTTCCTTCCAGATAGTGTCAAAGTAGGAGTTAAAACGGGGGTCTTCACGTTTTTCCAGTGGCAACTTGTCACCAAAATCAACCTTGTGAATAGTTTTGACTTTGGCTGGTCTTGGCGACAACACAACAATGCGGTCGCTCATCGAAATAGCCTCGGATATGTCGTGGGTCACAAGTATCGATGTGATATTCTCGGAGTGGAGTATTTTGCTCACATCGTCACATACACTAAGTCTAGTCTGATAGTCGAGTGCGCTAAATGCTTCGTCAAGTAGTAGTATCTCGGGCTTTAATGCAAGCGTGCGTATAAGCGCAACCCTTTGTCGCATGCCACCGCTGAGTTGGTTTGGGTACTTGTTTCTAAATTCCCAAAGCCCGTATTTTTTGAGTAACCCGTTTACATACTCGATGTTTTCTGGGGTTTTCTTTTTCTGGATTTCAAGCCCAAGATAAACATTATTAAGTATGGTCCGCCACTCAAAAAGGTGGTCTTTCTGAAACATGTATCCCGTTAAAAACTGGCTGTCCTTGTTGTAAAACTCAATCTCGCCACTCGTAGGTTTGAGTAGCCCAGAAATTATTGAGAGCACAGTCGTTTTGCCACAACCGCTCGGGCCAACAATGCTAATGAGTTCGCCCTTAAATACATCAAATGTTATATCAGATAAGGCGAGTGTTTCGCCGTTGTCACTAAAATAGGTGAGAGTAATGTTTTTTAGACTAAGTATTTTATCCATATACATACTCCTAAAAAGGTAAAAAATTACCTTTACTTCATTATATCCATAAGCCCCTTATTTTGTGAAAAAAATAACACACCGAAGTGTGCTATTAGTTTGTATTTATAGATTTGCCACAAATTTGTCAGTGTAGATGTCACTGTATCTTACAGTAATATTGTCGTCACTGCATGTGTTTATGATAGTGATAAGGTTGTTGTAGGCGGTTTCAGTCATCTTTAAGTCGCTTGCCCATGCATCAATGTTTATATATGCTTGAATGCCCGCCTTGATGCTGCTCTTTGTCGAACCACTAAACGACGGCATAAGTGCATCTGCCACTTCATCGATTGTGTGAGTAGTTATATAATCATAACCTTTTTTGATTGCTCGCACAAATGCATTTACCTTGTCGCTGTTTTTGTTAAGAAAACTCTCGTTTGCGATAAATGCAGTGTAAGGGACTTCGCCAGCGAGTTGGCCGACACTTGCTAAAATATAACCTTGGCCGTTGTTTTGAATTTCACTAGCCGATGGCTCAAATGCTGTTACAAAGTCGCCAGTTCCGCCTATAAATGCGCTTGTCATGTTGTTGAAAGCGATGTCGTAGCGGATTGTTATGTTTTGTCCGTTTATTAGTCCATGTTGGCGAAGCATGTATTCGAGTGTCATTGCAGGCACACCGCCTTGACGACCGCCGATTATTTCTTTGCCCGCAAGCATGCTTACGTCAAAATTGTCGATTTGGCTTCTGCCCATAAGGAATGAGCCATCACGTTTTGTAAGTTGGGCAAACACTTTTGGTTGGTCCTTTTTGCCTTGTTCGGCGACGTAAACTACCGCTTCTGGCCCGCACAATGCGATGTCAGAATCTCCGCTTATAAGTGATGCCATGCTCTTGTCAGCACCGCCACCATTTGTAAGTTCGATTTTGTATCCTTCTTCTTCAAAATACCCCTTGTTTATGGCGACATACAAAGGCGCATAAAAAATAGAGTGGGTGACTTCGTTAAGTTTTATGACTTTGTCATTCTTTTTGCAACCAGTGAGAAGACAAGTAAACCCACAAAATAGTGCTATTAAAAATATCGATATTCTTTTCATAAATCCTCCTTTTGCACTAAATTATTGTATTCAATAGGTGTTTATTTGGTTAATAAGCATTTTAAATCGCCTAAAAGTTAAATAACTCTTGATTTTTAATCGCATATAATATATAATCTACATAGAATTATGTAAAATTTGAGGTATAAAATATGTTGACATTATTAGGAATATCTATTTGGGAAAATTTTGCAAAATGGTTGTCGATGCCACAAATATGGGTTGCGATTGCACTTATTATTATTGGCACATCAATGGTGTTTTTGGCACGTCGAATCACACGAGTGGTTCGTAAGTCAAACTCTATCAGTGAGAAAGACAAAACATATATAGGCATAAAGTGCACTGGTATTGCATTTATGTTTGTAGCACTTATGATAATCGTATTTATTTAGGAAGGAAAAATGGAAAAGAAATATAGACCGGAATTATTTGAACAAAACATATATAATACATGGCTTGAAAAAGGCTATTTTAAGGGAAAGGTGGATAGACGAAAGACACCTTTTTCGTGTATAATGCCACCGCCAAACATCACAAGCAAACTCCACATGGGGCACGCTTTCCAACAAACAATTCAAGACATAATAATTAGACGCAAACGTATGCAAGGATATAGCACAGTGTGGGTACCGGGCACAGACCATGCCGCACTTTCGACAGAGTATATGCTTTGCAAACAACTCGAACGTGAAGGCACTTCAAAAGAGCAACTTGGCCGTGAAAAATTTGCCGTACGTATTAAAGAGTGGTACAGAGACTATAAAGGCACAATTATCGAGCAATTCAAACGTATGGGATTTTCGTGCGACTGGGATAGACTTGCGTTTACAATGGACGAGCAAAACTGCCGTGCCGTACGTGAAGTTTTTGTACACTTGTATAAAAAAGGCTGGATATATAAAGGCAAACGTATTGTAAACTGGTGCCCAAAATGTCGTAGTTCGATTTCTGATGCCGAAGTAGAGTTTAAGGATTTGCCATCACATTTGTGGCATATCCGTTATCAAATCGAAAACACAAACGACTACATTGAGGTTGCGACAACTCGTCCTGAAACATTGCTTGGTGATACAGCTGTCGCCGTAAATCCGACCGATAGCCGTTATACAGCCCTTGTAGGCAAAAACGTCATTCTTCCACTTATGGATAGACTTATCCCAATCGTAGCCGATGACTATGTCGAAAAGGATTTTGGAACAGGTGTCGTAAAAATCACTCCTGCCCATGACCCAAATGACTGGGAAGTAGGCACTCGCCATGACCTAGAAATAATCAAAGTAATAGGCGATGACGGGGTTATGAACGAAAATGCCGGCAAATATCAAGGTTTGACTCGCGAACAAGCCCGCGAAGTCATTGTCGAAGACTTGCAAAAATGCGGAGCCCTTGTTAAAATCGAAGACTACTCACATAGCGTAGGTCATTGCGAACGTTGTAAGACAGTAATCGAGCCACTTATCTCGTCTCAATGGTTTGTTAAAATGGACGAACTTGCAAAACCTGCAATCAAAGCAGTCGAAGACGGCGATGTTAGATTTGTTGACCCACAATACAAAAAGAGTTATTTGCACTGGATGCACAACATAAAAGACTGGTGCATTTCTCGCCAAATTTGGTCGGGTCACGATATCCCAATTTTCACTTGCGAAGATTGTGGCGAGACCATTGTCGAACTTACTGACCCTACTGAGTGTCCAAAATGCCATAGCCACAATTTGCTTAAAGAAACCGACAAACTTGACACATGGTTTAGTAGTGCACTTTGGCCACTTAGCACACTAGGTTTCCCTGACAAAACTGACGAACTTAAATACTTCTATCCTACAAATGTTATGGTTACAGGTAGGGAGATTATAAATCTTTGGGTTTCTCGTATGATTTTCTCTGGACTCGAATATGTCGGAGAAATCCCATTCCGCGATATAGTTATAAATGGCATAGTCAAAGACGCACAAGGTCGCAAAATGAGCAAAACTCTCGGAAATGGCACTGACCCTATCGAGATGGTAGATAAGTATGGTGTTGATGCACTTAGATTTAGCTTGTTTGATGGAGTCGCTATCCAATCTGACTCGCGTTTCTCTGAGAAAAAGGTCGAGCTTACTCGAAACTTTATAAACAAAATCTGGAATGCTAGCCTTTATGTTACGACCCAACTTGAAGGTAATACAGTAAAACCTATAAGCGAAGTCAAACTCTCCGAGTGCGACAAATGGATTTTGCACCAACTTAATTTGTGTGTAAAAAGCGTAAACAAGAAATTTGACAACTATGAAATAGGGCTTGTTGCGAGCGAACTAAACGACTTTTTCTGGACAAAATTCTGTGACTGGTACATTGAAATGAGTAAATGTAATATGACAGACGACCTAAAAGAAGGCACACTTGCTACACTAAACTATGTCCTTACTACACTTCTCAAATTGTTGCATCCATTTATCCCATTTGTGACCGAAGAAATATATCAAAATCTTCCACTTCATGAAGAGAGTATAATGATAAGTGCATTCCCAGAATATAGCAAGAAGTTTGTCTTTAAAGAAGCAAATCAAAAAGTGGAAAATATCCGTGAAGTAATTCGCAATATCCGTAATTTGCGTAGCACACTCAAGATTGCCGACAATGTAAGACTTCCACTATTTGTATTGTCGACCCAAGCCGAAAAGGTCGGAGCAAATCTATTAAATGTAGTAAATCGTCTTGGCATGGGTAAGGGGATAGAACTTATACATACTCCAAAAGACAATATGAAGTCGATCATCGACACAACACTATCGGTATATATCGCAAACGATGATGTCGAAAATAAAGAAAAAGAAATAGAACGACTTACAGCCGAACTTGAAAAAGCAACAAGCGAATTGGCTCGTGCTGAAGGTAAACTAAATAATGCAAACTTTGTCGAAAAAGCCCCACAAAAACTTGTCGACGAAGAACGTGCAAAAGTAGAGAAGTATACAAGTCTCAAAGCCGAACTATCATCAAAACTTGATTCGCTAAAATAATATGCATACTACTATGCATAAATAAAAAATCGCCATATATTTGGCGATTTTTTTATGTTTTACAGTATAAAATAATTGATTGTTGCAAATATTATATCACATATGGTTTAAACAGTATAGTATTTTTAATTAAAAAAATAAAATATGATACACTCACTCAATCATATGTTCTTTGTTCATAGATTAAAATATATGTAAGGAGTATAATATGAAAAAGATAACATATGATGAAATTATAAGAAGATTAGGGTATTTTCGTACTAAGGCAAATTTGTCTATGAGAGAAGCTAGTCTTCAATTGGGATATAATCCACAATTTATCTCAACAATAGAGAATAAAAGTGTAGAATTAAAAGTAAAGACTTTACTTGATTTTTGTGATATGGTAGAAATTACACCGCAAGATTTTTTCTATCTTGGAGATAAGTATAATAAGGAAGATAAAAATGTCTTAGATTTATACAACAATCTTTCTAGTGATAGTAAGCAAACTATTTTAGATTTGATGAAAAAATTAAAATGACATTTGTTGGTGTAGTATGAAGTTGAATAAAGCATTTTCGTTGAGAGTAAGAGAAATTTTAAAACTTAAAAAAATGACACAGTACAAATTAGCACAAGAGACAGGGTTGTATCATAGTACAATGACAGATATACTTAATTGCAAATATGGCACTACAAATTTTAAAAATATGGTTTTAATTATAAAAGCATTTGATATGACCATTGCAGAATTTTTTGATAGTCCACTATTTGATTTAAACAATATGGATATTGAAGAAAAATAATGAAAAACATAGCATTTGCTATGTTTTTTCCTTTTAGTGATAAAATAATAAATATTTAGTAAAAAATAATAGTAAATTTTTTTCAATGCTGGTATAATAACGGACGGAGACAAATATTATGAAAGACAAATTTAGCACAACTCAATATTTAGAAAAACTTAATAGTTATTGGAAGGCGGCAAACTATCTATCAGTAGCCCAACTTTATTTACTTGACAATCCGCTAATGCGAGACCACGAACTTTGTTTTGCAGATGTTAAGAAAAAACTAGTTGGACACTGGGGAACGGTTGCTGGCCAAAATTTTATCTATGCACATTGTGATAGAGTAATAAATAAATACGACCAAAACATGATTTTCATCTCAGGTCCAGGCCATGGCGGAAACTTTTTGACAGCAAATAGTTATCTTGAGGGAGTATACTCTGAGACATATCCAAAAATCTCACAAAACCGTGAAGGTATGAAAACCCTATGCAAGCAGTTTTCATTCCCGGGCGGCATTGGCTCGCACTGTGTTCCAGAGACCCCAGGTTCTATCCACGAAGGTGGCGAACTTGGTTATTCGCTCGCACATGCATTTGGCGCAGTGCTCGACAATCCCGACCTTATTGCCGTAACCGTAGTGGGCGATGGCGAAGCCGAAACAGGCCCGCTTGCAACATCGTGGTTTGGTTGTAAGTTTATAAATCCAAAAACCGATGGCGTGGTGCTTCCAGTTTTGCATCTAAATGGTTATAAAATATCAAACCCAACTGTTTTATCAAGACTTTCTAAGACCGAACTTACATCGCTATTCTTTGGCTACGGTTATCGACCATATTTTGTCGAAGGTGATGACCCAATGACTATGCACAAAACTATTGCTTTGGCTATGGACAATTGCATGAAGGACATAAATGCCATAAAGAAATCAAAAAACACTGCTGATATCAAATGGCCAATGATTGTTTTGCGTACGCCAAAGGGCTGGACTGGTCCAAAAGTTGTGGACGGCAAACAAATCGAAGGTTCGTTTAGAGCCCACCAAGTTCCGCTCACAATCGAAAATGCCGACGACTTAGCCATGCTCAAAAACTGGCTAAATAGTTATGACCCAGATAGTTTGTTTGACGAAAATTATCGTTTAAAATCTGATATTGCCGAGATTATTCCAAAGGGCGATAGACGTATGACAGCATCACCATATGCAAATGGTGGATTGCTACTTAAAGAACTTGTTACTCCTTCAATTAAGAAATATGCTGTCAAGTTTAAAGGCCATGGCACTGTCAAAGCACAAGACATGCTCGAACTTGGCGGATACATTCGTGACCTTTTTGTACTAAATAAAGACAATAAAAACTACCGCATATTTAGTCCAGACGAAGCCATGAGTAATAGACTTTATAAGCCATTTGAAGTAGAAAAACGTATGTTTGGAGCAAAAATGCTTGGTACGGACGAACTGCTTTCAAATAGCGGTCGCATTCACGACTCATATTTGTCCGAGCATCTATGCGAAGGCATGCTTGAAGGCTATTTGCTCACCGGTCGACATGGCATGTTTGATAGTTATGAAGCATTTATTCGCGTGGTTGATAGCATGGTAGCCCAACACTCTAAGTGGCTAAATGTCTGCAATCATATTGAGTGGCGACGACCTATTTCATCGCTAAACCTTATCCTTACAAGCAATGTATGGCAACAAGACCACAACGGTTTTACTCACCAAGACCCGGGATTTTTGGATCACATGGTCAGTAAAAAGGCCGACGTCGTACGTGTGTACTTGCCAGCAGATGCAAATACACTTATCGCATGCTATGACCATTGTGCAAAGACTAAAAACTACGTAAACACAATCGTTGCATCAAAACACCCACGTTGGCAATGGCTCTCGATGGACGAATCAAAAGCGCATTGCGAAAAAGGCATAGGTGAGTGGGAGTGGGCAGGTCAAAACGACACCCGACACCCAGACCTAATCGTTGCATCATGTGGCGACACAGCGACTATTGAAGCTTTGGCATGTGTTTCTATCCTTAAAAAACTTTTGCCAAATCTAAATATCCGTTTTGTAAATGTTGTTGACCTTATGAAACTCACATCAGAAAAACACCACCCACATGGACTATCTGATAGCGAATACAACAAACTATTTACAAAAGACAAACCTATAATCTTCAATTTCCATGGCTATCCAAATCTTATTCACCAACTCACTCATGACCGCCAAAACCGCAACATGCAAGTATCAGGCTATCAAGAAGAAGGCACAATCACAACATCATTTGATATGTGTGCCCTAAACAAAATTGATAGATACAATCTTGTATTGCGTGCGATAAAGGTGATAGATATTCCAAAAGAAAAACGTGACGAGATTGCAAAATTTGCTAAGTCAAAACTCAAAGAAAATGACGAGTATATAAGAAAGTATGGTGTTGATATGCCAGAAATAGCCGATTGGAACTGGAACAACTAAAAAAATGCAGTGAATTTCACTGCATTTTTTATATTATTGTTCGTCAATTATGTTGTCATAAAGATATTCAAAAATGTTTGAAGCATTTTCACGCCATTTTTTGCAAGCCGATATGGCCGAATGACGAGTAGGTGCTTTGAGTTTGATTTCAAGTAGCGATTGCGAAACCATAGGTTCTTTTATTTTAAGCACAACCGAGTGGCTTCCGTCATCGTTTTTGTAATATTCTGATAGATATTCTTGACTGCGTTTGAATGACATGCGATTGTCTTTTGCAAAGTTTGTTGCTTCTTCACGCCAACTTTGTGGAATGCGAAGATAGAAGTGGCTGAGACAATTTCGTCCTTCGTATGTAATGCCATAACGAGACTCTTCGTCATTTTCTTCATTGCCAGCCTTGTATATAAAACCCGCTTCAAGCAATTGAAAAAGTATCTCTTTGCAGTCCATATATTTTAGCCAAGCATTACGGCTTGTAAAAATATCAATAATGGAGTTTTCTGTCAAAGGTATTTCCATTTTGTCTAATAAAAAAAGTAGTTTTAATTTGTTGACTGTCGAGTCGAGTGCAAACTCCATGATTTTCTCCTTATTTTTACATATTCTAACATAAAAATTTGTAAAATACAAATCTTTGACATTTTAATAATAAATTTATAACTATTATTATAATTGATTTGCTAAAAAAATCAAAAACAAATATACTATATATAGGAGTTGACCTATGAAAGATTTTACACAAAACGAAAAAAACGAACTTATCCAATTTTTCTCTGCTTGTAATGAGATGATAGACGGCAGATTTATTTTGTCGGACATAAAGATAAGCAAAATTTTGACAGCTATCGCAAATAGCACAATTCTTTATGATGTCGTTGCTAGATGCATGAACGGCTTTAATTTTCGCACCGAACTTCAAAATGCCAAAGTCGACAATAAGGTAAACGGCGGATATTTTGTTTTGCCAAGCGACGAGAAGAAAATAATTGCACTTGTTTTCTGCTTGCTACTAGAAGTCGATAAAGGCAAAATGAACTTGCAAAGTTTTGTAAACGACAATTTTTATAGTGCTGAAGGATATAATATAAGTTATAGCAATTTTGCAATAAACGTCCTTGTGCCATTTAAAAATTCTTTTCTAAATATTTTGCAAATCACCGAAGACGGCGAACCTATAAAGATGTTTAATGAAGAAGTCGATACAAATCAAATTGTTATGGACGGACTAGAGAACCAAACCCCAGACACGCAAAACGCACCAAACAATAAGATACTATACGCAAATCTTATGCGAGCACTAAACCAACTTTACTCAGCAGTCACAAAAGAACCACGACTCAAACAACATGTCAAAGAAGAAGTGATTATTGTGATAAAGGGTATTTTTGAAGCAATCAAACTTGAAAACATCAAAATAATAAATGCACTAGTAATTCCGCTCGAACACACAATAGGTGGAGTAAAGACACTAAGGTCATATTATCAAGACTTTAAAGATAGCCTTGTAGCATTTTATTACTAAGATAAAAAACACACGAATTTTCGTGTGTTTTTTGTAATTTGCATAGTAGTCAAATAAATAGGGAAAATAATATAGCAACGAAGAGAGTGATAGCTGTTTGTGTGATTTTTGACACAAAGTAGAATTTTGTCGAAAACTGCATTTTCTTCAAAAACGCAAGTGCTTGAAGATTGATTGAAAGTCCACCCCAAGAAATAATAGTGCTTATTAAAATAAGGGCAGTCCTATTAGACAATCCACATGTAGATAAATCAAGACAACCACGGGTTATCTCAATTATTCCACTTAGCACACCTTGCGACAAACTTTGCTTGATTCCAAAAATACTTACAAGTTTTACGATAGGTGATAGAATATTTAACTTGAGTATGAGTGATATAATCACAAAGAAAAAGCACACATAACCACCGATTAGTAATATGCTATTTATACTACTCATCATTGCATCTTCAAGTATGTTTTGCGATTTGTCGTGCATTTTCGGAATTTGTCGAAAATTGTCGGAAAGTGCATATCTGCGATATAGTAGCCCGTTCAGCATGCTCCCAATAATATGCACTAGCATTATAAGAAGTCCAAGACCGACATTGCCAAACATTCCTATTCCTACTGTCGTTATTACAAACAGTGGCCCGCTTGTCGACGAAAATGTGATAGTTCGGTATGCTTGACCACGAGTGATTTTGCCGTCGAGATATAGTTCGGCGGTGAGCTTTGCACTGACCGGATAACCCGAGAGAAGACTCATAGCAAATATGTATCCTGATTTGCCATCGGTGTTGTATAATTTTTTAGTGATAGGCGAGAGTAGTTTTTCAAAAATCTCAACCCCGCCAAGCGAAGAAAATAGCCGTGTCAAAAAGAAAAACGGGAATAGCGCTGGCAGTAACCTTGTCGCCCAGACCGTAAGCCCATCTACACATGCATTTATGCTCATGCTTGCATTTATGCAAACAGCTAGTATTAGTAAAATAATACAACATATAAGTAGTTTTTGAGTACTAAAAATTTTTTTAAGTTTTGTCATAAAGTCCCTTTGACATAAAAAGAATTGTGATATATTATATTAAAAAGGAGTGGTAGATATGAAAAAAAGACCAGTAGTAGCAGTAGCCTTGGGCGGTGGCGGAGCATTGGGCTTTGCCCACATAGGTGTGCTCGACGTCCTTCGTGAAAACAATATTCCTATCGACATTATCGTAGGCACAAGTATGGGTGCTGTTGTCGGTGCATTTTGGTGCAATGGCGCAAGCGCTGACTCTCTCGAACAATTTGCTTCATCACTCAAAACCCGTCAAATCGTCGACATAAGCCTTGGATTAAAAGGCCTTATATCTGGCCGTCGTGTTATGCGAATGCTCGAAAAGGGTATCCCAAAAGACCAAAACATCGAAGACCTGCCTGTGCGTTTTGCTTGCAATGCTGTCGATATTCAAACGGGTGAAGAAGTGCTGTTTGAAAAGGGTAATATGCTAAATGCTGTGCGTGCTAGCATGAGCGTTCCGGGCATATTCGTTCCTGTAAAAGTCGATGGTCGCACCTTTGTAGACGGCGGTGTCAAAAACAACTTGCCACATGCCCATGCCCGAAATATGGGTGCCGATATCGTAATTGCAGTCGATGTTGTGTCGTCAAGTGAGTTTAATAGACTTCCACGAACGGCGGTCGGCATCTTGACCCAAGCATGGCTCATATCCCAACAAGAAAGCCAAAAAAACATGCATAAGTTTTACAATATCAAAATCACACCGCACATCCCACAAAACAAACAATATATTTTTGACGGCGACGTCGCCACTCAAATAATTGAAGAAGGACGTAAAGCCTGTGAAAAATGCTTGCCAAAAATAAAAGAACTTATCGAAAACTATACAAACTAATTATTTGATTTAAAGACCCTAAGCGGTCTTTTTTTGTGCATAACTCAGTCCTATTTTTGCCCCAAAACTACTCAAAACCACCACTTTTCCACACAACTTATGCAAAATCGCTTGACACACCCCATAGGGGGGGGGGGTAAAATAGGTTTGTAGGGGAAAGTATGTGGATATCCCCGTACGATAATAGATAAATACACTCATGTTGGGTAAAATATATAAGGGGAAAATGGAAAATAAAAAGTACAATAGTTTGTTAATATGCATGGCTTTGATACTTGTCATTGTTGTTGGGTCTACCATAGGTCTTACTATGGCTATTTTTGGCGATGTAAAACAAAATGCGTCAAACATCTCCCTTGGTGCTTCCATTTACTTTGATGGTGAAAAAGGTATATCGTTTTCAAATCTAAGTTCGTCTGCTGTTGTCCCAGGACAAACAGTAGATATCGAAACCGAGCTTGTAATTAAGGCAGGCGAAACTGGCAAGCCAGTTCCGGCCGTCCTTCGTGCGACCCCGACTCTTGTTTCTGATGTCAAAGGTGTAACAATGTACCTTACCCAAGGTCAAACATTCCCTGTTAAGATAAACGGCACTACAAGTACCGATGCGGTCATGGTGGTGTACAGGAATATATTGTATTTAGTCTATGCTGATGATACTACTAAGCTATATGAAATAACCCCTACGACAAGCGGACTTACAATCTCATTTACCACATCGGTTAATTTCTCTCTTAATATATCAAGCGAGTATAGCGGAAAGAAAAGTAATGTTAAGATAAAAGCAGTTGTTGTGCAAAGTGAGATATATGACAAGACAAACACTCGCATTCCACTAAATATCCCTTATTTCAAATCTTACTTTGAAAACTTTGACCCAGTATTATACGACATGGAAGAAGATAAATACATCTACTTTGGAGAGTTTCCGCAAACCATCAAATCCGCCAATGTTACTATTACATCTGACTCAGTAGATAGCAATGGCTACTATACCGGCTCTGATGGTGAAAAATATGCAAAAGTGATAGCTAAGATATATTCCAATGACTCAGCTCAAGCATCTGATGGCACAACTATGGTTACTGGCACTGAGTATTATTTCAAAGTCGAGCCAATCAAATGGAGAATACTAAGTAATTCAAATGGCACAGCACTGATAACATCAGACACCATACTCCAAGGAATGGCATATCAATCACACTATACTCATAGCGGAAGTGATTACTATGCTACCGATGCATCGGGCAATATTTTGACCGACAATGGAGAGCAAGTATATGCCAATAACTACAAGTGGAGTGAACTCCGTGCATTCCTTACTGGCGACTTTTATACTAAATCATTTACATCAGACCAAAAGTCACTTATCCAGCTTACAGAAGTAGACAACTCTGTGTCGACTACTTATGCACCTAATAGCACAAACCCATACACCTGTGAAGACACAGAAGACTATGTATTTGCACTAAGTTATGCCGACCTTATCAATACATCATATGGCTTTAATTCTGACCGTTCTACAGTAGATTCTGCTCGTATATGGAAAACTACCGACTATGCAAAAGCGACAAATGTATTGACATATACAAAAGAATATCTGATAGATACTATATTTGACGGAACCGAACCTTCACCAGATGATGAAAACTATGATGTGTTTACGTTTATAGATGGTGGTGATGTCTGGCTTCGGTCTCCTTGCTACTACAACAGCAAATTTGCCGCTGGACTCATGGAATGTCTTGTCTACTACGGCAATGGTGTCGCCTATCTGAACGGCGGCGCTGTTCCTGCACTAAATATATATCTTTAATGCTATGCAAACATAAAAAAATCGCCTATAATATGGCGATTTTTTACTTTGCATAGTAGATTATAATTTGATTGTTTTTGTGAGCAAATCAGGGGAGTACTTAGGTACTTCTTTTGACTTTTTAAGAAGCAAATTGTAGACGGCATTTGCTCGGTCTTCGATAGCAGTCAAGTCTTTGTAGTATGCACTTGGTTTCGAGATAATATTGTTGTTTCGGATAATAAGATTTGTATCCGCATCGACTTCTCTAAGTAGGTCTTCACGGTCGCTTCTAAATCCCAACACCTTTATATATGGCAATTTGTCTACGGTATATATCTTTTCTATTGTGTCACGTTTGATTCCGAGCAATTCACGTAGCACAATTCTTTTAAGTCGTGTGTAAGTATAACGTTTTGATTTTACATCAAGAAGTAGTGTATTTAGGTCTTTTATATCTTTTGCACTGTCCACAAATCGGTTTTCAAGTCCTTCGCTTACATCATAAAGTTCTTTAATGTCATCTGCCGAACAAGTCTTCATCTTGTACATGCATAGGTCACTAAATAGCTCGGAGTCAGGTAGCCCAAAACGTTTTACTTCTTCATGTAGTCGCTTGTATGCAAACTTTGGCATGTATTTTTTTATAGAGTGTGTTTTTGGATTGTCTGAAAGTCGACATCTGATAGCAGTAGCACTTGTGTCTTTGCCGTTTACTTCGTCGCTGTGATACTCACTGCATCCACGATTTACAAATACTGGCTCAATCGTGCTGTTTGTTTTGTATAATGCTTTCAAGTATTCGATGGCAAGAATGTTGTTTGGTTTTTGTAGTATGTCAAGAGTCTCCGTAATCTCACTAAACTCGACCTTGCTTTCCTTTATGAGTTGTTCGAGTGCTTTTTTGCGACTAACCACAAGGCTGTTTCCTTCGTCCATGTAGTGGGCAAGTGCGTCCTTGTATTCTTTTGGCTCGTCGGCAAGATATCTGGCTATTTCTTTCAACAACTCATAGTTTTTGGTCTCACACCCAAATGAAAGGTGAGTGACATTTTTAAAACTGTTTGCAATCTTGACACCTGCCAAAGCAAATATTTCTGCTGACGAACAAGCATATGCTGTCGGCATTTGTACAACAATATCTGCTCCTGCTTCAAGTGCCATAGTCGCTCTGATGTATTTGTTGCAGACAGTGGGCTCGCCACGTTGGGTAAAGTTTCCGCTAAGTATGCAAAGCACTCCGTCGGCACCACTTAGTTCTTTGGATTTTTGAATGTGATACAAGTGACCATAGTGTAATGGATTGTATTCACAAATAATTGCACATAAATTCATATTTCACCTAATTGTTTTACAAATTATATTAAATAGTGTATTATATAACTACAAAATCATTATATAATAGTTTTTGCTTACTTGCAAATACTTTTTGACAAAAGGGAGTTGTTTTATGGAAAATTACACTTTTTCTGCTCAAGAAACCAAATGGCTAAACTCTGCCAAAAAACTCAAAGGCACAATCGTTTTGCCCGAAGCGAGCATGTCTGACAAAATCGTCAATGCAGGACTGTACTGTGCTAAGAATAATATTTGCGATGTTGTGTTTTTAGTTCAAAATGACGATGACTTAAAAAAGTATAATCTGCAATCATACAAAAATGTAAGAGTGGTAAATATCCATACACATGAGATGACTGAAATGCTTGCAAATGCATTGTATGTGATAAGAAAGGATAAGGGGATTACGCTTGACGATGCCAAAAAACTACTACAAGACCCCGTATACTATGCGACAATGATGGTCGAACTTGGACTCGTAGATGGCAGTGTGTCGGGCATATGCGTCCCATCAAAAGACACTTTCAAGCCTGCATTCCAAATAATAAAATGTAGACCCAATAAAAAGGCATCGAGTTTTTTCATTATGCTAAAAGATGGTAGCCGTGAAAAGTATCTGCTTAGCGACTGTGCTATTATGGAAAACCCATCTAGCGAAGAACTTGCCGATATCGCCATTGACAGCGCAAATAGTTTTCGCACATTTTTGGGCGAAGACCCACGAGTTGCACTGCTTTCATATTCGACCAAAGGTAGCGGTGTGGGTGAGTCGGCGGATAAAATTCGTAAAACTGTCTCAATAATGAATGCTAAATCTCTTGACTTTAAGTACGATGGCGAGTTACAATTAGATAGTGCAATTTGTAGCGACGTTGCAAAAGTTAAGTGTCCAGACTCGTCTGTTGGTGGCAGGGCAAATGTACTTGTATTCCCTGACCTTAATAGCGGAAACATTGGATATAAGATTATGCAACGATTTGGTGGGTACAAAGCTATTGGTCCTATTGTGCAAGGTCTAAACAAACCTGTAAATGACCTAAGCCGTGGGGCAAGCGAGAGCGAAATAGTCACAACAATCGCTATAACAATTTTGCAAAGTAAAAATTAAGGAGAAAATATGAAAATTTTAGTTATTAATGCTGGAAGTAGCACTCTAAAATTCCAACTTTTAGAGACAGCAGAAGCAAAAGTCCTAGCAAAAGGCAATGTAGAACGTATTGGCGAAGGCAAGTCCTTTTTAAGATACAAAGCAAATGGCAAAGAAGTTATTATAAATGAGACAATAAACGACCACGCAAAAGCAATGACAATGGTTCTTTCACAACTTACTGATAGTGAAGTTGGTGTTGTAAAAGACATTAAAGAAATCAAAGCATTTGGCCACCGTGTCGTAAACGTAGGTGACAAGTATTTTGACCCTATTTTGGTTACACCAGAAGTGCTAGAAGACTTTAAATCACGTGTTGATTTCTCGCCACTACATGTTCCAGGTGCAATCTCAGGTATTGAGGGTGCAATGGCTGTTAGTAGCGAAATCCCAAATGTCGCTGTATTTGATATCGGTTTCCATAAGACACTTCCAGATTATGCATATAGATATGCTATTCCTAAAAGATACTATGACGAATACGCTATCCGTCGTTATGGCGCTCATGGCACAAGTCACTACTTTGTAGCAAACGAATGTGCAAGAGTAATGGGTAAGGACATAAAAGACCTTAAAATTATCACTTGTCACATCGGAAGTGGTGCATCTATCACAGCTGTAAAAGGTGGCGAGAGTATTGATACATCTATGGGCTTTACACCACTTGAAGGTATCATGATGAATACTCGTTCGGGCGATATCGACCCAGCAGTAATTGAGTTTATCTGCAAGAAAGAAGGTAAGTCAGTAAGCGAAGTATTGAAGATGCTAAATAAAGATAGCGGTCTTATCGGTGTAAACGGTAAAGCATCTGACATGCGTGAGATACTTGAACTTAGAGGCGATCCTGATATCGAGTTGTCACTCAAAATGTATGCTTATCGTATCAAAAAATATATCGGTGCATATTCTGCAGCAATGGGCGGTCTTGACGCAGTAGTATTTACAGCAGGTGTTGGCGAGCATACACCAGAAGTAAGAGAAATGGTTTCTGAAAACATGGACTATATCGGTTGGAGCGTAGACAACGACAAAAACTATGGTGTAGAAAGAGACCAAATCGCAGAGATTACAGCAGATGGTTCGCGTGTACGTACATTTGTAATTCCTACTGACGAAGAGTACGTAATTGCAAAAGAAACTGAGAAAATCGTAGCTAGATAGTCGATTTAATCAAAAAATCACAAAAATAGTTTTGTTTTATAATTGACAAAGATGTTTTATTGCTATATAATCTTAGAGCAAATAAATAGGGAGGTGCAATATGGCAGTACCAAAAAGTAAGGTATCTAAGGCTAGACGTAATTCAAGAAAAGCAAATTGGAAGATTTCTACACCTTCTCTTGTTGAGTGTCCACACTGTCACGAACTTAAAGAAAACCACAGAGTTTGCAAGAAATGTGGATATTATGATGGCGAACAAAAAATCGTCGTAGCCAAAGACAAAAAAGAAAACAACGAAACTAAATAGTTTTTGTAAAGACCATATAATGTGGTCTTTATTTTTTTTCGCTAATTGTTTGTGATATTTGGCTTTATGTGTTATTATAATCACTGAAAGGAATTATTTATGCGAGAAAATCTTAAAATGCTTAAAAAGTGGTGGCAGTTTGCGCGCCCTGATAAAAAATGGTTTAGTTTGTCGCTGTTGTCATCATGTTTGTATCGAATATGTATCGTGCTCGAACCGGTTTTTTCGGCCAAGGTAATTACTGCAATTACTGTCGGCAATTATAAATTGGCTATACTAAATCTATTGTTTGGTGTGTTGCTATATACACTTAGAAATGTATTCATTCATCCTAAATATATAATTCACCCACGTCTACTTAAAAGTAGTTATGCCCGAATGCAAAGTGAGATAGTCGATAAAATGTTTGTTGCCGAAAAAGAAAACTTTAAGACAAATAGCGCCAACAAACTTTTAAATATTTATCACCAAGATGTTTATACTGTCGCAAATTTTTCAGATTCTTTGACGGGTAGATTGGGACGACTACTTCAAGTAATTATTATGCTTTGCATTGTTGCTGGTATAAATATAATAGTTGCACTTGTTATTGTGGTTATGATTTACATAAATAGCGTTATCATATCCTTACTCCAAACACGCTATGCAAACGGCACTCGCAAAATTAGAGAGAGTATTGATGACGAATATACTGCATTTTCAAAAGTACTGGACTCAAAAGATTATGTAAATAATGACAATGTCAAACACATGCTTAAAGAAAAAACAGCGAAAACTGGCGATAGATATATCGACGAATTCCGTCGTCGCCAACACTGGTCGTCGGCTATCGACAACTGGTATTATGTATGGTGTAATTTGTTTATCTTTGTTGTTACAGTGTTTATGGTCATAATGGTATCTAAAGGTTCACTTACACTTGAAATGTATTTGATAGTTGTGCCATATATTTCAAATTGTATCACTGTTTCAAACGAGTTTTTGGTTATATTTACCGAACTCAAAAATGCCATTGTAAGCATGAATAGAGTAAAGACAGTCTCCGAATTTACCGAACGCGACGTTGTGCGATTTGGCAAAAACAATTATGATGACATTTTAGGACAAATTGACTTCATAAATGTATATTATTCTAAAAAACCAAACGACGAAAACCGTACAACATTAAAAGATGTAAATTTTCATATTAAAGACGGCGATACTGTTTTGTTTTTAGGGACACGAAGTTCGGGCAAACGAACTATCTTTGAAATGCTAAACCGCATTATCGAACCAGATAAAGGTGATATATATATTGATGGACTTGAAATATCTGATTATTCCAAACGAGCCATGTCTAAAAATATATCGTATGTTACTAGTAAGCCATACTTTTTTGAAGAAACGATAGTAAAAGAACTCAGTCTTGTAAAGTCAAATAAAAAACAAATTAATAATGCCTTGGAAGAAGTTGGACTATATAACAAACTGATGTCATCAAAAGACAAGTTGGAGACAAATCCAAGCACTCTTAGTAGTAAAGAACAGTTTTTATTGGGACTTGCAAAGTGCTTGCTAAGTGGAAGTGGGGTTGTTTTGATATACGAAATTCCACGCAATATCAATGCTGATGAGAAAAAAGAAATTTTAGATGTGATAAAAAACATATCGTCAAACAAAACGACAATTATTTTCAGTGCATATTCAGAGTTTGCAGATGTATGTAACAAAATAATTGAGATTGAGAGTGGTCAGATTTCGCATATCACATTCAATGACCAAAACACAAAAAAGGAGATATATAATGTATAAGGTAATAATCGACGGCATGGGTGGGGATAATGCACCTATCGCCACAGTAAAAGGCAGTGTAATGGCTGTAAATAAAGACAAGGATTTGCATGTAGTAATCGTCGGCAAACAAAACGAGATAAGTGATATTTTGGCAGAAGAAAAATACAATGCTGACCAAATATCAATTATTGATGCGACAGATGTTATTACAAATGACGATGTTCCAACAACAGCTATCCGACAAAAAACTGAGTCTTCGCTTGTAAAAACAATAAACGAACTTCGCACAAACGAAGAGATTGTCGGAATGGTTAGTGGTGGAAGTACAGGCGCTGTACTTACAGGTGCGTTTTTAAAACTTGGCAGACTACAAGGAGTATCAAGACCAGCACTTTGTCCTATTCTTCCTACCAAGAAGGGTGGCATAGTAGCAATCTGTGATTGTGGTGCAAATATGGATTCAAAACCTATAAATCTTGTACACTTTGCACTCATGGCGAATGCATATCTAAAAAATGTATACGGCATTGAAAAACCACGTGTTGCATTACTAAATGTCGGCACAGAAGACCATAAAGGAAACGAACTATGCAAAACTGTATTCCCTATGCTCAGCAGACTTGATTGCATAAACTTTGTAGGTAATATGGAGGCAAGAGAATTGCTTTCTGGCGACTACGATATAGTTGTGACCGATGCATTTGCAGGAAACGTTCTCTTAAAAAGTAGCGAAGGTGCGATTTTGTCACTTCTATCTATGCTCAAACGTGAAATTAAAAGCAGTTTTTGGAGTAAGTTTGGATATCTGTTTATGCGAAAATCCTTTAAAAACTTAAAAAGTGTACTTGACTACAATAATCAAGGCGGAGCATGCCTATTAGGTTGTAAAAAACTTGTAATTAAGTCGCATGGAAGTAGTACTCCTGAGAGTTTTTGCGCAAGTATTATGCAAGTAGTCGATGCACACAAAGCAAAAGTCGTAGAAAATATTGCAAAGGATATCGAAAACATACATTTGGATATTGAAAATGAATAGTATTGAAAAAATAATCGGATATAAATTTAACAACGAAAAACTTTTAGAAAGAGCACTTACTCATACAAGTTATGCTCACGAACATGGTGTTGATAGTTATGAGCGACTCGAATATGTGGGTGATGCTCTTGCTGACTTTATAGTGGGAGAGTATCTCTATCAAAATTTTGATGTAGATGCTGGGCTGCTTTCAAAGTACCGTGCAAAACTCGTTTCGACCGAGACTTTCGCAAACATCATAAAGTCAAATCGTATCGACAATTATATTCGTGTTGGAAAGAGTGTCAAAGTTGTGTCAGATAGCATAAAAGCCGATGTCTTTGAGAGTATATTGGCGTCAGTATATTTTGATGGTGGAATAAATGAGGCAAGGTCGATTGTTGAAAGAATGCTGTTGGTCGATAAAAAACATGTAGCCAAACATGTCGCCGACCATATCGACTACAAGACCACCCTTCAAGAAACGCTTCAAGCCATGACACCACAAAGGAGTTTTCGTTTTGAAATTTTGGAAGAAGTCGGCAAAAATAACCAAAAAATATTTACTGTTGCACTTTATGTGGACGATAAAAAAGTCGCCGAAGCGACAGGTAAAAGCCATAAAGAGTGCGAACAAAACTGCGCTAAGCAATATCTAAGCAAAGCGAAATAACATAACAAAATGCCTAATTTGTAGGCATTTTTTCGTTTTGATGTGTAAATTGCTTTGGAAAAAAAATTAGTGTGTGATATAATCTATAAGACTTATCGATTTGGAGGCATATTTTGAATTTTAAACAAATTGAAATGGTGGGGTTTAAGTCGTTTGCAGACCCTATTAAAATTACGTTTGGTGAAGGCATAACTGCTATAGTCGGGCCAAACGGCTGTGGAAAGAGTAATGTTGCTGATGCTATCCGCTGGGTGCTTGGCGAACAATCAAGTAAAATGCTTCGTGGAACTTCCATGCAAGACGTTATTTTTAAAGGCACTGAAAAACGTAAGAGCCTTAGTTTTTGCGAAGTTTCACTATGCTTTGACAACTCAAACAAGATTTTCCGTAGCGAATACGAAGAGATAGTAATCACACGTAAACTATATCGTAGTGGCGAGAGTGAGTATATGATAAATCGAGCACCGTGCCGACTAAAAGATATTATTGAGATGTTGCATGATAGCGGAATCGGCAAAAGCGGTTATTCGATTATTGGACAAGGTAAGGTCGAAGAGATTATAAATAGCAAACCCGAAGACCGCCGCGCTATCTTTGAAGAAGCTGCCGGCATTGCAAAGTTTAAAGCAAAAAAGGTTGAGTCTGAGCGAAAACTTGACCGTACTCGTGACAATCTTACCCGTATAAATGATATTATATCGGAGATTGACCGCCAATTGGCACCGCTCAAACGCCAATCTGAGACGGCCAAAACATATCTTGAGTACAAAGAAAAACTAAAAATATTGGAGATAAATGCATATATTCACCAATATGACTTTGCCAGCACAAATAAGGAAATTATAAACACGAAAATTGCTGGCATTGTAGAAGAGATGAATAGCCGTCAAGCCGAACTTGATAAGGTCATATCTGACTACAACTCGACCTTTGAAGAGATAAATCACCTAGACGAACATGTAACCGAACTTCGCGATAAAATGCTCGAACTCACTGTAGGCATTGAAAAACAAGCCGGCGAGACAAATCTTATTAAAGAACGTCTTCGCAATCTTGAAGTCGAGAGTCTCCGTCTTAGTGAAGAAGTCAAACGTTTGACCGAGCAAAAAGCAAATCTCGAACAACAAATATATACAAATAAGAATGCCATTTCAAATAAGGAAGCCGAGCTTTATCAAAATCGCTCAAAGACTAGTGACTTGCAAGAAAAGTACGATTCTATTTCGGCCCAACTTGCAACAAGCGAAAGCGAAGTCGAAGACACTCAGAAAAAACTTTTTGATGCACTTAGCAAACTTGGAGATGTAAAAGCTCAAATATCTGCACTAAATGCTGAGAAAAATTCGTATAATTCAAATCTTACAGTATATAATGCAAACCTAAGCGACCTTGTATCTAGATATAACGATAGCAATGAGAAGTTGAAGGCCGAACAAAACACAATTCAAGAATTGTCGATAGATAAAAACAAGACACAAAAAGAACTTGACTATACACTAAATGTTTTGCAAGGTCAAACAAATGATATTAAAGAGAAAGAGAACGAAATAAACACAACCACTTCAAATATATTCTCTATGCAACAAAGGCTAAAGTTGCTTGTTGATATGCAAAAAGAGTATGAAGGCTATAATGGCAGTGTAAAAAGACTACTTTCCGATGCTGAGCGTAATGCCGAACTCAAAAAGAAAATAGTAGGTGTTGTGGCAAATCTTATTAAAGTTCCGTCCACTTATCAAACAGCTATCGAGATGGCACTAGGAAGCGGTGTTCAAAATATCGTTACTTATTCTGATAGTAATGCCAAAGAACTCATAAACTATCTAAAATCTCGTGAGTATGGTCGTATTACATTCTTGCCTATAAATACTGTCAAACCGCGTCACTTTGATCGAACTTATAATCACTTACTAAATCACGAAGGCTGTTTTGGTGTCGCTAGTGACCTTGTAAGTTATGACAAAGAAATCCAAAATGTAGTAGATAGTCTGCTTGGAAATACTGTAATTGTAAACAATATAAACAATGCTGTTTCTATTGCAATGCAATCAAACTATCAATTTAGGATTGTTACTCTTGATGGTGATATCATAAATCCACAAGGTTCTATTACAGGTGGCAGTAAAAAGGCACAAGTTACAAATCTGCTTTCACGTGATAATGATATTGCAAATACTAAGAGTGCTATTGAGCGACTTGAGTCAGAGCGAACTACAAAACGTGCAGAGTACGATGTATTGACATCAAAACTTGATTCGATAAATGATAAAGCACGTGAATTAACACTTGCTGTACACAACAAAGAAGTTGCTATTGCCCAACACCAAGAATTGTTTAATAAATATCACGACCTTACATTTGACCTTGAAAACCAACGTAATCGTGTTTTTGCTGACATTGAGAAAACAAAGCAAATGCTTGCTAGTATCGAGACCGAACTAAACAAACTCAATAGTAGCGAAAAAGGTATCGAGGTAGGAGAAAGTGGACTAGGTGGAGTTCAATTTGGTGACCTTAGAGCAAGACGAGACGAATACAATAATGAATTAATTTCATTAAAAGTACAAAATGCTCAAATTGAAAGTGAGATACTATCGCTCAAACAAGAATCAATAAGGCTTGTATCTGACTTGGAAAACACAAAAGCAGGACTTACAAATGCACAAATATCTCTTGCATCTACAAATGAGCAATTGGAGAAATTTAAGGTTACATATGGCGAAGCGTCGACGTCGATTGATACAATCGAAAACATGAAAGAACTTGACGATATAAAGACCAAACTTGCCACACTTAATGATGATAAGATTAAGATGCAATCAAATCTCCGTCGTCTTGAAGAAGAACGTATGAATCTTGGCAATGAAGTCAATAAATTGCAAGATAAAAAGTACCAACAAGAACTAAATCTCACTAAAGTTGATACTGACATCGAAACAATGCAAGAACGTGTTTGGACAGAGTATGAAGTAACATACAATACTGCACTTGAATACAAACAAGACTTGTTTGATATAAAGACGGCAATGCCTGAGATAAATCGCATCAAACGTGAAATAATCAAACTTGGCAATATAAACGTCAATGCTATCGAAGATTATAAAGCATTGCTCGAACGTCATGGCGATATGTATAATCAAGCCAAAGACCTTATGCAAGCAGAAGACGACTTGAAGAAGATTATTAAAGAACTTGCTGATGAGATGACAGCACGATTCAAAGAAGAATTTGATAAAATAAACGCAAACTTTGCAATTGTATTTAAAGAATTGTTTGGTGGTGGAAAAGCACGACTCGAACTTGTTGAGAGTGATGATATTTTGGAAGCAGGTGTTGACATTATTGCCGAGCCACCAGGGAAAAAACTTAGCAATATCACTCTTCTCAGTGGTGGCGAAAAGTCGCTTACTGCTATTGCGATATTGTTTGCAATATTGCGTCTTCGTCCTATGCCATTCTGTCTTCTTGACGAGATAGAAGCAGCGCTAGATGAAGCCAATGTAGGACGTTTTGCAAAGTATTTGAAAAAGTATAGCGAAGAGACCCAATTTATTGTTATTACCCACAAAAAGCCTACTATGGAACATGCTGACTGTCTGTATGGTGTAACAATGGAAGAAAAGGGTGTAAGTAAGATTGTTTCTGTCAAACTTAGCGAAGCAATAGAAAATGTGGAGAAAAACTAATGGGACTATTTTCAAAACTTTTTTCCGGACTTAAAAAAACAAAAGATGCACTGGTATCCAAATTGTCAGGCTTGTTTAGTGGCGAACTTGATGATGAGTTTTTCGAAGAACTAGAATATGTTCTGATATCAAGCGATATGGGCACTGATGCGACCGAACAAATAATTGAAAATGTACGTCATTTGGCAAAAAAGAAAAAGGTCAAGACCGAAGAAGACTTTAAAGAACTTCTTCGTGAGAGTATGAAAGATTTGCTAGATATCGAGACCGAACCTATTGAGTATCCTACGCTTATTACTTTTGTAGGTGTAAATGGTGTCGGCAAAACAACATCAATAGGCAAAATTGCACACTATTTTACTGAAAAGAAAAAGAAAGTTTTGTTTGTTGCTGGAGATACCTTTCGTGCCGCTGCATCAGACCAACTTACTGAGTGGGCAAATCGCAACAAATGTCGTATTGTAAAATATGCCGAGGGTGCCGATGTCGGTGCTGTTGTGTATGACGGAATTGCAAGTGCGGTTGCAAAACACGACGATGTAGTGCTAGTCGACACGGCAGGCAGACTACACAATAAAGCCAATCTTATGGAAGAACTCAAAAAGGTTAATCGCATAATCGAACGTGAGTGGGAGAGTAAAGGTTTCCAACATAAAAACTACCTAGTCATTGATGCAACAACAGGTCAAAATGCCTTATCGCAAGTCGAAGTTTTTAATGAAACCATAGGACTTGACGGCATTGTGCTTACAAAACTCGACGGCACAGCCAAAGGCGGAGTGGTGTTTGCAATCGCAAAACAGTACAACTTGCCAGTTGTGTTTGTCGGTGTCGGTGAAGGGATTGATGACATGATAGAGTTTGATACCGATGATTTTGTTCAAAACTTTATCTAAATTTTAAAAAACACTTGACATATATATTATACTCATATATAATACTGTAAAGTAATTTTGCTTTACAGTATTGTTTTTAGGAGTGACTATGTCAATAGAAAAAAATATTAGGGTAAATAAATTACTTGATTTGTATGGCGGACTCTTGACTGAAAGACAACGTGATATGCTTACAGAGTACTATGCAAATGACTATTCTTTGGCTGAAATAAGCGAGATTAAGGGCATAAGTCGCCAAGCTGTACTTGATAGCATTCGTCAAGGGACTGATGCACTTGAAAAGTACGAGACAGTACTTAGACTGTATGCAAAAATCTCACGTATTGAAGATATGAAAACAGGCGACAGCGACATTGTAGATAAAATACTTGACGTTTTGGAGGACTAATGGCACTATTTGGTTCACTTAGTGAAAAACTTAATCATGTGTTTAGTAAGATTACCAAACGTGGCAAATTGACCGATTTGGAAATCAAAAATGCCATGCGTGAAATTCGTATTGCACTTTTAGAAGCTGACGTAAACTTTATGGTTGTGAAAAATCTAGTTGCGTCGATAAGTGAAAAGTGTCAAGGCGAACGTGTTATGAAGTCGTTGACTCCAGGTCAACAAGTTGTGAAAATAGTCAATGAAGAACTCACATCACTCATGGGTAGTACAAATGCTAAGCTCGAATTTGCATCAGCGCCACCTACAGTTATACTTATGTGCGGACTTCAAGGTGCTGGTAAAACTACTATGTGTGGCAAACTTGCCAAGTACCTAAAAAAGCAAGGCAAAAAACCACTTCTTGTTGCTTGTGATATCTACCGTCCCGCTGCAATAAACCAACTTAAAGTTGTGGGCAAATCAGTCGATGTCGAAGTATATGACGAAGGCACAAACAAACCACAAAAGACAGCGCAAAATGCAATAAAGTATGCCGATAAAAAGGGCTATGATGTTGTAATCATAGACACTGCTGGTCGTCTTCATATAAATGAAGAACTCATGACCGAACTTAAAGAAATCAAAAAAGCGGTAAATCCAAAAGAGATACTTCTTACCGTCGATAGTATGACAGGTCAAGACGCAGTTACTGTTGCGACAAGTTTTAATGACGCACTTGACATAAGCGGTGTTATACTTACAAAACTCGACGGCGATACTCGTGGCGGTGCAGCACTAAGCATAAAAGCGGTTACAAATAAGCCTATAAAATTCTGTGGTATAGGCGAAAAAATGGACGATATAGAGCCATTTTATCCAGACCGCATGGCAAGCCGAATACTAAATATGGGTGACGTATTGACCCTTATAGAAAAAGCCCAACAAGTCGTGACTGAAGAAGAAGCAAAAAAACTCGAAAAGAAATTTAGAGAAAATAGCTTTACTCTTGATGATTATCTTGTTCAGTTTGACCAAGTCCGTAAGATGGGAAACATAAATGACCTAATAAATATGATTCCGGGAGCAAACAAATTTAAAGTCGGTCAAATCGATGAAAATGCTCTCGCAAAAAATAAGGCCATCATTCAAAGCATGACTAAGAAAGAACGAACTAATCCTGACATCATAAAAGGCAGTCAGAAAAAACGTATTGCCATGGGTTCGGGCACAACAATTCAAGACGTAAATATCTTGCTCAAACAATTTGCCCAAGCCAAAGACATGATGAAACAAATGAAGTCGGGCAGATTTAACCCAATGCGTGGTTTTTAATAATGTTTTTTACAATTTTTCTAAAAAATTGAGTATATAAAAATTTTTACAAAAGGAGATAAAAAAATGGCAGTAAAAATCAGACTTACTCGTCTAGGCGACAAAAAATCACCTTTCTATCGTGTAGTAGTTACCGATTCTAGAAAGGCAAGAGATGGAGAGTATATCGAAAAACTCGGAACATACAATCCACTTACTACACCAGCAGAAGTAAACCTAAATGTTGAGAGAGCTCAATACTGGCTAAATACTGGTGCCCAACCTACTGAGACAGCACGCACTATTCTTGTAAACCAAGGCCTTCTAAAACCTGTTGCAAAACGTGCTCCAAAAACTGACAAAAAGAAAAAAGAAGATAAATAGTAGGTGAGGGTGCGATGGAAGAATTATTGAGATATATAATCAATTCTTTGGTATCAAAACCCGACCAAGTAGAAATCACTGTTGCTGACGAAAGCGAGAAAGTAAAAGTGGTTACTGTAAAAGTAGACCCAAGCGACATGGGAAAAGTGATAGGCAGAAATGGCAAAATAGCATCAGCTATCCGCACCATTGTAAAGTCGGTCACAACCAAAGCAAACCAAAGATATGTTGTAAAGATTATCGAAAAAGAAAATGCCTAAATTTTAGGCATTTTTTTGTATGCTAAATCTTTGTTTTGTGATATTATATATGTGAGGTGAAATTATGAAAACATTACTTGGCGTGATTACAAAACCACAAGGCATCAAAGGCGAGATGCGTGTGCGACCAGAAGACTGGGATATTGACTTTAAAAAATTGGAGTCTGTCGAAATTAAAAACCTATCATGTAAGGTCGAAAAGGTGACTATAAGAGAAGGTTTTGTTATACTCAAAGTCGACGAAGTAAACGACCGAAACTATGCAGAAACATTGCGTAATGTCCCTGTATATTTTGATGCGCCTGAGACTGAAAATTCGGCTATATCAAGGGCGGATTTTGTCGGTTGCATAGTATATAGCAAACAAAGAAAAACTGTAATCGGCGAAGTGACCGAAGTAAACGGCTATGGTGCTGCAGATGTCTTTACTGTCTCTACCCAAACGGGCGAGTTTATGTTTCCATATGCTCGTGACGTGATCACTGATATTGATATACAAAACAAAAAAATTACTGTCGACGAATATATTCTTGACGAGATAAAATGCTAGGAGAAACTATGAGAATAGATATACTTACGATATTCCCTGAGATGTTTGCTCCGCTCCAAACCAGCCTTATCGGCAAAGCGACGGAGAAACAACTTGTCGAGATAAATATAGTAAACATAAGGGATTTTAGTAAAGAAAAACACCACAAAACTGACGACTATCCATACAGTGGTGGCGACGGCATGATAATGACACCCCAACCACTTTATGATGCAATTATGTCAGTAAAGGACGACGACGCATATGTTGTGTACATGTCGCCAAAAGGACGTGTTTTGACACAAGATGTTGTGAAAGACATGTCGCAAAAACATAACCACTTAGTGCTAGTATGTGGACACTATGAGGGCATAGACGAACGTATAATTACACTTTGTGTCGACGAACAAATTAGCATAGGTGACTATGTCCTTACTGGTGGCGAACTTCCAGCGATGGTGCTTACAGACGCAATTTTGCGTTATGTCCCAAATGTACTTCATAGTGATACAAGTGTCGTGGACGAGAGTTTTAGCGACAATTTGCTCGAATATCCCCAATATACACGACCACGTGAGTTTATGGGACTAAGTGTTCCAGATGTACTATTAAATGGCAATCACAAAGAAATTGAAAAGTGGAAAACTGAGCAAAAATTACTCGAAACTAAAAAATATCGACCAGATTTACTAGATAAAAAATAAAGGAAAAACTATGATAATCCAATGGTATCCGGGGCATATGAACAAAGCCCTAAAAATGATGGAAAATGACATAAAAATTGTAGATGCGGTAATCTATGTACTAGATAGCCGTGCACCTTTTTCATGCGTAAATCCAAAGTTTGCCGATTTTATTGGCGAAAAACCTATTATATATGTCTTTAATAAAGTCGACATGGCTGACGAGCAAAAAGTCAAAGATTGGATGAAATGGTTTAAAAAACCAAACACCATTTGTGTCTCGACAAATAGCACAACATCGGGCGATTGTAAAGAGATTATAAATGCTATAAAGTCGCTTAATAAAGCCAAAATTGAAAAGTATGAGAATAAGGGTGTAAAGGTTATACTTCGTGCAATGATAGTCGGAGTTCCAAATAGTGGCAAGAGCACCCTTGCCAATAATCTTGTCGGCAAATCCAAGGCAATGACGGGGAACAAACCGGGTGTTACACGTGGAAAACAATGGGTAAGGGTAAATCCATACTTGGAGATATTAGACACACCGGGTACACTTTGGCCAGCATTTGACAACAACAAGGTCGCGCATCACTTAGCATATATTGGCTCTATCAGCGACAATGTTGTCGATATTCCAGACCTTAGTCTTGACCTTATATCAGACTTAAATGCACTTGATAAAAACATACTTCAAAGCCGATATGGTATTGATATTTCAGACGATATGACACCGCTTGAAATACTCGAAAACATTTGTATTGCAAAAAGATGTATTCTTAAAGGAAACGATATTGACTATGACCGTGGCGCATATATGATTGTAAATGATTTTAAAGCGGGCAAACTTGGACGAATCACTCTTGAAAGTGTGTCAGATATTAAAAAACTAACTGTTAAAGATAGAAAAAAGTTGGAAAACCAAAATGCTTGATTATGAGAGAAAATATTACGAACAAGGATTGCAATATGTTGCGGGCATTGACGAAGCAGGACGTGGCCCGCTTGCAGGTCCAGTAGCCGTTGCTGTTGTCATTATGCCAAAAAGCCCAGTGCTTGACGAAGTAAATGACAGCAAAAAACTCAGCGAGAAAAAACGTGAAAAACTATTTGACCAAATAGTAGATTTGGCACTCGATTATCATATCGAACTTGTTGACAACAAAACCATCGACGAAATAAATATTCTAAATGCAACCAAACTTGGCATGCAAAAATGTATCGAAAGCCTTGTTGTGAAGCCAGATATTGTGCTTATTGATGCTGTCAAAATAGACACAAAAGTGCCTACCGATAGCATTATTCATGGCGACGCATTAAGTTATAATATCGCCTGTGCATCTATTTTGGCTAAGGTCACCCGTGATAGACTTATGTGTAAACTTGATGAGCAGTATCCAGAATATAATTTTAAAAAACATAAAGGTTATGGCACCAAAGAGCATATCGAAGCGCTTAAAAAATACGGCAAGTGTGAGATACATCGTGATACATTTATTAAAAATTTTGTAAAATGAGAGTAATATGAAACAGTACAATAAGGCAAAAGGTAGTATCGGTGAGCACATGGCTCTCGAATATCTGATGAAAAAGGGTTATAAAGTAATCGAACTAAATTACAAAAATCAAATAGGTGAGATAGACCTTATTGCAAAAGATGGCGAAACTTATGTTTTTGTCGAAGTAAAGTACAAAGATAGTTTGTATTTCGGCTATCCGCGCGAAATGGTAACTGCTCAAAAACAACATAAAATCCGCTTGACAAGTATGGGATATTTGAAAGCAAATAGGCTGTATGATAAAGTTGGTGTGAGATTTGATGTCGTGGAAATTATAGGCGATAGAATAACACATTTGGTCGATGCTTTTTAAGTACTCTGCAAAGTATCAAAAATGACGTCATAAAGGTGTAAAATATTGTAAAAATATCGAATAAATAGACCTCAAAATCAATAAAATAATAAAAATGTAAAAAAATGTAAAAAAACACTTGTAAAAAAGCCGGGGTTGTGGTATGATATCATAGACTTCGGATGGTCCTCTGCGATTTTGCGTACGAACATCAAGTATGATAGGAGGTAAAGTCATGACAATTATTCAAGCACTAGAAAGAGAAAATCTAAAACCAGAAGTACCTGAGTTCGCAGTTGGAGATACTGTCAAAGTATACAACAAAATTGTAGAAGGTACTAGAGAACGTATTCAAGTTTTTGAAGGTATCGTAATCGCTAGAAAAAACTCTAGCGTTAGAGAGACTTTTACAGTTAGACGTGTTTCTTTTGGTGTAGGTGTGGAAAAAACATTCCCTATCCATTCGCCAAGAGTAGACAAAATTGAAGTAGTTAAACATGGTAAAGTTAGACGTGCAAAATTGTACTATCTTCGTGATTTGTCTGGTAAAGCTGCAAAAATTAAAGAAAAGAAATAACATTATTGACATCGCAAATGCGGTGTCTTTTTTTGTTTGTTTTTTATAAAACAAGTTATCCAAGCCGCTTATTATATATTATATAATAATTTATATATACAAATGGTTTTAAATTGTTTGGATTAAAACACAAAAGGTATTATAATAAAATATAATTGTGAGGTGAAAATGTTATCTATCACTAAGAGCTTTGGTCTAAATGGAATAGACGGATATCTAATTAAGGTTGAAGTGGATATAAATCAAGGATTGCCAGCATATGACATTGTTGGATTGGTCGGAACTTCAATCAAAGAAAGTAAAGAACGTGTAAGAAGCGCCATTAAAAATAGTGGTTTTAAATATCCCATATTAAAAATTATCGTAAATCTTGCGCCCGCTGATACAAAAAAAGAAGGTCCGCTTTATGACCTAGCTATTGCGATTGGCATATTGTCAGCATCTGAGCAAATAGACGTAAGTCTTTCAAAGGATTTTATTTTCCTTGGCGAACTCAGTCTTGATGGCGATTTGCGACATGTAAATGGTGTTTTGCCTATCCTTATCGCGGCAAGAGAAGCGGGATATAAAAAGGTTATAATTCCAAAAGAAAACGAAATTGAAGCCAGTTTTATCGAAGGAATGGAAATATATGCTGTTTCATCACTTGAAGAAACAGTTGGTTTTTTGAAAGGTGAAAAAGAAATATTGCCTACAAAGCAAAGTGATTTTGCATCTGCTAAGAAAAAGTATAGTAAAACAAACGATTTTAAATATGTAAAGGGTCAAAACAGTGCAAAACGCGCATTGGAGATAGCTGCCGCAGGTGGACATAATGTGCTCATGATAGGTCCGCCAGGTAGTGGTAAAACAATGCTTGCAAAATGTTTTCCATCTATACTTCCCGAACTTACATTTAGTGAAGCTTTAGAAGTAACAAAAATACATAGCATAGCAGGTGTGCTTGATAGTAAAGAAGGAATTATTACAAATAGACCATTCCGTTCGCCACACCATACTGCTACGACTATTTCACTTACAGGTGGTGGGCGATATGCAAAACCAGGCGAAGTCAGTCTTTCGCATAATGGCGTATTGTTTTTGGACGAACTTCCAGAATACTCACGTCAGTCGCTCGAAACTTTACGTCAGCCACTTGAAGATGGCGTCATAAATATTACTCGACTTGAAAATACAGTTGAGTATCCAGCAAATTTTATGCTTATTGCAAGTATGAACCCATGTCCATGTGGAAATTATGGCAGTAAAACAAAAGAGTGTAAGTGCACTCCCCAACAAATTCACAAGTATCTAAACAAACTCAGTGGACCACTTATGGACCGTATTGATATGCATATTGAAGTGGATAATGTTACGTATAATGACCTTACTTCGACTGTTTTTGAAGAGACTAGTGAAGAGATTAAAAAGCGTGTCGATAAAGCCCGTGAAGTTCAACTCAGTCGTTATAGCGGAAGCAACAACTATTCAAATGCTAAGATGGACGACCAACAACTCAAACAATATTGCAAATTGAGTTTTGAAAGTGATACACTACTTCGTGGTGCATTTGAAAAGCTTAACCTTAGTGCAAGGGCATATAATCGTATACTTAAAGTTGCGCGTACAATTGCCGATTTGGAAGGAAGTGAAAATATTACTGACGACCATATTATAGAAGCGATATCATATCGCACACTTGATAAAAAATATTGGAATTAGTTATGTATAGTAAAGAAGAAAAAGTACTTATTTGGCTTAGTATATTTGATAGCATAAGCCTTAAAAAGTTGCACCAACTCATCGAACTTTATCCTAATGTATTGGATTTATGGAACAATTGGGATAAAGATAAAGTCAGCATTTTAAATATAATTGACGATGCTACATATGAAAAAATGAGTTTTGCTCATGATGAAAATTTTATAAACAACTATATTAAAAATTTCGACGACCAAGATATAAAATTTGTGTCAATTGTGTCTGACAAATATAGTAAGTTGTTAAGAGAAACAATTAGTCCACCAATCATGTTGTATTGCAAAGGAAATACCGAACTTCTAAACTCGCCATGCTTGGCTGTTGTGGGTACGCGTCGATGCACTAGATATGGCAAAGACGTCACAGCTATGTTTACTCGTGAGATCGCTAAAGCGGGCATCACAATTGTGAGTGGGTTGTGTGATGGTGTCGATTCTGTCGCACATAGTGCATGCCTTGAAGTGGGTGGCAAAACCATTGCAGTGTTAGGTGGCGGACTAAACAACATTTATCCAGCCACAAATACACCACTGGCAGAAAAGATTTTGTCTAGTGGCGGACTACTTATTAGTGAATACAAACCAAATACAAAACCACAAAGATATTACTTCCCAGCACGCAATCGAATTGTTGCGGGCATATGTCAAGGTGTGCTCATCACCGAAGCTACTGAGAAAAGCGGTAGTATGCACACAAAAGAATATGCACTTGAAAACAATCGTGATCTTTTTGTAGTGCCGGGTAGAATTACTGACATATATAGCAAAGGTTGTAACATGGTTATTAAAAATTGCCAAAGCAGTATGGTGCTAGATGCTGACGAAATCATACGTTCGTTTGGTAAAGAAACGACCAAAACAGCCGTTGTTATGGAACAACTTTCCATGGAAGAGCAAATGATCATCGATGCACTAAAAAATGATGAAGTGCACTATGAAGAACTTGTGTCCAGACTCAAAATTGAGCCTAAAAGACTCAGCACACTACTCATGCGACTCGAACTTAAAGGTGTAGTACAAAAACTTCCTGGGAATTATTATAGAAAATAAGGAGACATAATGAATTTAGTTATTATAGAGGGTGTTGGTAAAAAAGACACCATCAAAAAATATCTTGGAAGCGACTATGAAGTTGTTGCGACAAAAGGACACGTAAGAGATTTGCCGTCAAATCTACTTGCAGTAAATGTACTAGACAATTTTAAGCCACAATACGAGATTATTTCTGATAAGAAAGATATTGTTAAGATGCTACGCGAAAAGGCAAGCAAGGCTGACCGTATATATCTCGCGACCGACCCTGATAGAGAAGGAGAAGCTATAAGTTGGCACTTGTGTAATATTCTTGACCTAAATATCAATGACCCTATTCGTATCGTATTTAATGAAATTAGTAAAAATGCTGTCACAAAGGGACTTGAAAATCCGCGTGGAATAGATATCAATCTTGTAAATGCCCAACAAGCACGTAGGGTACTAGATAGACTTGTAGGTTATAAAATATCGCCTATACTATGCCGCAAAATCCAACCAAAACTATCGGCCGGCAGAGTTCAAAGTGCTACACTCAAACTTATCGTAGACCGTGAAAATGAAATCAAAAACTTTAAGAGCGAAGAGTATTGGTCGCTAGTTGCAAAACTATATAACTTTTCAGAGAAGGATACATTCAAAGCGTCACTTACTAAAAAGAAAGGTAAAAAGGTAACAATTCAAAACAAAGAACAAATGGATGAGACCTTGGCAGAACTTAAAGCGGGTAGTTTTGTAGTAGGCAATGTCAAAAAGTCACTTACAAAATCGCATCCAACTCCACCATATACTACATCAACGATGCAACAAGATGCTTTAAACAAACTCGGCATGTCCCTTAAAAAGACAACAGCATGTGCCCAAGAATTGTATGAAGGTGTAGAGATAAAAGGCGAAGGCAAAGTCGCACTCGTAACATATATCCGTACTGACTCTGTAAGACTTAGTCCTGAGTCAATCACAATGGCTCGTAAATACATCGCAGAAAACTTTGGAGAGAAGTATCTTCCAAGTACACCAAATGTGTATAAGACCAAGTCAAATGCACAAGACGCCCATGAAGCTATAAGACCTATCCATATTGAAAGGACTCCTGAGAGCGTAAAGCCATTTTTGTCACCCGACAACTACAAACTTTACAATATGATTTATACAAAATTTTTGGCTTGCCAGATGGCAGATGCCGAATATGACCAAGTTGTTGCACAAATCGAGAATGGTGATTACGAATTTAAGGCATCTGGCAAAACTACCGTTTTTGATGGTTTTACAAAACTATATGACCTAGGTAAAAAGAAAAAAGATACAAGTACAGATGATGAAGAAGAAGGAACAAATGCAAAACTTCCACCGCTTGCTACTGGCGATGTTTTGAAAATAAACGAACTTGTTCCTACACAAAAATTTACAAAGCCACTACCAAGATACACCGAAGCAACTATTGTAAAAGAGATGGAAGATAAGGGTATAGGTCGTCCAGCGACATACACTCCTACAATTTCTACACTTAGCGGTCGTAAATATATCGAAAAAGAAGGCAAGGCGATAAAACCTACCGAGCTTGGCGAACATGTAAACGACTTTATGGTGAAGTATTTCGATACCATAGCAGATACAAAATTTACTGCTGACATGGAAGAAAAACTTGATAAGGTAGCCGAAGAAGGTATTGCATGGCAAGACTTTGTAAGCGAGTTTTATAAAGATTTTGTCAAACAACTAAATGGGGCAGACCACGATAGCACAAAATTTAAAATTCCACCTAAACCTACAGACATCAAATGTGACAAATGTGGAAGCGAGATGGTTATACGTACTGGCAAATACGGCGAGTTTTTGGCTTGTAGCAATTATCCAAATTGCAAAAACATCATGAGTATGCAAAAACAAGCGGGAATTTGTCCAAAATGCGGCAAACCCGTGTATGAAAAAACTAGCAAAAAGGGAAACACTTTCTTTGGTTGTAGTGGATATCCCGAATGTGACTTTGTTTCGTGGGAAGCACCACTTGAAGAAAAATGCCCAAAATGCAATAGTTATTTGACGGGCAAAAAGATGGGTTCAAACATTCGAAAGAAATGTAGTAATGACAAATGTGATTACACTGAGTATGTAAAAATACAAAAACAAGAAAAGGAAAAAACTGATACTGATGACCAAACCCAAAATTAGCATTATCGGCGGGGGACTTGCGGGTTGTGAAGCAAGTTATCAACTACTCAAACGTGGTTTTGCGGTAGATATGTATGAAATGAAACCGCAAAAGTTCTCCCCAGCCCATAAAAACCCAAACTTGTGCGAGCTTGTATGTAGTAATAGTCTTAAAAGTGATTTGCCTACGACGGCAGGCGGAGTACTCAAAAACGAACTTCGATTGCTCGACTCGCTTGTGATTAAATGTGCAGATGCTACAAGCGTTCCGGCAGGTAATGCTCTTGCCGTTAATCGAGATGACTTTAGTGCACTTGTCACAGCAAAACTAAAAGAGTATAAAGACTTCAATCTTATTCAAGGAGAAGTTACTTCTATCGATGAGACTCGTCCTACTATTATCGCTACAGGTCCACTCACAAGTGATGGCCTTAGCGATGAGATTAAAAGACTAGTGGGTGGCGAATATCTTTATTTCTTTGATGCAATAGCACCTATTGTAAATTTTGATTCGATAGACTTTAATATCGCATTTATGGGTGATAGATACGATAAAGGAACAAGCGATTATATAAACTTGCCATTTGAAAAAGACGAGTATCTTGCATTTCATGATGCACTTGTAAATGGCGAGATTGTCAAACTACACGACTTTGAAAACAACAAAGTTTTTGAAGGTTGTATGCCCATTGAAGTGCTTGCAAAACGTGGTGTCGATACAATGCGTTTTGGCCCGCTAAAACCTGTCGGAATTACTGACTCGCATACTGGCCGTAGACCATATGCAGTTGTCCAACTTCGCAGAGAAACTACTCAAAACGACTTTTACAATATGGTTGGATTTCAGACAAATCTTACATATCCCGAGCAAAAACGTATTTTCTCGCTTATCCCGGGACTAAAAAATGCTGAGTTTTTGCGATATGGCACAATGCATAGAAATACTTACATAAATGCACCCATGTCACTCAAAAACTATAGACTCAAAAACCACCCAAATATTTTTATTGCTGGTCAATTAAGTGGGGTAGAAGGATACATCGAGAGTATAGCTAGCGGACTTGTTTGTGGCATAAATATGGCACGCATTATGTCGGGTGAAAACGAGATACTATGGGATACACACACTATGATAGGAGCACTTTCACATTATATCTCAAATGCCGAGCCAAAATCATTTCAGCCTATGAGTAGTAATATGGGGCTTATAAATCTTGGCGAGTATGCACATATAAGGGACAAAAAAGAGAAAAATCTAAAGTTGTACGAACTATCAAAACAATGTATATTGGACGATATTGCAAAAAACAATTTGATAGTTTAGTTGTAATAACAAAATGGTTATGATATAATAAGCAAAATAAAGGAGTTAATATGGAATTTAGAGGTACAACAATTGTTGCGATCAAGAAAAATGGTAAAACTGCTGTTGCTGGCGATGGACAAGTTACTGTCGGCGAACACGTTATTATGAAAGGCAATGCTGTAAAAGTTAGACGTATCTACAACGACCGAGTTATTATTGGATTTGCTGGTTCTGTTGCAGATGCATTTGCTTTGTCAGCTCGTTTTGAAGAATTGCTACAAAAATTTAGTGGAAATCTTATGCGTAGCGCTGTTGAGATTGCTATCGGATTTCGTGACGACAAATATATGCGTAAATTGGACGCACTTATGATTGTTGCTGATGAGCACAAACTTCTTATGGTTTCGGGTAATGGCGAAGTAATCGAACCTGAAAATAATGTTGTGGCTATTGGTAGCGGCGGAAATTATGCTCTTGCAGCTGGTCGTGCACTTATCGACAATACTGATTTGTCAGCTCGTGAAATTGCTATTAAATGTATAGAAATAGCAGGTGATATTTGCGTTTATACAAATCATCATATCACTTGTGAGGAGGTCTAATATGGATTTATCACCAAAACAAATAGTGACCGAACTTGATAAATATATCATTGGTCAATCAAATGCGAAAAAAGCAGTTGCTATTGCACTTAGAAATCGTTATAGAAGAAGCAAACTTCCAAAGGAAATGCGTGATGAAATAACACCTAAAAACATCATTATGCAAGGACCTACTGGTGTCGGCAAAACTGAGATTGCTAGACGTCTAGCAAAACTTGTCAAAGCGCCTTTTGTAAAGGTTGAAGCGACAAAATTTACCGAAGTTGGTTATGTTGGACGTGACTGCGAAAGCATGATAAGAGACTTAGTAGATGTTTCGATCAGACTTGTAAAAGAAGAAAAAGTACAAGAAGTAAAGGTAAAAGCTCGTGCAAATGTCATAAATAAAATTGTTGATGTATTGTATCCAGTTAAAAAACTTGCAAAACCTGAAGAGATGTCCGACGAAGATTTTAAAAAACAACTATATGCAGATGTTGATGCTGGAAAATGTGATAATGATGTAGTAGAATTGTCAATAGCCGAACAAGCAAAGCCTATTGGGCTTATGACAAACATGGGTCCTGATATTGATTTCCAAAATGTGTTGGGTAGTATATTTCCACAAAGTCGACACAAAAAGAAAATGACAGTAGCAAAGGCTATTGACATGCTTATGGCAGAAGAGAGTGACAAACTTATCGACACTGACAGTCTAAATAGTGAAGCCATTCGTCGTGCTGAGCAAGAAGGCATTATCTTTATTGATGAAATCGACAAAATTGCTGGCAAAGGTGCTAGCAAAGGACCAGATGTAAGTAGAGAAGGTGTGCAAAGAGATATTTTGCCACTTGTCGAAGGTAGTACGGTTACGACAAAATATGGCGTAATTAAGACAGATTATATTTTGTTTATTGCTGCAGGTGCATTCCATGTTAGTAAAATAGAAGATTTGATTCCAGAATTCCAAGGACGTTTCCCTATTAGGGTCGAACTCCAAAACCTAAATAAGGACGATTTTTACAAGATATTGACTGTTCCGAAAAATGCCCTTACTTTACAATATGCCCAACTTCTTAGTGTAGACAATATAAACTTATCGTTTACACCAGATGCTCTCAAACGCATAAGTGAAGTTGCGGAAAATGAAAACGAAACAAGCGAAAATCTTGGTGCAAGAAGATTGCATAATATACTAGAACTTGTTCTTGAAGACATATCCTTTAATGCAAATGGCACACACCCAGTTATGGATGTTGTAGTTGATGAAAAGTATGTAAACAATGCATTAAAAGATACTACTAAAAAATACGATTTGAGTAGATACATTATCTAATAGGAGAAATTATGATAAATATTCCAAAAGGGACAAAAGACATATTGCCAAGCGAGAGTTATAAATGGCAAAAAGTGCAAGAAGTTGCTTATGATATAGCCCGTAAATACAATCTTAAAGAAATCCGCACACCGATGTTTGAACACACCGAACTTTTTGTACGCGGTGTAGGTGAGTCGAGTGACATCGTAAACAAGGAGATGTACACCTTTCTAGACAAGGGAAACCGCTCAATTACATTAAAACCAGAAGGAACAGCCGGGGTTGCACGTAGTTTTATCGAAAACGGACTTTTTAACGAAACAATGCCACTCAAAATGTTTTATATTACACCATGCTTTAGATATGAAAGACCACAAGCAGGCAGACTTAGACAACACCACCAATTTGGACTTGAAATGTATGGTTCAAATTCGGTACTTTCTGAAGTTGAAACAATCATGATAGCGACTGAGTTTTATCGTGCTTTTGGTATTGACCCAATAGTAAGTATAAACAATCTTGGCTGTGCAGATTGTCGTAAAAAATATATTGAGATAATCCGCGAATATGCTCGACCTCACCTTAATGAAATGTGTGAAGATTGCAATCGCCGATTTAATCAAAATCCGCTTCGCATGCTTGATTGTAAGAGTGAAGAATGTAAGGCAATTTTGCGTGATATCCCATCTATTGAAGATTGTTTGTGTGACGAATGTAAAGAACATTTTGACCACCTACAACGCCTTCTATCTGTAGAAGAAATTAATTTTAGAGTAGACCCAAAACTTGTCCGTGGTATCGACTACTATACAAATATTGTATTTGAGTTTGTCGATGACGACAAAAAACTCGGACAAAATGCACTTGGCGGTGGTGGTCGCTATAACAATCTAATTGCCGAACTAGGTGGTAAGGACACTCCAGTAATAGGCTTTGGAATAGGTATTGAAAGACTATTATTATATCTAGAAAGCAAAGGTATAAAAATCGAAAACCCCAATAAGGTCGATATTTACATCGCTAGTGCTACACAAAACGACGAGTTTGTAGTTAGTCTTGCAAAAACACTTAGAGATAAGGGATATTGTGTAGAAATGGACCTTATGCTTCGTAGTCTAAAAGCCCAATTTAAATACGCTGACAAACTAAATGTAAAATACGTAATTACTGTCGGCGATGACGAAATAAATAATAAGGTCTTTACTGTTAGAAATATGCAAACCGGAGCACAAGACACTGTTAGACAAAAAGAAATTTTTGATTATTTGAGAGGTTAGTATGTCATTTTTAGATCGCACCGAACTACTTATTGGACCTGAAAAATTACAAAAACTCAAAGACTCAAAGGTGATTGTTTTTGGTCTTGGTGGAGTGGGCGGATATGTCGCAGAAATGCTTGTTAGGTCAGGAATAGGCTCACTTACTATTGTTGATTTTGACACCGTCGATTGTACAAATATAAATCGCCAAATCATTGCTTTGCATAGTACTATGGGATGTCCAAAAACTGACGTATTTAAGGCACGTTTGGTGGATATAAATCCCGACTTAAAATTGACTACTCTAAATACAAAAGTCTGCAAGGAGAATGTCGCAGACTTTGATTTGGGTCAGTATGATTATGTCGTCGATGCGATTGATATAGTTACTGACAAAATCGAACTTATAAAAGAGTGTCATAGATTAAATGTAAAATCCATTAGTGCGATGGGTGCAGGCAATAGATACTCAGTGCCTGAGTTTAACTGTTGTGATATTTTTGATACTCACAATGATGGGCTTGCAAAGATACTACGCAAACGTCTCAAAGAAGAAGGTGTTTTGCATCATCAAGTTGTATTTACATCGCAAGATAGCATCTCAAGCGGCCGTGTTGTGGGAAGTATTGCATATTATCCAGCCATGTGTGGGTGTGTTATGGCATCAGTTGTTGTAAATGACCTAATAAAATGATGTTTTTTGCACATATTAAAAAAGGAGAATAGTTATGATACATGTAGATATAAACGAACAAAACTTTGAAAAAGAAGTTCTAAACTATGACAAACTTGTAGTAGTCAAGTTTTATGGAACTTGGTGCGGACCTTGTCGTATGCAAAGTGCGATATTTGACCAAATGAAAGATGCAAAATATAAAGATGTCAAAATAGCCGAAGTCGATGTCGACCAAAACGACAAACTTTGCAAACAAAACGGCATTATGAGTGTTCCGACTATGATTTTCTATAAAGACGGAGCTGAGATAGATAAGGTTGTGGGATTTAGAAACCTTACTCAATCAAAAGCATTGTTTGACCAATACATGTAAAACTCTCTACTAAGGGAGTTTTTTCTTTTTTGAATGTACTCATAATCATTTGACACAAGTTTTATATTTATATAAAATATAAAAAATGGAAGAAATCATTAATATTTGACAAACTAATAACATTATTATTTAAAGTGTGCTTATGAGATATAGAACAAGATCAAACAGTTTTTTAATATTTTTAGTGATGGCGATAATAGCAGTCGTAGCTGTTGTTTTTTTGTTTTTTGTCGAACCAAAAGAAGATGATTTTTTCCACATAAACGCAAACATAGTATATGACGGATTGACCGGATTGGCTTCCACTAAAAATAACGACATAACAATCGAAGCCGGTGATAAAAGAGATGTGTACATCTCATTCAAAGTTAATTCTGATAGCCAAGACGATTCAAAGGGAATATTTAGATTTGATCTTGAAAATCTTGATAGTTATGTTGATTATCTTTCAGGATATGAAGACGGAACTACTTTTGAAGTAACAATCAATAAGGTAAAATTGACGACAGCGGTGCTTGTTGTGCAAGACGGATGTTTGTATTTGGTTGATGCACTTGACAATACCTTGATGTATACATTGCCTTCAAACACTAAAGACATGACTATCACGTTTGCTTTGACAATAACATTCGCTGACGAATTGCCCGAAGAAGTAGAAGGTCAAAAAATAGGTATCCAACTTACTGGAAAGATGATAAATAGTGCATCTCGTCTAAATAGACTCAAGACAGTTACAGACTTCAAACCATACTTTGATACTATGACTACGCCAATAAGTTATACATCTTCACTTACATATACACTTTCAGATGATAAAAATAGTGCAATATTGACGGGTATTGATGATTCATTTGTTGGCAGTGAAATTTCTGTCCCTGCATTCGCAAATATAGAAGGTTCGAGATATATAATAAAAAGTATTGCCGACAATGCATTTGCAAATAACAACACTATCGAAAGCGTGTGGTTTTCGCCTGATTCCAAACTACAAAGTATAGGCAATAGGTCGTTTTATAATTGCAAAAAACTTATGAGTTTTACTGTACCTGCCAGTGTCTCGGTTGTTTCGGATAATGCTTTTACCCAATGTTATCATTTGAGTGAAATATTAAATCTGTCCGAGCTTGATTTGTCGCTAGGAAGCGATGCATACGGCAAAATTGCCAAATATGCTGTGCGTATATCTGAGATTGATTGGAGCGAGATAGAAAAAAATGGCGATTATTATTATGTAGTAGGCGACAACAACGAGACATATTTGATTGGGTATATGGGAAATCAATACGAACTTGCTTTGCCTACAGATAATGTCTATCGCATAAAAAATAATGCCTTCAATGGTTCGACTGTTACGTCGATATCTTTTCCAACAGGTGTTACAAATATAGATGAATATGCATTTGCAAATTGTGCTAGCCTGACAAATATCAATGTGGCTGGCGGTGTGCAAAATATCGGTGCTTACGCTTTCTATAATTGTACGAGACTGTCAAGTGTTGAGTTTGCGACCAATTCTGACCTTAAAAGTATAGGTGAGTATGCATTTGGTTATTGTAATTCATTGCAAAGAATCACCATTCCTAAAAATGTAGAAAATATGTATGCGTACTCATTTTATAACTGTAACAGCCTTCAAACATTTTCGATGGTAGAAGATGCAAAACTTAACAAAATCGAACCATACACTTTTGCAAATTGTCGCGGACTCACAACACTAAACTTTGCGTCAAATTCAAAACTGGAAACTATATCAGAGTACGCTTTTAAAGATTGTACTGCATTGGAAAACATAATAATTCCAAAGACAGTCAAAACTATTAAGTCGTATTCTTTCTATAATTGTAACCAACTAAAAACTTTTGAAGTTGTTGCAAATTCAGTTTTGCAAGCGATATCTTCAAATACATTTTTATATTGTACAAACCTAAGTACGGTCAAATTTGGTACAAATTGTGCAATAAGTTCATTTGACAATAATGCTTTTTCATATTGTACGGCACTGACTGGCATAACCATTCCAAGCAGTGTACAAACAATAGGCGCTGATGCATTTAATGGTTGTACAAGTCTTGCAAATATTTCTTTTGCATCAAATAGCAAACTTAATAAATTGGGCAGTAGGGCTCTTTATGGTTGTGTAAGTTTGCCTGGTATAACAATTCCAAGTAGCCTTGTAGATATTGGCGACAATGCTTTTTCAAATTGTGATGCTCTCACCGAAATAATTATTCCAGACAATTCACAACTTACCAGTCTTGATTGGATAAAGCCATATACCTTCCTTACTACGATAAACATACCTAAGTATGTCACTTCGCTTTCGGATTATGCATTTAGTGGTTTTGAAAATCTTGCAAGTGTTACTATTGCAAGTGGAAGTGTGCTTAATAGCATCGGAAATTATGCTTTTGCAAACTGTGAGAAATTAGGTACAGTCACATTTAAGGGGACGGCTGCCCTTAAAGAAATAGGCGATTTTGCTTTTAGCGAATGTGCGCGATATCTTACAATACAATTGCCATCAAGCCTTAAGAGTATAGGGCAAAAGGCTTTTTACAAGACGCTAGATAAATACTATAATGATTCTATTACTTATTACATAACAATAAATGACGATATGTATCTCGATTCGGTCGGAACTTATGCCTTTTATCATTGCAAACTCTCAGGCAATTTGCATTTCTCAGCAAAATTACAATCTATTTCTGACTATGCTTTTGCATATTGCTATAATGGACTAAAATCAGTTTCCTTTAGTGCGAATTCGGACATAACCAGTATTGGATCTTATGCTTTTTATAATTGCTATGAGTTAGAGACTGTAACATTTGCAAATAATTCCACGATTGATACTATTGGTATTTCGGCTTTTGGGGCATGTGGCAATATGACCACACTCACATTTGCTGATAATTGTACTATAGGGACTATTGGATCATCGGCATTCTATAATTGTTACGACTTGTCAAATGTTGTTTTTGGAAATAATACATCTTTACAAAGTATTGGGAGTAATGCATTTTGTTATTGTAATTACATAACTAGTATAATTATTCCTGAAGGAACTACTTCTATAGGTGACAATGCTTTTTATAGTTGTTATAGGCTCACAAGCATCACATTGCCAAGCACTCTTACAAGTCTTGGGTCTTGGGCTTTAAGAGATTGTTATCGTCTTGCAGAAATAATAAACAAATCAAGTTTGGAAATAACTTCTTCTTATGTTGTTAGGTCTGTAAATTCTGGAAAAAGTATAGTCGAAAGTGTTGGAGACTACAAATATATAGTAGGCGATGATGGAAAGACCTATCTATGTGGTCAATATGAAGGATCATTCCTTCTTCCTACAAATCGCTCATACTATATCAAACCTTATGCCTTTTATCAAGGTAGTATAACTTCAGATGTCACTATTCCTGGTAATGTGGTTGGAATAGGTGAAAGTGCTTTTAATGATCGTGATAGTATAAAAAATCTCACAATATCAAACGGAGTCAAGTATATTGGTAGTAGTGCTTTTTATGATTGTGGCAATTTAACAACTATACAAATTGCTGTTAGTGTAGAATCTATTGGTAGGTCAGCATTTTCATCTTGTCATAATCTACATAATATAGACATTGCTTCAACAAGCAAACTCTCTACCATAAGTAATTATGCATTTGCTTATTGTAGAAATCTTACATCTATTCTTCTTCCTTCTGGACTTGAAGAAATAGGCGAGTCGGCATTTTCCGGTTGCTACAGATTGGCTGAAGTCATAAACTATTCAAATCTAAGTCTAACTATGGGTAGTACAGAAAATGGACTTGTCGCGTACAATGCCGTACGATTGGTTACAAGTGGCTCCAGTATTATTCAAAAATCAGGCGACTACGAAACAATAGTAGGAAATAATGGAAACAAATACATTGTTGCTTATTATGGCAATGAAAAAGAAGTTGTTATACCTTCATGCTATGGTATTTGTGGCGGTGCGTTTTATGAAAATTATAATATTACTTCGGTTACATTCCCTAGTGGCCTAAATACTATAGGAAACTATTCGTTTTATGGTTGTAAAAACCTTACTTCACTTGCTATTCCTTACACTACCACCAAAATAGGGAATAATGCTTTTTACAATTGTAATAGTGTGAAGAGTGTTTCGTTTGGGTCAAACTCAAGGCTTGTGAGCATAGGCGGGTACGCATTTGCATACCTTTCACAAATTACAACTATTGTTATTCCTTCCGGTGTTACTTCGATAGGAAATAATGCATTTGATTATTGTTATCGACTAGCTGAAGTGTTAAATCTTTCAAGTCTGACCATAAACAACAGTTATTCGACAAATGGTTGTGTGGGATATTATGCAGTAAAGATAGTAAACAAATCCTCAACAACAACAATTGTCACTGATAGTGGTGGGTTTACCTATGTAATAGGCAATGACAACAATAAGTATATTATAAGTTATAGCGGAACAACAACATCGGTTACTATTCCTGCGGGTAGCTATGGCATAAGATACGGTGCATTTTACAACAATGACACTATTACTGCAGTTACTATTCCTAGTAGCGTTGTACGGATTGATGGTTATGCATTTTATGACTGCGACAATTTAAAAACGGTTTCATTTAGTGGTACACCAAAACTAGAAAGTATAGGAAATAGTGCTTTTAGTTCTTGCGATAAGCTTGAAAAGTTTTCTATTCCAAACAAAGTAAAAACTATCGGCGAATATGCTTTTTCTGGTACAAATCTTACAAGTGTAACAATTCCATCTGGAGTTACAAGTATCAGCAAATATGCATTTTATGGCAGTAGTCTAACCAAATTGAGTTTGGGCTCTGGAGTCAAAACTATATATGAAGGTGCATTTGCTAGTACCAAACTTACAAGTGTCACAATCCCTAGTAACGTGACTTATATTTATGGCGGTGCTTTTAATATAAGCACGCTACAATCTGTCACATTCCAATCGGAAAATCCACCTAGTGTAGGTTATAGTTCTTCTTATAGTTATCGCATTTTCCCACAAAACAGCACGGTACTTTCTGTCTATGTGCCTGATAAGTATTATGATAATTATATCAAGTCGAGCAATTGTGAATATTATAAAAACTATATTAAGAAGACGTCAGAAAAATAATATAATCCTAAAAACTCCTAACATGCGACTCATATTTGAGCCAAAATGTTGGGAGTTTTTTACTTTTTAAATAATTATTGTTAAATAACTATTGACAATATCAACAATATATAATAAAATAAATTCAGACTAAAAAGGTAGGGATTATGAAATTATCAACAAAAAGTCGGTATGGACTAAATGCATTGTATCATCTTGCACTGAGTGATGGAACAATGTCGCTAAAAGAACTTTCATCTGCGACACTGGTGACTCAGCCGTATCTAGAAAAGGTGCTAGGGATTATGCGACGTGGCGGGCTTGTTAAGACGTCTCGTGGCACGACAGGCGGTTATGAGATTGCTAAATCACCATCAGACATCACGATAGGTGATGTGCTAAGAGTTTTGGAAAAGGACTTGGTGTTTTCCGATTGTGCAAAGTCTGGCAAGTGTGCAAATAGTGCATGCCCAAATAAAGGTATTTTCAAATTTATATATGATAGTTTAAACAATGTTTTGGATAGTATTACACTCCAAGACATGATAGAAAAAGGAGAAATTTATGGATAGAAAAGTTTATCTTGACAATGCAGCAACGACAGTAGTAGCTGGCGAAGTTGTAAATGAAATGTTGCCATATTTTACATCGACTTATGGCAATGCAAACTCGCTTCATGGTTTTGGTCGTGATGCGGCAAAGGCAGTCGACCATGCACGTGACGTTATTGCAAAAAGCATAAATGCAAAACGTAACGAAATATTTTTCACATCTGGTGGAACAGAAGCAGACAACTGGGCAATAAAGGGAGTCGCATATGCAAATGCTCGTCGTGGCAAACATATTATTGTGTCATCAATTGAGCACCATGCAATTTTGGAGTCGTGTGCAGACCTTGAAAGAGAGGGTTTTGAAGTGACATATTTGCCTGTAGACGGTGAAGGTCTTGTGTCGGTAGAAGAACTTTTGCATGCACTTAGACCAGATACTACACTTGTGTCTATTATGGCTGTAAACAACGAAGTGGGCACAATTCAAAACATCAAAGCAATTGGTGAGATACTAAAAGACTACAAAGCATATTTTCACACTGATGCTGTACAAGCAATGTCAGTACTTCCATTTGATGTCGTTGATATGCATATTGATTTGCTTTCAATGTCGTCTCACAAAATTCATGGGCCAAAGGGAGTAGGTGCTTTATATGTCAGAACTGGCACCCCTATAAAGAAATTTATGATGGGTGGCGAGCAAGAAATGAACAAACGTGGCGGTACAACAAATGTTCCAGCAATTGTTGGTTTTGGAAAAGCACTCGAACTTACCATGCGTGATATGAAAGAAGTTAACCGCAAACTTGCCTCGATTACTGATTACTTTATTAAAAAGGTTGAGTACACCATTCCTGATATCAAAATAAATGGCAAACTAAATCAAAAAGCCCCAGGAATCGTAAACATATCTTTCCGTTTTATCGAAGGCGAGAGCATACTTATGTTGCTTGACCTAGAAGGTATTGCGGTATCGACCGGTTCTGCCTGTGCATCTGGTTCGCTTGAAAAGAGCCACGTTCTAAAAGCCATGGGTCTTTCACATGAAGACAGCAATGGTGCAATTAGATTTTCGTTTGGTGCTGATATCACAAAGGCCGATGTAGACTATGTCGTAGAGAAACTCGACAAGGTGGTTAAACGTCTTCGTTCGATGAGCCCATTAAAGAAGAAAAAGGTAAAAGGTGAATAATATGGTATACAATGAAAAAGTAATGGAAATATTTAAAAACCCTAAAAATGTCGGCAAACTCAAGGGTGCAAATGCCATCGGACAAGTAGGAAATGTTGCTTGTGGAGATATTATGAAAATATATCTCAAAATCAATGAAAACGAAGTCATTGAAGATGCAAGTTTTGAGACATTTGGTTGTGCCGCAGCAATAGTATCGTCGAGTATTGCGACCGAACTTATCAAAGGCTGGACGGTAGAACAAGCCCTAAACTTTGATAATGACCTTATTATCAAAGAAGTAGGCGAACTTCCAGTTCACAAAATCCACTGCTCAGTGCTTGCAAAAGAAGCAATCGAAGATGCAATTGCAAAGTATCGTAAAAAGCAGGCAAGAGATGCTAAAAATCCAAAGAAAGTAGAAAAGCCAAGTGCTAAAAATTCAGTAAAATCAAAAGCTGTTTCTACTGAAAAAGTAGAAGAAACAAAAACTGAGAAAACTGCCGATATAAAGGCAAATATTGAGAGTTTGAATAGTAGTCTAAATTTGCTTAAAAAAGCAAAAGCTGAGAAGGAAGTTAAATCGGTCGATGTAATCAAAGTCGAAGTACATGATTTTGACGAAAACGAATCAGCGCCTGTCGATAAAAAAGCAGAGAAAAAAGCAAAGAAAGAAAATGCTAAAAAACTAAACAAAACATTTCTAAATCTTACAAAAAAGATAAAGAAGTTGTAATTTAAAGACGACCTAGTGGTTGTCTTTTTTACATAATTCTACATTAATTGCACAACATATCTAAAAAGGAGGAAGTTATGAAAGACTGTGCAATTATGTTTTTTGCCCTAGGACTAATGGTGGGGGCAGTTGTTGTGTCAAACAATGACAAGGCTATGCAAATGGTCGAGAAAGGCAAAAAAGCCGTTAAAAAACAAATCGAAAAAATAAAATAATCAAAAAATCCTTTTGTAAAATTGTTGGAGTGTGTTATTATATGGTATGGATAAAGCACTGTACAAAATTATGGGTCTTGATTATGGCGAAGTTCGCATAGGCATATCGTTTAGTGATATGACTAGACTTATCGCTAGCCCGTATGAGACGTTTACTCGCAAAAACCTAGAATTTGACCTTGACTATTTGGCAAAACTCATTGCTGATAGGTCGGTCAAAAAAGTCGTTTTTGGACTTCCGCTAAATATGGACGGGAGCGAAGGCGAACGAGTGCAAGCGACTCGTGAGTTTGCTCGCAAACTTGTCGATAAGACGGGGATTGCTGTAGACTTTATGGACGAAAGACTCACATCGGTCAGTGCCGAAAACATACTTGTAGATGCTGGAGTAAGACGTGACAAACGCAAAAAGGTCATCGACAAACTCGCATCGACAATAATTTTACAAGAGTATCTTGATACTCATAAAGGAGAGTAATTATGAAAGAAACAAAATTATCACCAATAGACATGTTGCTTGATGAGAAAAACGACGAAAACATCGTTCTTTACGACGAAAACAACAACGAAAACGAGTTCGAACAAATCGCAGTTATTCCAGTTGAAGACAAAACATATGTACTACTTAGACCAGTAGAACAATGGGACGGACTAGGCGAAGACGAAGCGGTAGTATTTGCAATCGAAGAGATAGACGACGAAGATTGTTTGATACTAGAAGAAGACGATAAGGTCATCGATAAGGTTTTTGACGCATACTATGACCTTCTTCGTGCACAAGGCATCGAAATCGACAACGAATAATTTGTTTTTAAAGGTGGCAAGTGTGCCATCTTTTTTTTGTGCAAATATAATATAAAGTTTTGTAAAAATACTTGTAATATTTATAATAATATGCTAAACTACATGCGGTTTCAAAGAAACACTACACACCCGTCTTATTGTTTTGCTGTTGCCTGTATGGTGGCAAAACGAGTTTTAAAGGATTGGGGAGGAATAAAAACAAGGAGGAAAAAATGTCAGTAATTTCAATGAAGCAACTATTAGAGGCTGGTGTACACTTCGGTCACCAAACTCGCAAATGGAACCCAAAAATGGCTCCATACATTTTCACAGCTAGAAATGATATTCATATCATCAATCTAGAAGACACAGCTGTTTTGGTAGACAAAGCTTATGATTATATCAAAGAGATGGCTAGCCAAGGCAAAACAATCCTATTTGTAGGGACTAAAAAACAAGCTCAAAAAGCTATCGAAGACGAGGCAAAAAGATGTGGAATGTACTACATCAACTCACGTTGGTTGGGTGGTACACTTACAAACTTTAAGACTATCCGTAGCCGTATCGAGCGTCTAAACAAACTAAACAATATGGAAAAGGTCGGAGAGTTTAACTTGCTTCCTAAGAAAGAAGTAATCAAACTTAAAGCTGAGCGTGACAAACTTGAGAAGAACCTTGGCGGTATCAAAGAGATGACCAAACTTCCAGATGTAATGTTTATTGTAGACACAAAGAAAGAGCACATCGCTGTTCAAGAAGCTCGCTCTCTAAACATTCCTATCGTAGGACTTATCGACACAAACTGTGACCCAGACCTAGTAGATTATGTTATCCCAGGCAATGATGACGCAATTAGAGCCGTTCAACTTATCGCTGCTGCAATGGCAAATGCTGTAATCGAAGCCAAAGAAGGTGTTGCACCTGTACTAAATACAGAAGACACCGAAACTGCTGTAGAGACAGAAGCTGTCGCTGAAACAGAAACAGTAGAAGAATAATATTTAAGGAGAATATATATGTTTACAACAGACGATATTGTAAAATTGAGAAAACGTACCAATGCAGGTATCATGGACTGCAAAAAAGCACTTGTTGCTACTGATGGCGACCTAGACAAAGCTACTGAGTGGCTAAGAGAAAAGGGTATCGCTGCTGCAGCCAAGAAAGCGGACCGTATCGCTGCAGAAGGTCTTGTAACTTCATATATCCACATGGGTGGCAAAATTGGTGTTTTGCTTGAAGTAAACTGCGAAACAGACTTCGTAGCAAAATCAGACAAATTTGTAGAGTTCTGCAAAAATGTTGCACTTCAAATTGCCGCTGCTCGTCCAGAATACGTAAGCCGTGACGAAGTTCCTGCTGACGTACTCGAACACGAGAAAGAAATCCTTCGCAACCAAGCACTAAATGAAGGCAAGCCAGAAAATATTATCGAAAGAATGGTAGAAGGTCGTATCAAAAAGTTCTATGAAGAAAACTGTCTTCTAGACCAAACTTATGTAAAAGACCCAGACAAAACTATCACTGCTCTTCTAAACGAAGCTATCCTTACTATCGGTGAAAAAATCACTATCCGTCGTTTTGTACGTTATGAGATGGGTGAGGGACTTGTAAAGAGATCGGATAACTTTGTAGAAGAAGTTATGGCTCAAACAAAATAAAAGCGTCGACATACGGCGTCAATACAAAAAATCAGGCAGGTCACATAGCATCGAGTATGCTCCCGGCCTGATTTTTTTATTTTCCTTGTCTCTCTTGCTTTTGTTTTGTTTGAGATTTTCTTGAAGAGAGATTGGATATAAAAAAAGACGGCGCATTGCGTTGTTTCTAGAAAGAAAAAATACCAATCATATAGCATGAGTATTCTCATGCTATTTTTTCTTTCTGAGCCTAGCACTACTTGCCTTTTTTACTTTTGACATTTCTTTGAAGAGTGTTTTTTTATAAAAAAATTTTCCTTTTTTCCCACAACTTGCTCAAATTCATTTGACAAGGCGGGGGGGGGGGTATCATATAATAAACTTGAATAGAATAATGTCAAGAAAGAGTATAAGTTATATTATATATATAAATCCACTCATATATGGGTAGAATAAAAATGGAAAATGGAGAAAACAAATGAAAAGTCAATTTAAATTTCACAAAATGCTAGTCTGCATGGCACTCATACTAGTCCTATGCGTCGGTGCAACTATCGGACTTACTGTCGCATTCTTTGGCGATAGTAAGAGTGGCAGTACGGAAATCAAACTCGGTGCATCAATCGAGTTTGATGGCGAGAATGGTGTGTCAGTAGCGACTAGCGACGGACTCACAGTCGTGCCTAGCCAAACAGTCGATGTAGAGACTACACTTGTAGTGAAAAACGGAACAGATGGCGACCCTACAAGCGGAGTACTAAAAGTAATCCCATCACTCAAAGCAGGCTCTACGGGCGCAAAACTTACACTCACCGCAGGTAGTACATATGACGTCACTATCAATGGCACAAAGTCTACAGATACAGTCATGGTAGTATACAATGGTGACTTGTACCTAGCAGAAAAATCAAACACAGCAAATCTAAAAGTATTTACACCTACTACAAGCGGAACTACTATCAAATTCACAGTACCTATCACATTCCCAAACTCACTCGGCAATTCAGCCAGCGGTCAAAAATGTACAATATCCATGAAAGGAGTAGTAATCCAAAGCCAAATCCATGGCGAGAGCGGAGAAGTACCTACTACTATCGTAGATTTCATACCATACTTTGAAGAACTTGCCCCTACAGAGAATCTATATGAATTATCCGAAGACGGTAAGTATATTACCTTTGGCTCATTCCCACAAACTATCAAGTCCGATGATGTCACAATCACATCATCGACACCTGACTCTGACGGCTACTATTTAGGTAGTGACGGTGAACGTTATGCCAAGGTGACAATAAATTATACTGAAGAAGATGCAGAACTTCTTGATATGAGTTGGGACGATTTGGCTGCATACAAAATGAATGTTGCTAGTGACGGCACAGCAATGCAAAATGGTTCTGACTACTACTTTAAAGTCGAGCCTATCAAATGGCGAATACTAAGTAATTCTGACGGCACAGCACTAATTACATCAGACACCATACTCCAAGGCATGGCATATCAATCAAATCACACTCGAAGTGGTAGTGATTATTATGCTACAGATACTAGTGGCAATATATTGACCGATAATGGAGTACAAGTATATGCCAACAACTACAAATGGAGTGAATTACGTAGTTTCCTTACTGGTGATTTCTATGAGAAATCATTTACATCAGAGCAAAAGTCACTTATCCAACTTACAACAGTAGACAATAGTAAAAATACAACAACTACAAATAACAGTGGTGAAAACCCATACACTTGTGAAGATACAAACGACTATGTATTTGCACTAAGTTATGCCGACCTTATCAATACATCATACGGCTTTAATTCTGACCGTACTGTGTCTGATTCCGCCCGTATATGGAGCACTTCTGACTATGCAAAAGCGACAAAAGCAATTACATATACTAAGGAATTTATTGAGGCACAAGTAGGCGAGCTAGATCCTACAAACGAAGAACATGCTGTGTATATTATGTTGATAGATCGTGGTATTGTTTGGCTTCGGTCTCCTTATTGCGACGGCAGCTACATTGCCTCTGACGTCCTTATGGGCAGTGGCATCGGCCTCGACGGTGTCGACTATCCGGTTTTCGGCGCTGTTCCCGCTTTGCAACTCAGTCTGTAGGTGAAACCAACAGACTGACGTTGTGTATCATATAATCCCTTTGTGAAGCAATCGTAAGGCGTTTTACGCCCGATTGTGAGCAAAGATAGGAAAGTAATTAAACAACCTTATTTCGGCTCGTAAAAGGCTATTTTACGAGCCGTGAGGATATAAAAAAAGACCATAATGGGAGTGCCAATCTCGTGCATATGTGATTGGTGCGAACGGAGCACATTCACATATAAAAAGCAAAGTTACTTTTTTAAGTAAGACTTTATAACAAAAGAATGGAAATAATATCATGCAAAAGAAAAACGAATTATTTGTAATGACTAAAACAAAAGATTTAGCAAAATATATAATAACAATTACAGAAAAATCACCTAAGAAATTTAGGTTTACATTGATAGTAAGACTACAAAACTATATACTTGATGCAATTGAGACTATATATCTAGCCAATATGGAAAAGGATATAAGTAGAAGGCTCGAATTGCAATACAAAGCAAAGGGGCTACTATCTATGCTAGATTATTTTGCTCAACTTGCATTTGAACAAGAGTGTATCTTATTTAAGCAATATGAGCAAATCTCAAAAATGCAAGCGGAGAGTTTGTATTATCTAGGCAAGTGGATAGCGAGCACTACAAAACAGGTATCATCTAGTTAAGACTAGTGATATAGGAAAAGGTTATGAAAGTGCATTGGTGCTTTGGTTATGTTTGGCTTCGGTCTCCTAATTACAACAACAGCAACAATGCCTCTGACGTCAATAAGGGCAATGTCAACGACAACAACAATGTCAACAATCCGATAAACGGCGCTGTTCCCGATTTGCTCCTATCGAAAGAGAAAAGTCAGCGGGTGTATGTAGGCACATGCATCGTGTATCTGGAAGCAAAGGAATCTTTTCCTTTTTTGTCACATATTTGTGGCGAGAAGAAGACTAACCATTGGTGATATGTTACGGCTATGCTTTAACATACGTGGATTATTCCCCAATGGTTTTTTTTGTTTTTAAAGGAGAGAATATGACTGATTGGGAAAATATTATATCTTTTGAGAGTCTTTACAAAGCACATAGGCGAGCACGGCTTAGTAAAAGGCACAAGAAAGAAGTCATACTTTTTGAAGCAAATTTGTCGGAAAATCTTTGGTCACTTCATTATGACTTAAAGTATGGAAGATACAAAGTGGGTGGGTATCACAAATTTACCATATACGACCCAAAGGAGCGAGAGATACAAGCTATATCTTATCGTGACCGCATTGTACAGCATTCGCTTTGCGACAATTATTTGTCACCGTTACTTGAGAGACATCTTATATATGACAACAGTGCTTGTCGAGTGGGCAAGGGTACGAGTTTTGCGATAAGTCGACTTAGAAAGTTTATGTTGGCGCATTACAAGAGATATGGAAAATCGGGGTACATTGTAAAACTTGATGTAAGAAAATATTTTCCTTCTATCGACCATGAGCTTGCAAAGCAAAAGCTAGGTAAGATAGTCAAAGACACAAATATATTTGGACTTTTATGTGAGATACTAGACAGTTATAATCCAGACACGGGCAAGGGGCTTCCTATGGGGAATCAGACCAGTCAGTGTATAGCGCTACTTTATCTTGATATACTTGACCGCATGTTTAAGGAAAGGCTTGGGGTCAAACATTATATTAGATATATGGATGATATTGTGGCGGTTGTGCCCGATAAGAAGACGGCAAAGTTGTGCTTTGATGTGGCGGGGGATGTGCTTATCAAAAACCGCTTAATATTAAATCCTAAATCAGACATCTTTCCACTCAAAAACGGAGTTGCGTTTTTGGGATGGAATTTTTTTATGTCCGATGACGGCGAGATTGTTCAAAAACTTAGGCGAGCTGTAAAAAAACGTGTTATGTGTAAGGTGAAAAATATTGGTTTCCTTGTAAGTATAAAAAAATTGTCAGCAAGAAAAAGAGAGTTTTCGCTGATAAGTTATGGGGGACTGTTTAGAAAAGGCGATGCTTTTTATTTTTTTTGCAAAGTGCAAGATATGTTTTGTAAGTGTGCGTGAGACCGGTTGCGGTCTTTTTTTGTTGTGCTCTAAGGGTGAGTGTTGTGCGAAAATGATAGTTTTGTGTAGCTTGGGGTATGTTTGAGTGGGAAAAAAATAACAAAGGTGTAATAATTTGGGTAATTATATTTGCAAAAAGTAACTTTATTTAGTAAAATTAGTTATATTATATAAATAAGGTGGAAATTATGTACAACGAAGAAGTAGAACTATATTTAGAAGATATGCAAAGTTCGATAGATAAAGCCATAGAGCATTACACTGACGAGCTATTGCAAATACGTGCGGGGAGAGCAAACCCACGTATTGTCGAACGTGTGATGGTGGACTACTATGGCACAATGACTCCTGTCAGCCAAATGGCGACAGTGTCTGTCCCCGAAGCGCGTATGGTGCTTGTGAGTGTATGGGATATATCCCAACTTAAAAATGTATCAAAGGCCATCGAATCGGCAAATCTTGGTGTAAATCCTAGCGATGATGGTCGTGTTATTAGACTTGTATTCCCACAACTTACCGAAGAGCGACGTAAAGAACTTTCAAAAGAAGTAAACAAGCTTACTGAGAGCACAAAAGTTGTCGTACGTAATGCACGTAGGGATACACTTGACGAATTTAAGTCGATGAAGAAAAATTCGACAATTACCGAAGACGAGTATGACAGACTTGAAAAAGACGTTCAAAAAACTATTGACGATAGCATAGCACGTCTTGACAAACTTTGTGCAAATAAAGTAAAAGACATTATGGAAGTATAATGCACTTGTGTGCTTGGAGTACAAAAGATTTTGGAGATAGGAGATAGTTATGGCAAAGTTTAAGAAAATTCCAAAGCACATTGCATTTATAATTGATGGAAATGGGCGCTGGGCTAAAAAGCGTGGACTTCCACGTATGTTTGGGCATCGTGAAGGTGTAAAAACGCTCGAAGAAATAATATACGAATGCGCCAATCTTGGCATAGAAGTTGTGAGTATTTTTGGGTTCTCGACCGAAAACTGGAACAGGCCAAAAGCCGAACTTGATGGGCTGTTTGATTTGTTTGCCGACTTTTTCGATGATGACCGTCAGGCCGAATTTAACCGGCTCGGGATACAAATCCGCATTATGGGCGACTACACAAAATTCCCTGAAAACCTTGTCGAAAATGCCAATCGCGCCATTGAAGCCACAAAGCACAGCGACAAAATGGTGCTTAATATGGGCATAAATTATGGTGGGCATGACGACATCTTGAGAGCAGTAAATAGTTTACTTAGCGACAAGGTCGAGTGTGTCGACAAGGCTATGTTTGAAGACCGCTTGTACACTGCGGGACTTCCGTATCCTGACTTTGTAGTGCGCACAAGTGGCGAACTTCGGATAAGCAATTTTATGCTTTGGCAAATGGCATACTCCGAACTATATTTCCCAAAGACATATTGGCCAGATTTTCACAAAAAACAGCTATACAAAGCGCTTAAAAGTTTTAACAAAAGAAATCGCCGTTTTGGTGCGATAAAGGAAGAACAAAATGAAAAAAAGATTTATAACTAGTATTTTTATTACACTCGGGCTTATAATTGCCATTGCGTCAAGAGAACTTACTTTGTATGTTTTTGACCTTGTTTTTGCAGGCCTTGCTGTTATGGCATGTGTCGAGATTGCTCGTGTAATGGAACGTTTTAAGAGTTATACACATATTGCTATTGCGGGCTCAATTCCCGCCGTTATGTACATAGCGACTATTGTGCTTATTAAAAAACAACTTACTTGGCAATATTATGTGGTAGCACTTCTGGGCATCTTGATATTGTACTTTTTTGTCGTTTTTTTGCTCACTATTTTTATGAAAAAAACTACAAGCGCCGAGATGGACAAGTATCATTTGACAGATGTTACTAGTACTGCTTATGCCTATGAAAAGGCCTTTAATTCGCTTTTCTTAGTATTCTATCCAAGTATATTATTTATGGCACTTATCATGCTTAACCACTTTGCCGAACTTGGTTCGGTCGTATCGCTCAAAATAAATGGTGATATATTGTCGCTATTTGTGTTGTTGTTGGCGATTGTTGTTACTGTCTGCACAGACACATTTGCGTATCTTGTTGGAAGTTCGATTCGTGGGCCAAAACTTTGTCCGCGTATCAGTCCAAACAAAACCATTAGTGGTAGCGTGGGTGGACTCTTTGGCGGTGTCGTTAGTGCACTCTTGTTGTATTTGATTTTTATTACAAATAGCGGTTTTATTACTGCTTATAGTGCTATTGGTGGCAAAATCTGGCATATAGTATTATTGGGCGTACTTGGCTCGGTAATTAGCCAATGCGGTGACCTTGTTGCTAGTGCGCTCAAACGTCATGCCCGTGTAAAGGACTATGGCACAATTTTCCCAGGCCACGGCGGAGTTATGGATAGAGTTGATGCACTTATTTTTAATGCGATGTTTGTTTTGGTCTTTTTCTTAATTTTAGTTTAATGGAGTATTGATTTGATTTCACTTTTAGGTAGTTTTGCTTCGGTTATGTCCAGCATAGGTTATGTTTTGCTCGCAATCCTAATCCTTATGCTTATGATTACCATTCATGAGTTTGGACATTATACGGCTGGCAAACTTTTAAAATTTAAAATTTATGAGTTTTCGATAGGTTTTGGAAAGGCACTCTTTAAGAAAACAAAGAAAAATGGCGAAGTTTTCGCCATTCGTCTTGTTCCGCTTGGTGGTTATTGTGCCTTTGGTGAAGACGAAGAAGATAGTGACCCGTCCGCATTTAACAACCAAGCATGGTGGAAACGTGTTATTGTTTTGGCGAGTGGTGCATTATTTAACTTTATCTCAGCAATTTTGTTTAGTATAATCTTGTTGGCGGTCATCGGTGATGGCCAAACAAAAATCACATCAGTCACTCAAAATAATCTAAACGACCTTCGAGTAGGCGATATAGTGACTCATGTTGATGGCGAAAAATGCTCGTTTTTTAATGGGACTTTTAATTCGGTCATGGCAGGAATAAATGACGATACGACCGAAGTTGTGCTTACAATAAATCGTACTGTCGATGGCAAAAACCAAACACTCGATGTTACAGTAAAAAAATATGCGATTGAAGAAACCGATAATGATGGCAATGTAATATACGAAAATGGTGTTGCAAAGACAAAATATGTCGTTGGAGTCACAAGTAAATATCATAGTTATTCATTTGGAAAATCGCTACTTAGAGCCGTTCCATTCTCATGCGAAGTCGCTTGGGAGTGTCTTGTTATACTAGGCAAACTTTTTGTTGGAAAGGGCTTTAAAAGTCTTGGCGGACCAGTTACGACCATATCTCAAATCGCAACCGCAAGCAGTCAAAGTCTTCTAAATCTACTACTTCTAGTGCCATTGATTGCTGTCAATTTGGCGGTCTTTAATCTACTTCCAATACCCGCACTTGATGGGGCAAGAATAGTGTTTGTGCTTATCGAGGCAATACGGAAGAAGCCAGTTAATAAAGAAATCGAAGCTAAGATTCACGCTGTCGGAATCTGTGTATTGTTTGCCTTTGTTATCATTATGGACTTCTTACAAATGTTGGTTTTTTAGGGGAATACTATGGACGACCTTTTGACTTATATTAATAAACAAACAAACAACACTTACAAGAAACTAAAACTTGTAGGTGTTGTCTTTGATAAGGAGAAAAACTTAAATACTTTTCGTTTTGTATATGATTATCCAGCATTATATCAAAAAAATAAAGACGAAATTATCGACCTTATAACTAAATACTACAACAACGAACTCAAAATTGACGTCAAACTTTCAAAGTCGTATCTCGACGAAGATGCAATCAAAAACCTTGTGTTCAAACAATTTGGTGGAAGCGGTGATGTATTAGGTTTTACACGGGACGATATTGATGTCGTGATTGATGGGACAAATGTCCTTGTGACAATGCTACTAAAAAAAGATTTGTATGACCACTATATCACACAAAATATGTCACGCAAGATTGAGTTGGAGTGTGAGAAATACTTTTTTGCATCATTTAAGGTGCTTTTGAGTGAATTTAAAGACACCACAACTCAAGATATTTTAGCAATTAAAGAACGAGAAATAGAAGAACAATACTTTGAAGATGTACCTGTATATAACGAATATTCTGTTGAAAATGCGACATTGGTTTGTGGCGAACAAATATCAAATGCTGTTTTGCCAATAAAGGCTATAAAGGGCGAACTTGAACATGTCGAAGTCGGCGGAGTGGTCCATTATTTCATAAAAAAGCCATACATAAAAAAGACTAAAACAAACCCAAACGGCGAAGAAAAATATTTGTATCGATTTGCTCTAAAATATGACGATGCAACAATAAATTGCACTTATTTTCCGACTAAAAACGATGGCGAAAAAATAGAAGAAGTACATGATGGCGACCATGTCGTGGTTGTGGGTAGCGTCGAAGAATACAATGGCAACTTAAATGTGCGAGTAAAAGGGGTGACTGAGTGCACTTTGCCAGAAGTTGTGGTAAAAGAAGTGAAGGAAAAGCCATGCCCAAATGATTATGTTTTTGTAAAACCCGAACCATATATAAATCCTACTCAAGAGAATTTTTTAATGGGCGAGCGACCAGTAAATGAGTTTTTAAAACAAAACGACGTTGTTGTGTTTGACTTTGAAACAACAGGTCTTGATTATCAAACATGTGAAATAATAGAAATTGGTGCGGTCAAATTGCATAATGGCAAGTTGTCAGAGACATTTTCTTGTTTTGTAAAACCCAAAGAACTCATAAGTGCAGAGATTACTTCTATTACAAATATCACAAATGCTATGGTCAAAGATGCACATAACATATCAGAGATTATTCCTGACTTTTATAAGTTCTGTTATGGCTGTGTAATTGTTGCATACAATATTGATTTTGACTACAAATTTTTAAATAAAGCAGGCACAAAACTTGGATATAAGTTTAATAATCGTCAAGTCGATGCATTGTTTCTTGCTCGTAAAGAAGTCAAGGGAGCAAAGACGTTTAATCTAAAAAGTATAGCCACTCGGCTTGGTGTAAATCTCGACAATGCACACCGTGCCATCAATGATGCCATAGCAACAGCTGAAGTTTTATTGCTTATAAGCGACAATGTTTCACCTAAATAAGCATAAAAAGTATTGATTTTTAAAATAATATATGTTATATTATATATAACTACAATAGATTATGCTGAAAGTGGGTTTTTGATAAATCCACTTTTCAATTTATAAGGAGAGTGTATGAAAGGGAAAGTAGTAAGTAGTTGTTACGATAAAATAAACGAAATCGTAACCGACCTTGGATTTGTTTTGGTGGACGTTGAGTACAGAAAACAAAACACTGGTATGGTGCTAGAAGTGATTATTGACAAAGACGGCGGTGTAAACATAAACGATTGCGAGTTGGTCTCGCACGCACTAGACACTCCGCTTGATGATATCGATCCTACAAACGGTGCATCATACAATCTAAACGTTTCGTCGATGGGTCTTGACCACCCAATCACAACAGCTTATCAATTTGATAAGTACTTAGGAAAAGAAGTTGAAGTCAAATTCTATCAGGCGCAAAAAGAGTTTGGTGGAAAAAACTTAGAAGGTGTTTTGCAATCTTGGAATGAGCAAAGTATCGAAATAATAAGTGAAAAATTATACAAAATAGACAGAAAAAATATTGCACAAATAGTGCCAGTAATAAAATTTTAGGAGAAAGAAAAAATGGTAAATAAGGATTTTTTTCAAGCATTAAATGATTTGGAAGAACAAAAAGGAATAAATAAAGAATATTTTATCGAAGCACTTGAATCAGCGCTTACTAGTGCTTATAAAAAACACATAGGTGAAGCAAAAAGTGCTGAAGTAAAACTAAACCCAGAGAAAAACTCTATTAAGATTTACTCTTACAAAACTATCGTAGAAGAAGTAACTGACCCAGATAAAGAGATTAGTTTACTTGAAGCAAAGGCTTTGAAAAAATCATACAAAGTGGGTGATGTTGTTGCACAAGAAGAGACTCCTAAAAACTTTGGACGTATCGCAGCGCAAACAGCAAAGCAAGTAGTTATGCAAAGATTAAGAGAAGCAGAACGTGGACAAATTATGGACGAAGTTAGTAGCAAACAAGACGAACTTTTGACCGTTATTGTACGTCGTATGGAAGGCGATAATGTATATTGTGATATGGGCATGACACAAGTAGAAGGAGTGCTCGGCGTAAATGACCGTATTCCAGGTGAAAAATACACACCAAATTCTCGAATTAAAGTACTTGTAAGAGCTATTCGCGAATCCTTTAATATGCCTTATGTCCAACTTACTCGTACAAATCCAAACTTTGTAAGAAAACTCTTCGAACTAGAAGTTCCAGAAGTACAATCAGGCGAAGTTGTTATTAAAAACATTGTTAGAGAAGCAGGTTATCGTACAAAACTTTCTGTTTATTCGTCAAATCCAAATCTTGACTGCATCGGCGCTTGTGTCGGCAATAAGGGTATGCGTGTAAATGCAATCGTAAACGAATTAAATGGTGAGAAAATAGATATCGTACCATATAGCGAAGATCCAGTTGAATTTATATCGGCGGCACTTAGCCCAGCGACTGTACTTCATGTCGAACTAAATCAAAACGAAAAATCATGCCTTGCTGTTGTGCCTGATGACAAACTCTCACTTGCAATTGGCAAAAGCGGACAAAATGTTAGACTTGCAGCTCGTCTTACCGGTTGGAAAATTGATGTTAAAGCAAAGAGCGTTGTGCCATCATTTGACCTAAACAATGACGATTATGTAGAAGACAACAATTATGACCAATTGTTTGATGGTGACGATGCATTTGGAGATTTAAACTAATGAAAAAAACACCTATGCGCATGTGTGTTTCGTGTAAGCAAATGCGACCTAAGGTAGATATGCTTAGAGTTGTTTTGCAAGCAGACTCAAACACATATGCGATTGATCCAACAGGAAAATTAAACGGCCGTGGTGCATATATCTGTAATAATGACGAATGCGTTTCAAAATGTATAAAGTCAAAATTACTAAATCGCTCGTTTAAGGCAAATGTTGGAGAACAAATTTATACCGATGTTAAGGAGAAATCTATTGGAGCAAATCAAAAATAACATTACTTCATATTTGGGGTTTTCTATAAAAAACCGCTCCATGGTTTTTGGACTTGACAACATATTGTCCTGTCGCAAACACCTTTTTGTAATAATAATTGGTGACGATTTGACAGAAAAGAATCATAGCAAAATACTTACGTTTGCACAAAGTAGAAATTGCACTTTGGTAAAAGTGAGTGGGACATTTGGAGTACTTATAAATCGACCTACTTGCAAACTTGCAGGGGTGACAGATAAACATTTGGCTCAGGCAATTATCGGTTGCTGTGACATAATATATAAAGGGGAAATATAATTTTGGAGAAAAACACAAACAAACAACAAGGTAGTCAATTTGAAAATTTAAAAACACTAGGTGGACTACTTAGTACAAACGAGTTGAGTTCGTTTGTCAGTGCAATATCAAAGGCAAAACTTGCTCTTGATAACTATTGCAAAATTTTAAAATCAAAGGAACAATCTGTCGCAAAGAAAACTGAGACAGAAACTTCTGCACCAAAAGAGGTATACACCCCTAAGTCTTTTGAGCGTCAAAATACACCAAACGCCCAAGCGAAGCCATTCGAACGTCGCCAAGACAGCCGTCCAAACAACGGTTTTGTGCCACGTCAACAAGGAACGCGACCTTCACAAGGTGCTAGACCACAAGGTGCAGGGGCACGTCCTACACAAGGGGCTACTAGTCGTCCAACTACTGGAGCGCCACGTCCTACGGCAAAACCTAGCCTTGGAAAGGTGGAAAAAATTACTGTTATTACAAAGCCAGAACGTAGTTTTGGAAACAAAAACAAATCAAAGGTAATAGATAGTGACAAACAAGGACTAAACATAAAGGCTAAAATCCGTATGGGATTTGTCGAACTCGATGATTACGAAGCTGAAGAGCGCATGGGAAGAGTTCGTACACTAAAACCAAAGAAAGCCAAACAAAATACTGTTGTTGAGAAACAAGAAATTACAGAAGCTACAATTACTACAGATAATTTGACTGTCAAGATATTATCTGAAAAACTTGGCAAGCCAGCGACTGAGATTATAAAGAAGTTTATGATGCTAGGCATGATGCCAAATATAAATAGCGTGATTGATTTTGATACAGCCGAACTTGTTGCGGGCGAATTTGGAATTACTCTCAAACGCAATGTTGAGAAAAATTACGAAGAACAACTTCAAGAAATGTTTGATAGTCGTGACGAAAATCTTGTTAGACGTCCACCAATTGTTACTGTTATGGGACACGTAGACCATGGCAAAACTTCGCTTTTGGACGCAATTAAAAAGACCAATGTTGTGTCTGGCGAAGCAGGCGGAATTACCCAACATATAGGTGCATATTCTATCGAAGTAAACAATCGCAAAATTACTTTTATTGATACTCCTGGACATGAAGCATTTACTGCTATGCGTGCAAGAGGTGCAAAAGTGACCGATATTGCAATTCTTGTTGTTGCGGCTGATGATGGAATTATGCCTCAAACTGTCGAGGCCATAAATCATATTAAGGCTGCAGGTGTTCCGATGATTGTTGCAATAAACAAAATGGACAAACCGACAGCAAATCCTGACCGCATTCTACAACAACTTACCGAATATGATATCGTCCCAGAACAATGGGGTGGAGATGCGATTTGTGTTCCTATTTCTGCACTTACTGGTATGGGAATTGACCAGTTGTTGGAAATGGTGCTTCTTGTAAGTGATGTATCCGAATTATCTGCTGATCCTACACAAGATGCTAGTGGCTTTGTTATTGAAAGTAAGGTTGATAAAGGTCGTGGTGTTGTGGCGACAGTGCTCGTTCGTGACGGAACTCTTAAAGTGGGCGACTATATCGTAAGCGGTGTTGCAAGCGGAAGAGTCAGAGCTATGATGGATTACAAAGGCAATAGTGTAAAAACGGCTGAGCCTAGTACAGCAGTGTCAGTTTTGGGATTTAATGTCGTACCAGAAGCTGGCGATAAAGCATATGTTGTTGATGAAAAAATGGCTAAAAATATCGTAGCTGAGCGTACCGCTAAAATGCAAATTGAGAAGAGTAATCAAGGCACAAACATAACTCTTGAAGACTTCTTAAAACAATCTGCCGACAATGAAATAAAGGTACTTAATATAATTATCAAGGCCGACGTAAAAGGCTCTAGTGAAGCATTGAAAGACACCCTAGAAAAAATACACAACGAAGAAGTTAGGGTAAAATGTATTCATGCATCTGTCGGCGGAATTAATGAAAGTGACGTGCTTTTGGCACAAGCAAGCCATGCGATTATTATTGGCTTTAATGTTAGACCTGATGCAAAAGCTAAGGCATTGGCAGAGAGAAATGGTGTAGATGTCAAATTGTATCGCGTAATTTATGAAGCAGTCGATGACATAACACTTGCTATAAATGGCATGCTCGCACCTAAATTTGAAGAAGTGACTTTAGGTCATGCCGAAATACGTCAAACATTCAAAATTAGCAGCGTAGGAACTATTGCAGGTTGTTATGTATTGGACGGTGTAGTAAATCGTGGAGCCAAGGTACGCTTGCTTAGAAGTAATGTAGTCGTTGCGGAAACAGAAATCGAGACTCTTCAACAACAAAAAGACGATGCAAAAACTGTTAAATCTGGCTACGAATGTGGTATCAAACTTAAAAACTACAATGACATTAAAATTGGCGATGTGATTGAAGCATACGAAATGAAACAAATTTAGGAGTTATTATGGCTAGTACACGCATACTAAAAATAAACGGAGAGATACAAAAACACCTTAGTGAGATTATAACATACGATATGAAAAATCCACTAGTAAAGGGGATAATTAGTATAACTCGTGTTGATACGACAAGTGATCTTAGTATATCGAAAGTTTATGTTAGTGTATTCTGTCCGGGTGAAGATAAAAAAGAAATTTTTAATCAAATTTTGCATTCGGCAGGCTATCTAAGACGTGAACTTTGTGAGCGAATTGACCTTAGAAAAGTCCCATATCTTGAGTTTATTTTAGATGAGTCATACGAGTATGGCCAAAGAATAGACGAAGTAATCGACGAAATAAACGATAAAAGGGACAATAATGAAAATAGATAACAACATTATTCAAAACTTAAAATCAGCCAAAAGAGTCGCCATTTTTGCACACAAACGTCCAGATGGTGATTGCTTTGGTTCGGCTTCGGCACTAAAACAAGCACTCATTAAAATGGGTGCTGTTTGTGATATATACTGTGATTGTGTTTTGCCAGAGAATTATGCATTTATAAAGCATATATCGGATATAAATGTTCCCACTTGTGAAGATTATGATTTGGGAGTTGCGGTAGATTGTTCTGATTTAAATCGCCTTGGCAAATACTCTTCATTGTTTTCAAAAATTCCGACCACTATCAAAATTGACCACCACAAAACACAAGAAAATTTTGCTACATATAATCATGTTGAATTGCTTGGCAGTACTTGCGAAATATTGTTTTTCTTATTGACAGAACTTGGGACAGAATTTGATTCTGATATTGCTTGTTCGCTTTATGCTGGATTGTCGAGTGATACTGGTTGCTTTATGCATAATTCGACCACAAGTCAAACACATTATGTCGCAAGTAAACTTATGGAGTATAACTTCAATTTTGATGAAGCAAATTATTATCTTTTCAAACGTAAAACCATCGGGCAAATAGGTCTACTCAAAACTGCACTTTCGCATATGCGGTTTTTGTGTAACAATACTCTTGCTATTACATTTCTTACCCTTAGAGATTTTAAAGAGCAAAACTGCACAAATCTAGAAACCTTTGGTATTGTAGATACATGTGTAAACATCGATTGTGCAAAAATTGGAGTTCTAATTAGTGAAGAGAGACCTGGATTGTATACATGTAGTTTTAGAAGTAAGGGAAAAGTTGATGTTTCAAAAATATGTGAAACTTTTGGTGGCGGTGGCCATGTAAATGCTTCAGGTTGTAATATTTTTGGGACGTATAATACTGTAATATCTAAAATAGAAAAGGCTGTAAAGGACTATTATGCAAGGATTTCTTAATGTATACAAACCTAGCGGGATAGGCAGCAGTACTGTTGTTGCAAAAATAAAAAAGCATTTTCATTTTGATAAAGTTGGGCACATGGGGACTCTTGACCCTATGGCTAGTGGCATTTTGCCTATTGCTATTGGAAAAGCTACTCGTATGTTTAACTATTTTATGGACAAAACTAAAAGATATATTGCAGTTTTTGATTTTAATTACACGACAGATACGCTTGATGCGACAGGTGAAATCACCGCAAAAGGGACTAAAATTATATCTTTTTCAGACATTCAAAACGTTTTGCCGAAAATGATTGGACAAATAGACCAAATTCCACCTATGTTTAGCGCTAAAAACGTTGGTGGAGTGCGAGCATACACTCTTGCACGAAACGGGGAAAATGTCGAACTAAAAGCAAAACGTGTCATAATTTCAAGTATTATTTGCACACGTGAAATATCGAAAAATGTATTTGAATTTGATATTACATGTGGAAGTGGTACGTATATTAGAAGTATTGCTCGAGACATTGCGTCAATTTTGGGTACGGTCGCTTGCATGACTAGCCTTGATCGAATTGAAAGTGGCAAATTTGTAAAACAAGATAGTGTAGGACTTGACGTGTTGTTGGAGTCAAATCAAATTGAAAAGTATCTTATAGGTATAGACAAAGTTTTTGATGGATTTGGAAAAATTCAACTTAATGACAAGACTGAGAGACTCTTAAATGGTCTTAGTGTAAAATTAGATGTTTGTAATGGTAATTATTTTTTGATGCAAGGTGATATTCCATTGGCAGTTGTTTCGGTAAATGAAAACATTGCGAAAATGAAAACCTATTTAAAGGAGTAACATATGACAAAATTTGGGCCATCAGGCAGATGTGAAATGGCAATAGCAGACGGCTGTAAGTCGTCTCTCGACATGGCTAAATGGCTGGCTGAAAAAGGTTTGAGTGCATACGAGTATCCATTTAATCGTGGTGTTAATGTAAGCGATGAAGTTGCAAACGATATTTGTAATGAGATGAAAAAATATGACATCACCATATCTGCTCACGCACCATATTATATAAATTTTGCAAATCCAGATGATGAAATGGCATATAAGAGTATAGGTTATGTGATAGATAGTCTCAAAAAGTTAAAAGTTTTGGGCGGAAACCATCTTGTTGTGCACCCTGCATCTTGCGGCAAGTTGGAACGAAATGAAGCAATCCGACTCACAAAAGAAAGACTTGTATGGCTCAAAGATGTTATTATTCAAAACGGACTTGACGACATGTATGTATGCTTGGAAACAATGGGGAAAACAGCTCAAATAGGCTCATACGAAGAAATTGTTGATCTATGTACAGTATTCGACCATTTTATCCCAACTCTTGATTTTGGGCACATAAATGCACTTACACAAGGCAGTCTAAAAGGCGAAGAAGACTTTGAAAAAGTTGTAAAATATTGCATTGATAGATTGGGATATGAAAGAATGAAAAATGTACATATTCATTTTAGTAAAATAGAATACGGTGCAAAAGGCGAGATACGACATCTTACATTTGACGACCAAAAATATGGCCCAGACTTTTTACCCCTTGCAAAAGTAATTAAAAAGTATAATCTTTCTCCAATTGTGATTTGCGAGTCGCGTGGAACTCAAACTCAAGATGCAATTATTATGAAAAAAATGTATGAAACAATCTAATGATTTATAATTTTGTCATTTTTTAAAGTATGATTATGTCATACTTTTTTTTATTGTCATAACAACATGTTTGCTCAAATATGATAAAGCAAAGGTGAGTTATGTTAAAGGAAATATTGCCAAATTTTTTATATGAAAGCTTGTCTACAGTTCCGATGGAACAAGTCAATGAGATTAGGTTGAGAGTGGGTAGCCTAATTACTATAAATGTGGCAGGCACGTGTTTGTATTTGACTTACAATGGGCTTTGTAAAAATCCTAGCGACGGAATTGTTGTAAAATCGTGCAATCTTGATTATATACTTCAAAAGGTTTCAAACAATTCGTTGTATTCGATAAATGACCAACTTCTAAATGGTTATGTGACTTATAATGGTCTTCGTATTGGGGTTTGTGGTGAGCTGGTGCAAACAGATGGAAAACTCACGACTATTAAAAACATATCGTCACTAAACATTCGTATTCCACATATTATAAAAAATTGTAGTCTGCAAGTATATGGAATGCTTGTAGAGGGTGGTATTAAAAATACACTTATTATCTCACCGCCCGGTATGGGAAAAACTACTTTTTTAAGAGATTTTGCATTTCAATTGAAGGCGAGAGAACATAATCCAAATCTTCTAATTGTTGATGAGCGTTGTGAAATAACATCTGTATATGAAAAGGAAATATTTGTGGGAATAGATGTTATGAAAAATTGTAGTAAAGAATATGCTTTCACAAATGGTATTCGAAGTATGTCGCCAAGTGTAATTTTAACTGACGAAATAGATGTAAACAAAGATCTTGAAACAATACAAAATGCCATGACATCTGGCGTGAAAGTAGTAGCAACTTTACATGCTAAGGATATAAACGACCTTAAAAACAAAGAATGTTTTAAAGAGATGCTTCGCCGTGAGATGTGGGAAAGAATTGTTGTGCTTGGCTCGTCAAATGGCATAGGAACAATAGAAGGAGTTTACAACCATTATTTGCGTTGTATCTATATGTGATGAAGTACTTACTTTTACTGGTTGTGTTTTGTACTTGTGTGTATATAGGAATAGAAGTAAAAAGATATTTTGCCGATAGACTTAAATTTTATGATAAAATGATTGTGTTTTGTGAGTATGCGATAAAGGAGATATCTTTTTACAACACTACAAAAAATAAGATAATAGAGAAATATAGTGACACATGTCTGTCGGCTGTATTGAGTGGCCAAAATGACAAATTGTTGAGTGAAGAAGAAAATAAAAAAATACAAGAGTTTTTAGAGTCTATAGGAAAGTTTGATACTTCCTTTGAATTGCGAAATATTCAATTTTATAAAGAATATTTGTCTAGTCAAAAGCAAAAATGTGCGGCCGAGTTTGACAAGAAGGGAATGCTATCGCTCAAACTCAGTATTTTAATTGGCATACTACTATGCATACTACTGATTTAGGTATTATGCAAACTTGCATAAATGGCTTTGTTTGGAGGTGTTATGGATATTAATATAATCTTTAAAATAGTAGCAATTGGCATATTGGTTGCTGTAGCAAATCAAGTCTTAAAATATGCAGGCAAAGATGAAATTGCTACTCTCACAACTCTAGCGGGTGTAATAATTGTTCTTTTTATGGTTGTAAATATGATTAGTGATCTGTTTTCCACTGTAAAAAATCTCTTTTCGTTGTATTAAGGAGAGCTATGGAAGTTGTAAAAATAGTAGTTATTGGCATAATTATTTGCCTTTGTGCAACTATGCTAAAATCTGTAAGTCCACAATTTTCTCTTATAATCATTATTGCAGGCAGCATAACACTTATACTGTATATTCTAAACTATTTTACTGAGATATTTGCGCTATTTAGTAGTATTGTGGTGAAATCGGGAATAAGCACTAGTTTGTTTGGGACGCTTATCAAAATTATGGGAATCGGCTATCTTGTGGAATTTGGCGCGTCAGTGTGTGCTGATAGTGGATATAGTTCGATTGGTGATAAGGTGGTGCTTGGCGGTAAGATTATTATATTTACTATGGCATTGCCATTGATTAGTAATCTGTTTAATCTGCTTTTGGAGCTTATGGGAAAATGAAAAAAGTCATACTATTTTTATGTGTGTTGTTGTGCTTGTTTTCATTTGTTCCAAAAAATCATACTTTGGTGTTTGCTGACGAACTCGGAACTGAAGTTGAAAAACAAATTGAGAGCATGGATACGTCAATGCTTGACGACATAACATCAAATTTTAGTGAAGTTACAAGCAATAAGACCTTTAAACAAATTGTCAAGGATTTGGTGTCAGGAAATTATAATACAGATTATGGAAGCGCTTTAAATTATCTTGTAAAAACATTTACTTCGCAGATAGGTAATGTATTGCCAATTATGATTTTGATAGTGGTGCTTGGTGTTATGTCGCTTGTACTCAAAACCTTTCGACCGTCTCAAAATGCAAACGGCATGGGAGAAGTAATAAGCCTTGTTTGTTATAGTATTGTCGTCATAATAATTGTTTCAGTAATAAAGTCGGTTATTACGTCTACATATGACGCTATTTCAAACATAACTAGCCAGATGGAGTGTGTGTTTCCTTTACTTCTAACATTGCTTACTGCAACAGGTGGAGTGGTAAGTGTTGGAATTTATTCGCCACTTGTTGCCATTCTTTCCACAGGTGTTTCTTTGATATTTAGTAAGGTGTTTTATCCGATGTTTGTAGTTGCTTTTGTGTTTGTTGTGGTGGGACACTTGAGTAAAACTGTCAAACTTGATAAAATGTCGTCGTTTTTGTCGTCACTATTTAAATGGGGTGTAGGACTTACTTTCACTTTATTTGCTGGTTTTCTTACCATTCAAGGAATTTCGGCAGGGAAATACGATACCATAAGTCTTAAAGCTACTCGTTTCGCTATGAAAAATGCCATTCCTATTGTAGGTGGATATCTTAGTGATGGACTTGATTATGTGTTGCTTTCTTCAGTTCTTATTAAAAATGCAGTGGGTGTCGGCGGGCTTATTCTTCTCATGGGTGCTGTTCTTGCACCAATTCTTAAAATCTTACTGTTAAAACTTGCATTACAACTAACTGCGGGAATTTTACAACCGATGTCAGATGACAATATTTCTTCGTTTTGTAATGGCTGTGCAAAAGTGTTGGTGTATCCGCTTGTTATACTTTTATCAATTTCGTTTATGTATATATTGACGGTTGGACTTATTATGTGCACATTGGGTGGTGTTGTATGACGTCGTGGATAGTAAGCATAGTAGGTGTTGTTTTTTTGGGAGTCATGGTAGACATGATAGCTCCAAACGGAAAGACAAATACAATTATAAAGTGTGTTTTTGGAATATTTACTCTAGCTGTTATGATATCTCCAATATTAACTCTTTTAAAAAAGGATTACAATTTTGATATTGATATTCAGTATGACTGGTTGGAAGATGTGCGTGAAGAAAAAATAACCAGTTTGGAGCAAGATGTTGGCGAATATCTTACGCAAAATGGAGTGCCATGTGTTGTCGAAATAAACGGCGAACTTGTCGCAAATTGTATAAACATATCAAATGTCAAAATCTATATTTCTCGTGATGTTCTAAATAATATGGACGAGCATATAAATAAGTATAAACATATTACGAGTATGGTTAAAAAAGTTGTGGAGGTGGATGAGGAGATTGTGATATATGAAGTCATTTGAGAGTGATACTGCTGTTTCGGTGTCAAACATAAGTGAAAAACCAATTCATTCAACTAACAAAGATAAGTCTTTAAGTAGTGTTAGAAAAATATTTTCATCTCGTCTATTTGGTGTAAAAGGTTTGAAAACACTTTTGCCTATACTTGTGATAGGGTTATGTGCACTGCTTATTATAAAGGCTTTGCCGTCTACCGAAACTGTTTCAAGTTCGACTGCAAGCCAAGAGAGTGTTAGTTATACAAGTAGTCTAGAATACATAGCTATATTGGAAGATAAATTAAAAAATGTACTTAGTGGAATAAGTGGTGCGGGTAAAACGCAAGTTATGATATCTATAGATTCGAGTCCTATACTTAATATAGCACAAAATGAAGAAACGAAAACAATTTCCACTTCAGGTGGCAGTACTACTACGACAACAACCGAACCTATATATGTTACTACAAATGGCAAGTCCAGTCCGTTGGTAATCGGTGAGACCTTGCCAGAGATTAAGGGTGTAATTGTAGTTAGTAGTGGTGCTAGTGATGTGAGAGTCAAAATGGATATAATAAATGCAGTTAGCACAGCGCTTGGAATATCAAGCAATAAAATTGAAGTATTTATAGGGGGATAATATGACCAAGAAAAAGAGAATAATAATAATTACAAGTTTTTGCTTACTTTTAGCACTTACTGCCGTATTAAATATTGTATTAAACAATAATATTTCTGCAAAAGCCACAACTAATAGCGATAATGTTGTTGCTACCGGGAATTTCTTTACAAACTATCGTACTGACCGTACCACAACTTATGATCAACAAATGGAATATCTAAAGGCTATTACAGAGAGCGATAGTACATCTGCGGAAACCAAACAAAATGCCGAAGCTGAGATGCTTAAAATCACTCAAACTATTAATATCCAAACAACACTTGAAAACAATATTAAAAGTCTTGGATTTAGTGATGTGGTCGTATCAGCGCTCACAAATAGTGTTAATGTAATTATAAAAGGCAAGTCATTTACAGATGAAGAATTGTCGCAAATTGTCAATGTAATCGAAACTTGTAGTGATTATACTTTTGATAATATCAAAATAATTCCAGTAGAATAATTGCAAAAGACTAAATATTGTGATATACTTACCCTGTAAAAGGGAAAATGTTATGGTATATAAAGACAATAATTATCTTAATAAACCCGCAAAGGGAAGAGTGACTTATGACCGCAATATTGTGTTGTCAGTTATAAACCTTGCTACAAAAGAGATAGCAGGTGTTAGTAGCTTGGTGGCAAACTTTGGCTCTGTGCTTATGCGTTGGTTTAGCAATAATTACTATGAAGGTGTAAAGATAAGCTATATCAATGACTCTATGAATGTTGATGTTTATCTAAATGTATACTATGGATACAATGTGTCTGAGATAGCATACAAAGTTCAAGAAAACATTAAAAACAGTCTTGCGTCAATGATAGAAATGAAAATTGATCGTATCAATGTTCATGTGCTTGGGGTGGATTTCCCTAAGGAAGAAGAAATAGTATAGTAATAGACCCTTGACTAAACAAAGCCAGGGGTCTATTTTGTGAGGAGATTATGGGAAGAATTAATACACGTGAAAAACTTTTCAAACTTGTTTTCGAACAATGCTTTCAAGATGAAAGTACTGTTTTGTATGACGAGATTATGTCTGATGAAAATATTGACGAAGAAAACAAAGCATGGCTTACAAACATGTATGGTGAGATTGTAGATAAAAAAACAATTTTATTGGACGAACTTTCTAAATATATTAAGGTTTATAGTGTAGACAATATGTTTAAGGTAGACCTCGCCATACTTATAATGGCGCTTTATGAGATAAAGTATTATAAATTGACTCCGTCCAAAATTGTGGCAAACGAGAGTGTTGAGCTTGCAAAAAAATACTCGACTCCGCGAAGTTCTAAATTTGTAAATGGTGTTATTGCTAGTATTATTAAAGACAACGAGTAGTTATGGAGAATTGTGTATCGGTAGCACAACTTAATAAATATATCAAAAACATTTTTGACAGCGAAATTATGCTTAAAAACATTAGTGTTTTTGGTGAAGTGAGCAGTTATACTATAAGTAATGGTATAGCATATTTTAATTTGAAAGATGAAGAGAATTTGTTGTCTTGTGTGCTCTTTGGTGCAAATAAGTTTGATACACCAAAACTAGGTGATATGGTACTGGTTACTGGCGGAATGAACTATTATACTAAAGGTGGCAAATTGTCGTTTAATGCAACGAAAATTATGCCGTATGGAAAGGGTCTTTTGTATGAAAAGTTTTTACAACTAAAGGACGACCTGGAGAAGAAAGGATATTTTGACCCTTTAAAGAAAAAACCCATTCCTGAGCGAGTTAGACGTATAGGAGTTGTTAGTTCGCCGACAGGTGCTGTTATTCAAGATATTATTGATGTTACTACTAGGAGAAATGATGGTATAGACATTGTACTTTATCCTGTTAAAGTCCAAGGCGTCGGAGCGGAATTTGAGATTGCAAAAGGTATTGACTTTTTTAGTGATTATGATAATATTGATGTTGTGATTGTCGCACGTGGTGGTGGAAGTCTTGAAGACTTACAACCGTTTAATACAGAAGTTGTGGCAGATGCTACTTTTAGGTGTAAAAAACCGCTTGTGAGTGGTGTGGGACACGAGACTGATTTTACAATTATTGATTTTGTGTCTGACCTTAGAGCACCGACACCGTCTGCAGCTGCTGAACTTGTAGCATGGCGGAAGGATTTGCTTGAAAATGAGATACTAAACAATCTTACTCAAATGGAAAAGTATATAAATTATATTTCAAATAGTTATCTTAGTAGTGTGGATATGATGCTTGTTAAAATTGAAAACTATCTGTCTAACAAAATCCAAAACTATTCTGGTCTCACCGATAAGTGTAATGATGGTATGCAAAATGCAATTGAGATGATGATTTTAAAATATGAAAATCAAATTGAAAAGTGTCTATCAAGTATTAATATTTTAAATCCGCAAAATTTGCTAATAAAGGGCTATACAAAAGTGGTTTGTAATGGCAGTTTGGTTAAAAGTAAAAACGATGTAAAAATCGGTGACAATATAGAATTTGTACTTACTGATGGAAAAATACAAAGTGAAGTAAAAAGCGTAGGTGAATTATGAACTTAGATGAAAAACTTAAAAAGTTAAAAGAAATTACCGAAAAACTTGAAAAAGGCGATGTAGGTATTGATGAAGGCATTGCACTTTTTAAAGAAGGTAGCGAGCTTGCCAAAGAATGTTATGTTTCATTAAAAGAAGCAAAGGGCAAAATTACTGTTATTAAGAAAGAAATAGACACATTTAAAGAAGAAAATATGTAGAGGGATATTATGAAATTTTCACAAATGTTTTTAAAAACTTATAGAGACGATCCAGCCGATGGAGAGATAAAAAGTCATAAATTATTGGTAAGGGCTGGTTACATTAAAAAGCAATCAGCTGGAACTTATGTGTATTTGCCACTTGCGGTTAAGGTATTAAGTAAAATACAAAATGTAATCGAATCAGAGCTTGATAGGGCGGGTTGTATTAAAGTGCAAATGCCTATGCTTTTGACTCAAGATGTTTATGCTGGCCGTATTGATAAATTTGGCAATGATATGTTTAAATTAAAAGACCGCAATGGAAAAGATTATTGCCTTGGGCCTACTCACGAAGAGATGTTTACCCAAACAATTAAAGACGCAATCACTAGCTATAAACAACTTCCTGTTATTTTGTATCAAACGCAAACAAAGTTTAGAGACGAAGTTAGACCACGTTTTGGACTTATAAGAGCAAAAGAGTTTATCATGAATGATGCTTATTCATACGATGTGGATAAGGCAGGTCTTGACAAATCATTTAATACAATGTCAGATACTTATGACCGCATTTTTGAAAAACTTGGCCTTGATTTTGTTTCTGTCGAAGCCGACAACGGAGCAATGGGTGGAAGTGGTTCACGCGAATTTATGGTCAAAAATGATGTCGGAGAAGATGAAATTATGGTTTGTGAGCATTGTAAATATGCCGCAAATGTCGAGAAAGCCCCATGTGTTTTTGAAGAAGATGCGACAAAAGTGCAACATAAAGCAAAAAGTCTAATCAAAACTCCTAGTGTAAAAACTATTGAAGAACTTGCTAAGTTTTTAAATACAACTCCACAAAACTTTTTGAAGGTTGTGGCTTACGATACTGATAAAGGTTTGGTACTTGCGCTTGTGCGTGGTGATAGAGAAGTTGAAGATGTTAAACTTTCAAACTTGCTCGAAACAACAAAATTTGAAATGGCAAGCCATGAGTTGATCTCAAAAGCTGGTTCGGTTGCTGGTTTTATTGGTGCAACTAAAGACTTGAAAAACGTATATGTTGTTGCTGACAATGAAGTAAAGAATATGCACAATTTTGTTATGGGTGGCAATAAGGAGGATTATCACTTTGAAAATGCCAATTTGGAAGATTTGAAGATTGATACTTTCGCCGACATAAGAAAATGTGTAGCTGGTGACAAATGCCCTAAATGTGGTCACCCTATGATAGTGATTCGTGGTATTGAAGTTGGTCACATATTTAAAAATGATACACATTATACCGAACTTATGGATTGTAAATATCTTGATGTAAATGGCAAACAACAACTAATGCAAATGGGTTGTTATGGAATAGGTGTTACTCGTACACTTAGTGCACTTGTCGAACAATATAGTGATGACAATGGAATCATTTGGCCAGAGATTGTTGCGCCATACAATGCTCATATTGTTATTGCAAATGTGAAAGACCAAACACTTGTCGAACGTGCTAATATGTTATATGACAATTTGATAAACAATAATTTGGATATTATTATGGACGACCGTAAAGAATCGTTTGGTGTCAAACTTACTGACGCAGAACTTCTTGGAATGCCATATATCATCATTGTTGGACGTGATAGTGAAAATGGATTGTATGAGTTTATTGAAAGAAAAACGCTTACAAAGTCACTAAAAACTTATGATGAGATTATGCAAATCCTAAAAAAATAGTATAAATAATTTTTAACAAAAACATAGTGGGAGAGTAGTTTTACTCTCTCATTTTTTTATTTTTGCGACATACTATGCAAAAAATAATAGCCCCAAAACGGCTTTATAAAGCCATTTATAAATATGCATGAATAAATATACAGGGTAAATTTATACTTATGAAACGGCCTGAATATTCATAAAAAATTGAATGAATAAATATTCAAAAACCTCTTGCATAATCATAAAAAGTAGTGTATAATTATTGCGAAGCAAATAAATAAATATTCGTTTCATACATTTTATAAAAATACAATCATGCGATGAGGTGCTTTATGGCAAGAAATTCTAGACAATCAAAAATATTGGAGATTATTTCAACAAAGGACATAGAAACACAAGACGAACTTGTTAATGCTTTGAGAGATGCAAACTTTGAAGTTACACAAGCTACAATTAGTCGTGACATTAAAGAGCTTGGTCTTATAAAAATATTGAGTGACAATAAGACTTACAAATATGCTATTGTTGGTGCTAATGTTCAAGGTCTTTCAAATAAGTATCTTTCAATCTTTAAGGAATGCGTAATCTCTGTCAAGAATGCCATGAATCTTGTTGTTGTTAAGGTATTAAAAGGTACTGCTGGTATGGTGTCGGGACTTATCGACCAATTGTCTATTGTTCAAGTGATAGGCTGTACATATGGTGATGACACTATCATGGTTATTACAAATGACCCTGAAGATGCTTTCTATGTGAAAGACAAAATCGCCGAACTTATTCAATAATCTTTTAGATTGGGATTTCCCCAATCTTTTTTTTACATAATCTTAGACTATTTGAGAAAAATAGTGTTAAGGAGTATGTATGATATGAAAAAATTGATTGTAGTTTTATTATGTGGGATTTTAAGTGTAACATGTTTGTTTGTTAATGGACGGACAGCATGTGCTGAAGAAAAATTTTCTGATTTCAACAATAAGTGTTATATTCTTGTAGATAAAAATAGTGGAGAAGTTTTGCTCGAAAAAAATAGCACACAAAAAACACAAGTTGCATCTATCTGCAAACTTATGACTACACTTATCACTCTTGAGAACATTGATGCGGGCAAACTTGGTCTTGATGACATGCTAATCGCCAGTGAGCATGCATGTAGTATGGAAGGTAGCCAAGCATTTTTAGATGCGGGTAGTTGTTATAAGGTATCTGAACTGCTAAAAAGTGTAATTGTCGCATCGGCAAATGATAGCGCTGTTGTACTCGCTGAGAGTATCGGTGGAAATGAAAATGAGTTTTGCGTAATGATGAATCGACGCGCAAAGAAACTTGGCATGCAAAACACCGTCTATGCAAATTCGACTGGACTCCCTGCACCAAACCAATATAGCACGGCATACGATACGGCGGTTATATTGAAAGAACTAAACAAGTACGAAACTTATAAAAATGATTGTAAAATTTGGATGGACGAATTTGTTCACCCAAGCGGAAGAGTAACACAACTTGTAAATACAAATAGACTAATAAGATATTATAGTCCATGCGTAAGCGGTAAAACTGGATTTACCGATGAAGCGGGATATTGTCTAAGTGCATGTGCAAATAAAAACAACATGGAACTTATTGCTGTTGTGCTTGGCTGTAAGGACAGTGCAAGCCGATTTAGTGAATGCATGACACTTCTAAACTATGGCTTTGACCATTATGAAGTGGTTAAAATAATAGATAAATCAATCTTACTTGACCAAACATTAAAAATTGTTAAGGGTAAGTCGGACGCTCTTGCTCTCAGATATGCAGAAGATTTTAGTGTGCTCAAAGAAAAGGGTAATGATAATCAAATAGTTACAAATATCTCAATTCCAGAAAGTATTAAAGCCCCAGTTAGGCAAGGTGATGTAATAGGTAAGGTCACAATCACAAAAGATGGGCTCGTAGTGGGTGAAGTAGATATTGTCGCAAATGAGAGTGTCATGACCCAATCATATAGAGATGTAATATCGCACATCTCAGACAAATGGAACATTGTCGCATAAATTAGAATATATTTCCAAAAAAGTCCTTTTGATAAAGGGCTTTTTTTAATTGTGTTTTTTTAGTAATTATTATATACTATGGTATATTGGAGATCATATGCTATTTTATCTGCACGAATTTTATACTGGTAAAGAATTTATAATTGCATCTTTGCTATATATTTTGATTTTAATAATTACATTTAGTGTGCATGAGTTTGCTCATGCTTATGTTGCGTATAAGTCTGGCGACCCGACTCCAAAAATGATGGGCCGTGTTACACTAAATCCTATTGCACACCTTGACCCGCTTGGCCTTATTTGTAGCGTGCTATTCTTCTTCGGCTGGGCAAAGCCTGTCCAAATAAATCCGCTTAATTTTAAAGATCAACGTAAGGGCATGCTTTTAGTTTCGTGCGCGGGTGTAATTGCAAATCTCATAATCGCATTTATATCATGCGGTGTTATGTGTGCTGTTATAAAATTTGGTGATTTTTCAAGTACATTTATTTTTGTATTGTATTTGTTTTTTGATATTTTGTTTATCTTTAATATCGGTAATGCTGTTTTTAACTTTCTTCCTTTGTATCCACTTGACGGGTTTCAATTTGTTTTCGCTCTTTCAAATCCTGGAAGTAAGTTTATAACATTCCTTCTAAAATACAGCTATATAATTATGCTTGTGCTTCTGTTGTTTGCTAGCGGATTCTTGACAGATATTGTTGGGGCTATCGCTAAGCCGATGATTTTATTCTGGGGGTTGATTTTCTAATGGAACAAGAATATGTAGATAGCATTAGTTTTAAACTAGAAAATTTTGAAGGCCCGCTTGATTTGCTATTGCAACTCATAAAGCAAAGCAAAATGACCATCGAAGAAGTCAAACTTTCAGAGATAACTAATCAATATATCGAGATTATAAACGGTCTTGATAAGGTCGACATGGACGGAGCAAGTGAGTTTATAGAAATGGCTGCGACATTGATTGAAATAAAGAGTAAGAGCCTTTTGCCTAAGATTGAAGAAGACAATCCAGACGAAGAAGACCCTGAGTACCTAATCAAAATGCGACTTAAAGAATATATGCTCTTGAAAGAAACTGCAAATCAATTAAAGCCTATGGAAAATCTTGACCGCTTTTATAAAAAGCCGGAGCCTGATGCAAACAAATTCCGTTATGTCATAAAAGATATGAACATGGACATGTTGCTCGACGCATTTAGTCGCATCATGCTTAGAGTGAAAAAGGTCGATTCGGAAAACGAAGAAAAAGAAATTGTAAAAGAAAAATTTACTGTCGTGCAAAAAATTGCATCTATCAAAGATAGTTTGCTAGTCAGAAAAAAGATAAATTTTAGCGAACTATTTAGCCAAAGCATATCTCGTGACGAAGTTATTACAACATTCATGGCACTGCTCGAACTACTTAAAATGCAAGAAATACATGTAAAACAAACTGACAACTTTGCCGACATAGAAATAACAAAATTTGAAGAGGAAGAAGATGGAGAACTTAAAACAGATAATTGAGGGGATACTATTTGTAGCGGGCGAGAGTGTGGCACTATATGACATCGCTGAAAAACTACAACTTAGCCAAGACGAAGTTTTGTCTGCCGTAAAAGAATTGCAAGAAGATAAAAAGCAATCGGGTAGTGGTATTCAAGTACTTATATTTAATGAAAAAGCCCAACTTTCAAGTAATCCCGAATATAGCGAAAAAATATCCGAAGTGCTAAATCCAATAAAGGAAAAAGCCCTTACAAAAGCCGTACTCGAAGTGTGTGCAATCATCGCTTACAAACAACCAGTTACAAGACTTGAAGTCGACAATGTCAGGGGTGTAAATAGCGACTATGCCATAAATATGCTTATCGAAAACAACCTTATCGAAGTGGTTGGTCGAAAAGATGCAGTCGGAAAACCTTTGCTTTTTGGCACAACCGACAACTTCTTAAAGAAATTTGACTTGTCATCACTTAATGACTTGCCTGACTATGAAGAACTATTGGAACGTATAAAAGTTTTACACGAACCACAAGACTCATCACTCTTTAATTTTACTGACTTTGAAGAACAAGAAAAACTTCAAGCCGAACAAGAAATAGACGTAGAGAAAATGCGAGAAAATCTCGATATAAAAATGGACGAACTCCAATCGGTTATGGACGACATAAACGATAGCGAAGACGAAATAATTTAAAGACGACTAGCTCGTCTTTTTATTTTGTGCATAACTCATTCCCGTTTTCACTCCAAAACCACCACTTTTTTCTATAACTTAGCCAAATTCATTTGACACACCCCATAGGGGGGGGGGTAAAATATGTTTGTAGGGGAAAGTATGTGGATATATCCACATATATACCTTTATAAATATATATAAATCACACTCATATATGGGTAGAATAAAAATGGAGAAAATAAATGAAGAGTCAATTTAAGTTTCACAAAATGCTAGTCTGCATGGCACTCATACTAGTCCTATGCGTCGGTGCAACTATCGGACTTACTGTCGCATTCTTTGGCGATAGTAAGAGTGGCAGTACGGAAATCAAACTCGGTGCATCAATCGAGTTTGATGGCGAGAATGGTGTGTCAGTAGCGACTAGCGACGGACTTACTGTAGTGCCTAGCCAAACAGTCGATGTAGAGACTACACTCGTAGTGAAAAACGGAACAGATGGCGACCCTACAAGCGGAGTGCTAAAAGTAATCCCATCACTTACAGCAGGTAGTACGGGTGCAAAACTCACACTCACCGCAGGCAGTACATATGACGTCACTATCAATGGAACAAAGTCCACAGATACAGTCATGGTAGTGTACAATGGTGACTTGTATCTAGCAGAAAATTCAAACAAAGCAAACCTAAAAGTATTTACCCCTACCACAAGCGGAACTACTATAAAATTCACAGTACCTATCACATTCCCAAACTCACTCGGTAATTCAGCCAGTGGTCAAAAATGTACTATATCCATGAAAGGAGTAGTAGTTCAAAGCCTAATCTATGGCGAAAATGGAGAAGTAGACACAACAATTGTAGACTTTCAGCCATATTTTGAAGAACTTGCCCCTACAGAGAGTCTATATGAACTATCCGAAGACGGCAAATATATTACATTTGGCTCATTCCCACAAACCATCAAATCGGCTGATGTCACAATCACATCATCGACACCTGATTCTGACGGATACTATCTAGGTAGTGACGGCGAACGTTATGCTAAAATCACATACACATATGACGAAGATGCTATCGGAATGGATTGGAATACATGGTCTACATGTAAACTAAACCTAATGAGTGATGGTACTACATCACTAGCCGTAGGCAATGACTACTACTTTAAAGTCGAGCCAATCAAATGGCGAATACTAAGTAATTCTGACGGCACAGCACTGATAACATCAGACACCATACTCCAAGGAATGGCATATCAATCACAATACACTCAAAGCGGTAGTAACTATTATGCTACCGATTCGTCGGGTAATATATTGACTGACAACGGAACACAAGTGTATGCAAATAACTATAAATGGAGTGAATTACGTAGTTTCCTTACTGGTGATTTCTATGAGAAATCATTTTCATCAGACCAAAAGGCCCTTATCCAACTTACAACAGTAGACAACAGTGTATCTACCACATATACAAGTTCTAGTGGTGAAAACCCATACACTTGTGAAGATACAAACGACTATGTATTTGCACTAAGTTATGCCGACCTTATCAATACATCATACGGCTTTAATTCTGACCGTACTGTGTCTGATTCCGCCCGTATATGGAGCACTTCTGACTATGCAAAAGCGACAAAAGCAGTCACATATACCAAGGAGTATTTAATCCAACTATTATTTGACGGAACCGAACCTTCACCAGGCGATGAAAACTACGATGTGTATATTATGTTGATAGATAGTGGTGACGTGTGGCTTCGGTCTCCTAGTTACAACTGCGGCTACTGTGCGTCCGGCGTCGGTGGGGGCTGTGTCGGCGACTACAACGGTGTCAACGATCCGATCAGCGGCGCTGTTCCCGCTTTGCAACTCAGTCTGTAGGTGAAACCAACATTATATATCAATCTATAAATTAAAGACCTTATCTTATGGTAGGGTCTTTTTTGTTTTTATAAATAAAAATTTGTAATTTGAGCAAAATATAGTATGGTTTTGGCTATACTTATATTTTTTATTGTTATTGTGATACTTGTGATTGATATTAGGGTCGGTGTAAAAGTGAGTTATGACTTTGAATCAAACATAGGGAAAGTATCGTTTTCGTTATTTGGACTAAAAATTTATACTGGCGAGTTTAGTCTCGTAGGTGACTATATCAATTTTGTCCATAATAATAAAAAGGTAATTCAAATAAGACTACTGGATATCAATACAAAGACGATTAAGATAGTAGAAGATATTTCAAAATCATTTATCAAGCGAATAAATCCACTTCAAATTGAAACAAGAGTATGTATGTCTAGTGAAAGTCCATTTGATGTTTCGATGCTATATGGATTTGTGAACACTTTTCTAGGAGTGGCTACGTCGCTTATACTTGCAAAAAACGAATATATCAGTATTTACAACAATGTAGAAGTCGATTATCTAAAAAGTGAATTGTCGACAAAGTGTGAAGGGGTATTTGTAATAAATCTTTATGACCTTATATGGTCGATTATAAGAAGTATATATTTAAGGAGTTTTGGTCTAAATGGAAAAAAAGAATCAAGCAAGCAGTAAGGAAGAACAAGTAAATGACATTATAAAAAGTGCAATGGATAGGTTGAAAAATCTCGTAGAGACAAATACGGTCGTGGGTAGTCCAATAAAACTCGACAACAACAAAACGATTATACCCGTATCTAAGATAAATGTTGGATTTGTGGCGGGTGGTGGTGAAGTAAAATGCAACCTTAAAAAAATCAAATCGGAAAATTACCCATTTGCTGGCGGAAGTGGTAGTGGATTTAATATTACTCCGATAGGCTTTTTGGTAATCATGGGAGAAAAACTTGATTTTGTAGCGGTAGACAAAATGAGTGTATTTAAGGAATGGGGAAAGATATCGACCGCCTTTATAAAAAAGATAGTCGAGAGTGGAGATGAAGATGGAAAAAAAGAAAATAAGGATTAGTATAATATTTTTAGCTGTTTGTCTTTTGGTTTTTCAAATAATGTGTATAGAAGTGACGTATTGTGATGATGGATATCAAGTTATGGCACCTGCACGTGGAATGGTTGTGCTTGAAGGCAATACAAACAAGGTGTTGTACGAGCACAATATGCACAAATCCATGGCGATGGCTAGCACTACAAAAATAGTGACAGCTATTGTCGCTATTGAAAATTATCCCGACCTTGATAAGGTAGTGAAAGTGAGCGACAAAGCGGTGGGCATTGAAGGGACGAGTATTTATCTCAAACACGACGAAGAAATAAGCATGCGAGATTTGTTGTATGGGCTTATTCTTGCAAGCGGAAATGACTGTGCGGTTGCAATAGCCGAAGAAGTATGTGGGGTAGATGAGTTTGTGGCAAAAATGAACGATTTTGCGACTTCGCTTGGGCTTTGTGACACGCACTTTGCAAATCCGCATGGGCTAGACCAAGATGGGCATTATACAAGTGCCTACGACCTTGCGGTAATCACTTCTTATGCGCTAAACAATGATGTTTTCCGTGAAATTGTGAGTACCAAATACCACAACATTGCAAAGACAAATGTATATGGTGAAAGGTATCTCAAACATAAAAACAAATTGCTTTTCAGTGATGAAAATTGTGTCGGTGTAAAGACGGGGTTTACTGACAATGCTGGACGTTGTCTTGTAAATGCACACGAAGAAAATGACATGCAAATTATAACGGTGTTATTTAATTGCCAACCGATGTTTGAAGAAGCGAAGCGACTTACTGATATGGCACTTATTAATTTTGTGTATCATACATGGGTTAAGCCATACAATTATGTATCCACAATAACGATTGAGAACGGTGATAAAAACGAGATTGGAATAGCGACGCTAAATGGTTTTGAAGATGTAATACTAAAATCGGAAGAGTCGTTATATCGTGTCGAATATGATATTCCAAATGTTGTGACTGCACCGATTGAGACAAATGTTCCAGTAGGTAAAGTGTATGTGTATAAGGGTGATGATGTCGTATTTGAAGACAATTTGTATGCGATTGATTCGTGCAAAAATATAGATATTAAGTACATGCTTGACAATATTTTAAATAATTGGGTTTGATAAAAACACTCACTATAAAAAGTACAATAGTGAGTGTTTTTTGTTGTCTTTTGTTTGCTTATTTGTCTTAGATAGGGTACAATACTATTGGAGAATTTTATGCGTATAAATCAATACTTAGCACACAGTGGCTTATGTAGTAGACGTAAAGCCGAAGAACTTATAAAAAATAAAGACATTACCATAAACGGAGTTGTTGTGGACAGTCTTGCGACTAATGTAAACGACAATGATGTTGTTACATATAAAGGTAAAGTCGTAAAACTAGAACAACAATTTGTATATTACATGTTAAACAAGCCAAAGGGTTATATGTGTACGGTAAGTGACGAGCAAAATCGCCCGACTGTACTTGACCTTATAAAAACCGATGTAAGGATATATCCTATTGGAAGGCTAGATTACAATACACAAGGATTGTTGTTGCTTACAAACGATGGTGAATGGGCAAACAAGGTTATACACCCAAGCAACAATGTAAGCAAGACATACAAAGTTATGTTGAAGGTAAGACCACATACAAACAAGCTTGACATGCTTAGACAAGGTGTTGAATATAATGGTGTCAAATATGCTCCAGCGATTGTTACGAGACCGGTCTTTGAAGATGGTTTGTATTCGGTTATGGTCACGATAAATGAAGGCAAAAATCGTGAGATTAGGAACATGTTTGAAGCGATAGGGTATAAGGTCTTTTTGCTTACAAGAATTAGTATAGGCAAATTAAAACTTGGTAGTTTGCCATTAAAATCTTATAGAAAACTTACAGAAAAAGAAAAAAATATGATTTTTGAGAGGTGATAATATGTATGCAATAGCAATCGATGGTCCATCAGCATCAGGAAAAGGAGTAGTCAGCGATAGGCTCAGTGAAAAACTAGGAATTTTGCACTTAAACTCGGGTGCACTTTATCGTGCAGTAGGTTATTTTGCAATCAAAAACGGCATTTCTATTGATGATGGTGATGCGATTTTGGAGAAAATTAGGTCGCACAAAATTAGTGTCAGGTATGAAAATGGCATTCAAGTGACACTACTTGATGATGTGGATATAAACGACAAATTGTATACGGCTGATGTTACTCGTGCTTCTGCCCATGTGTCAAAACATGTCGGGCTTAGAGAGTTTGTTTTGGATACCCAATTGGATATTGCAAAACATCACAGTCTTGTAATCGAAGGCCGTGATATTGGTTCTGTTGTTTTGCCAAACGCAAAGTACAAGTTCTTTCTTGATGCATCACTTGAAGTAAGGGCAAAACGTCGTTATGCCGATTACATAAATCGTGGTGAGCCACTCACATTGGAAGAAGTCACTAAGAGTCTTGCCGAACGTGATTATATCGACAAAACCCGTACCGTTTCTCCACTTGTGAGAGTAAAAGATGCTATTTATATTGACTCGTCGAATATGACTATCGATGAAGTTGTGGACAAAATGTTGTCGTATATCAAGGAGAAATAATGTTATATTTTATATGTTTTGTATTGGCTGCATTGCCTATAAGAATATTGTTTCTTATGGGTGCTAAAGGCAGACGAAATATTCCTAGAAAAGGCAAGATGATACTTGCTTGCAATCACCAATCAAATGCCGATGCTTTTGTTATCGCTTCGACACTTTATCGTAGACGTTACAAATTTATGTGCAAAAGAGAAGCTTTTGAAAAAAATAAGTTTGTGGGCTGGATTTTGAAAAAGTTTGGTGCGTATCCTATAAGCCGTGGCGCAAATGATATTAATGCAATTAAAAACACTTTTAAGTATCTAAACGAAGGAAAGGCGATTTGCATGTTCCCAGAAGGAACTCGTGTTAGTAGTGAAGAAGGTGGAGAAGTTAAAACTGGGCTTGCAATGATTGCACTAAAGACCAAAAGTCCAATTGTTCCTTGTATAATTGTTAAAAAACCTAGGCTATTTAGGCCAAACAAGATGGTCGTTGGAAAAGCCTTTAACCTTAGCGAAATGGAAGAATTTAAAGACAAGAAAGTCGATAAAGAACTTATCGAAAAAGCTACTGTATACATTACAGAAGTGTTTAATGAATTAAGGGAAAACAATCGAAAAAAGAAAAATAAATAACGGGGGAGTATTATGACAGATATTGAAATTGCAAGAAATACTAAATATTTGCCGATAGTTAAGGTGGCAAAAAAACTTAAAATCAAAGAGTCCGAACTCGAACTTTATGGAAAGTACAAAGCTAAATTGAGTATCGACAAACTCAATCCTAAGGGAAAACTTATTCTTGTAACTGCCATAAATCCAACAAGTGCTGGTGAAGGCAAGACTACTGTAAGTATTGGGCTTGCTGATGGGCTTAGTGAAATAGGTAAAAAGGTTTGCCTTGCTTTGAGAGAACCATCACTTGGACCAGTTTTTGGAATTAAAGGTGGTGCGACTGGTGGTGGATACAGCCAAATCGTGCCTATGGAAGACATAAATCTTCACTTTACAGGTGATTTTCATGCAATAACTAGTGCAAATAATTTATTATCTGCAATGATAGATAATCACATTCACCAAGGGAACTTACTTAATATTGACACAAATCATATTTTTCACAAGCGTTGTGTTGATATGAATGATAGAGCATTACGTCAAATCGAATGCGGGCTTGGTGGAAAAACAAATGGTGTTCCGCGTATGGACGGATTTAATATCACTAGTGCAAGCGAAGTGATGGCTATACTTTGTCTTGCGAGTGATATAGAAGACTTGAAAAAACGTCTTGGTGATATTATGATTGGTCTTAATATGGACGGCAAACCTGTTTATGCAAAAGATTTGCATGCACAAGATGCAATGGCTATTCTGCTTAAAGATGCAATCAGACCAAACCTTGTTCAAACACTTATTGGGACTCCTGCTATTGTGCATTGTGGTCCATTTGCAAACATAGCACATGGTTGCAATTCAAACAATGCGACACGTCTGGCAATGTCACTTGCCGACTATTGTGTTACTGAAGCTGGTTTTGGTGCCGACCTTGGTGCTGAGAAATTCTTAGATGTAAAGTGCAGAGTCTCGGGATTAAAGCCAAATTGTGTAGTTGTCGTTGCTACAATCCGTGCATTAAAACTACATGGTGGTGTCGATAAAAACGAACTTAAAAAAGAGAATGTCGACGCATTAAGACTGGGTTTGCCAAACTTAATAAAACATATCTCAAATATTAAAGACGTATACAAATTGCCTGTTGTTTGTGCGATAAACCAATTTAGTGATGATACACAAAACGAAATAAATATTGTTAAAGAAGAAGTTGAAAAGCTTGGAGTTAAGGCGATACTTTCAAATGTTTTTGGAAAAGGCGGAAAGGGTGCAATAGACCTTGCAAAAGAAGTAGTCGAGCTATGCAATTCAGACAACTCTAAGTTTGCATTTGCGTACGATAATGTAGATAGTATTGAAGAGAAAATAACAAAAATTGCTACAAAAATATATGGTGCAAATGGTGTTGTTTTGACAGATAAGGCAAAAGAGAGTCTTAAAAACATAAATGAACTCGGACTTAGTCACTACCCAGTTGTTATTGCAAAAACCCAATATTCGCTTTCTGACAATAAAAATCTGCTAGGTAGACCACAAGATTTTACTATTACAATAAGAGACTTGGAAATTCGTAACGGCGCAAAATTTATCGTCGCACTTGCTGGCGATATGATGCTCATGCCGGGACTATCCAAAACTCCTGCTGCTGTGAATATGCATATTGACAATGATTTAATTATAGAAGGTTTATTTTAAAAAAATACTTTGGCTTTGCCAAAGTATTTTTTACATCTTTGTTAATTCTGTTTTGTGTTTAATTTTAACTTTTGCTTGAGACAATAATGTTTTTTCAGGGACTACAATCTTGATGGCTTTATTAAGTGTCTTAAATTGCATATTGCCATATGAACCCTTTTCACCGTCGACATTTATAATAAGACGTTTACTTGTATGAATAGTAAATTCGTCCAATGCTAGTTTTGTGACATTTGGTCCATCTTTTACTGATTTTATGTCAAACAAAAATATTTTAGCCATTGTAAGGAGTGATTTTAATCTATTCCAAAATTTATTATTTTTACGTTTGATGAGTACTACATCGACGGTGCCATCTGACAAATCTGCATGACTATTTAGTATAAATCCTGCTGTCGAACGTGAGTTTAGAATAAGCATCATTATGTATTTGTCATCAGCAAGAGTCCGCCCGTCACGAGTGATTTTGACATTAAAATCAGTTATGTCAAAGAGTTCCTTTACACCGTGGAAAAAATATGCGACCTTGCCCCAAAATTTTTTATTCTTTTGGGTTGTGTCATAACTCGAACTTGTAAATGCACCAGCACCACAAAAGTATATTCCATAATCGCCATTTGATTTGAAAATGTCGTGTTCGTAGATATTGTTTGATTTAAGTACGTTGATTGCCTTTTTGAGATTGCGTGGGATTCTGAGTGAGCGGGAGATATCGTTGACAGTTCCTGATGGGAGATAGCCTATAATAGGAGCATTCGCTTGTTCTGCGACACCATTTACAATCTCATTAAATGTTCCATCACCACCTGACACAACTAAATAGTCGTACTTTCCACAAGCGTCTCGTGCAATTTCTCTTGCGTGACCACGATATTCGGTCGGATGATAATCTACTTCATCATATATTTTACTGAGTTCAGTTTTTATATAGTCAATTCTCTTTTGTAATCCACTTTTTCCGCTGTTTGGATTATATACAAATAAACACTTCATATTTTGTAGCTCTCTGTTATATAATATTATTTAGTATATTATATTATATAAACAAAAATTTTACAAGTAAATATTAAAAATAGAATTATTCTTACATATTTAATATTTATAACATTGCGTGCATAAATATAAGAATTTAAATTATTATTATAGTATTTACAACTATTAAATAATTTGTTATAATATAGTAGGTGAAGAGATATGAAAAAATTAGTAATTATGTATGATTGGGACCAAACACTTTCTCCAAAGTGCATGTCGGAGTATGGTCTTATTAAAAAATTGGGTTTTAGAAATAGTGACGACTACTGGGATTATTGCAATAATACACTGACTGGCAAATATGGTATGGATAGAGAATTGTCTTTTATGTATTCGATGGTTGAGTTGTCGAAGAAAAATAATTGGGCCTTGACACGAAAATCATTGAATTCTATCGGCAAAAAAATCGAATATTTCCCTGGCGTAGAAGATTGGTTTGAAAGAATAAATAGATACGGTCTTTCAAAAGGAGTAGTTGTCGAGCACTATATAATAAGTAGTGGCATCTACGAAATTATTGAAGGAAGTAAGATATTTAGCCATTTTCGAAAGGTTTTTGCTTCAAGTTATGCTTATGATGATAGTGGGGTAGCACTATGGCCAGCATTTTCTATAAATTATACTTCAAAAACTCAATATATTTTCCGTATTAAGAAAAATCTTATTGATGATATCACTGATGATAGTAAGATAAATGTAAAATATCCACACCAAGAAGTAGTTCCTTATTCAAACATGATATATATGGGCGATGGACTTACGGACATACCTTGTATGAAGATAGTAAAGGATAAAGGTGGCAATTCATTTTGCTTGTATTCGGCTTCTGACCCTAGAAGCGAAAATAAGGCAAAACAAATTCTTGAAGATGGGCGAGTAAACTATATCGCTGACTCTGATTATCGTGAAGGGAGTCAAATAGACAAACAAATTAAAAATATTATTGATAATATAAATGAATAATTATACATAAAAAACAACTGACTTATATAATCGGTTGTTTTTTTTGTGCAAAAATAAATAAAAAAAGACCTTATCAAATAAGGACTTTTGGTGGGAGGAGATGGATTCGAACCATCGAAGTCGGAGACGACGGATTTACAGTCCGTTGCATTTGGCCACTCTGCAATCCTCCCATATTTAAAAAATGGAGCTGGTGATAGGAATCGAACCCACAACCTACTGATTACAAGTCAGTTGCTCTACCTATTGAGCTACACCAGCATATTTAGTTTTATAGTTCATAAATGGTGCCTCGGGGCGGAATCGAACCACCGACACGAGGATTTTCAGTCCTCTGCTCTACCGACTGAGCTACCGAGGCACATTATGAATGGCGACCTGGATGGGGATCGAACCCACGACCTCTAGCGTGACAGGCTAGCGTTCTAACCATCTGAACTACCAGGCCAGACTTTTATGGTGGGCGTTCAGGGACTTGAACCCCGGACCGACCGGTTATGAGCCGGTTGCTCTAACCAACTGAGCTAAACGCCCTTATCATAAAAATATTGGTCGGGGTGAAGAGACTCGAACTCCCGGCCCCTTGATCCCAAATCAAGTGCGCTACCAAACTGCGCTACACCCCGAAATGTTTTCTATGATAACGAGAAGATTTTACTATATTGTATCGACATTGTCAAGGGATTTTAGCAAAATTTAAGCATATATTTAATAATTTTTATTTTACATAAAAAGTGCTGTTTCGACATAACTTCCAAATCTTTTCAAATCTATATTTGATATAATGTTTTTAGATATAGGAGGGCATATGCAAATTAAGAAAAAACTATACAATAACACGCTATATATTATGCTTTGTGGTGAACTAGATGAGTATACTGCCGGTTATACTCGACAAATTCTCGACAAGATAATAAAAGAAAGTGTTTTTAATAAACTTATATATGACTTATCACAACTGGAATTTATGGATAGTACGGGAATTGGTGTATTGATAGGTAGATACAAATTATTGAAAAACAAAAATAAAAGCATTTATATTACAAATGCTAATAGTCAAATTGAAAGAATATTTAATATGAGTGGGTTGTACGAGATTATGCCCAAAATAAGTTAGGAGATGATATGGGATATAGTAATGAAATGACATTAAGATTTAAGGCAATAAAAGAGAACGAAAGTTTTGCACGTATGAGTGTGGCTAGTTTTGTTGCTGTCATAAATCCAACAATGGAAGAAATAGGTGATATAAAAACTGCATTGAGTGAGGCTATTACAAACTCAATCGTTCATGCATATCCAGACACCGTCGGAGATGTAATAATAAATGTAAAACTCAGTAATAATGAAATTTACATAACGGTTACGGATTATGGCATTGGCATTCAAGACATAAACAAAGCAAAACAACCTTTTTACACATCAAAGCCAAACTCAGAGCGAAGCGGTATGGGTTTTACTGTTATGGAAGGTTTTATGGATAGTGTAGATGTTGTGTCGAGTGTTGGTAAAGGTGTGATAGTGTCGATGTCTAAAAAACTAAACGTTGTGAATATGGTTGTGGGAGGATAAGATGCTTGATGCTTCACATACACTAAAACTCATAGAAGAGGCACAAAAGAATAATGATGAAGCAAAAGAAAAATTGATAAATGAAAATTCACCACTTATCAAAAGCGTAGTAAAGTTGTATCTAAATAAGGGGATAGAGTATGATGATCTGTATCAACTAGGCAGTCTTGGTTTTTTAAAAGCCATCAACAACTTTGATAGTAGTTTTAATGTTAAATTTTCGACTTACGCAGTACCTATGATTGCTGGTGAGATTAAACGATATTTACGTGACAACGGGATTATAAAAATTTCGCGTAAAATAAAAACCTTATCGGTAAAAATTAATAGATATATTGATGAATATACAAATACTTTCGATAGTTCGCCTAGTATTGAAGAAGTCGCAAAACATTTTGATGTAGACGTATACGATGTGGTGTATGCGATGGAGAGTAGTAAACAAATAGTTTCACTTAATGCGACGATAGGTGATGATGATGGAAAAGATATGACACTTATAGATAGGGTCGAAAATGATAATCCAATTGAAAGCGAAATAGATAATCATGTGCTTTATAAGGTGATTGAAAATTTACCACCAAGAGATAAGAAGATAATTATATTAAGATATTTTAGAGATAAAACGCAAAAAGAAATAGCACAAGAACTTGGAGTTTCTCAAGTTCAAATAAGTAGGCTTGAAAGCAAGATATTGCAAAAAATGAAAGAGATTATAAAATAAAAGTACTCGATTTTGGAGATCAAAATCGAGTACTTTTATTTTATATTATCGATGAAATATAATTATGAAATAATAACTAATTATAATGTGTTTATTCCATTATTTACAGTGCCTTGATTAATTATGTCGAGCATTGTATTGTAGCCATATGTGTTTGTATTATTATTTCTGTTTAAGTTGTTTTCAATGGTGTTGCCATTATTTCCATATTCATTGTTATTGTTAATTCCATTGTTGTGGATTTGACCATCATTTGCATAATAATATCCACCATAACCATCGTTATTATTTAAATTATTTTGATTAATCACACTATTTTTGTAGTAATTTTCGTTTAATAAACTATTATTTGTATTTCCACTATAATTTACATCATAAGTGGAGTTTGTGTCATTATTATTATAGTTATTGTCAATAATACTTGAGTTGTTGTTATTATTTACGTAGTTTTGCGTGTTTTCGCCAGAATTTGAAATGACATCATTTTCATTTGCGATATTATTTTTAACAAAATTATTTTCTGGTACTACATCATAATTGATTTGATTGTTTGATGGTGTTTTGTATGTGTCAATATTCTTAATTGTCTTACTGGTTTCTTTTTTCGATTGCTCTTCAGTATTGTTTTTTTGAGTCGATACATCTATTATATTATCACTACTTTCTTGCTCGGTATTGTTACCTGTTATTGCTTCCTTGTCGATGTAATTTTTTGCTTCGTTGTCTTCCATTATATATTCGATATTGTTGTTTTGCATGACATCGTTTGTGGTGGTTTCTGAATTAATATTTTGTTCTTGACTGCTTAATTGTTCGATTATATCCTTTACTTCTTCTTCACTTATATTAGAACTATTAATTGCGTCTTCTAATAAGTATTTGATTTGCTCTAAAGTTGAGATTGCGCTCTCGTGATAGGTAATTCGAGTATCGATAAGATTTATCAGTTTTACATAATTACTGTTCATAACATCTACACTTGATGCGATTGTGCTTGGTATATTTGAATTAATATTTGAGACTTCATTTTCTAAATCGCCATTACATTTTTTAAGGTTCTTAATTGTGTTTTTAATATCGCTAGTATAATTTGTAAGTGCTTGTAGTTGTTGTATTGTGGCCGTGCATGTCCCGTTTGTTATATTTTCATTTAGTTCTCTAATTTCTGTTATTAATTCCAATAATTCTTGTTTTGTTGTGTTAAGGATATTGTTTGCTTCTAAGGCGTCTTCTGTCATTGCATATAATCTTTGAACTTTATAAAGATAATTGGATAGTTGTTGATTAATATTGTTTTCATCATAGCTGTTTACAAATCTTGGATTGTATCTTAATTTGACTGGAGAAAAACTGTCATTTGTGTAGTAATAAATTCTTAAATCTGGAATGGCATTGTTTTCTTCAATAGTTTGATTGTCATTATTTTTTTCTTGAGTTGTTGTTTCTGCTGTATCTACTTTGCCGTAATTGTTGATTAAGTCATTTGGTGCAATTGTATTAGTAGTGTCATTTAAATTTTCTTTTGTTGTAGTATTTTCCGAAACAGGGTTTGAAATGTCATTATTATTTTCTGTATTGATTGATGTAGTATCTGATGTTCTAATGTTATCAGTAGCGCTAATGTCATCAATATTGTCGATTGTCGAGAGTGGAGTGATGTGATATTGTGTGTCATCTATATCGTTTATAGTTTGTTCAGATACTGCATCATTATCATCACCAAGACTTGTATTATTTAATTGACTTACTTTGGCTGTTAGATAACTTTTACCACAGTTTTCGCAAGTATTTGTATCGTTTAATGTTAATTTGTTGTTACATGAAATACAATTACCATTTTCGTTACATAACATGGCATTATGACAATTTGCACAATAGCCATCTTCGTCGCAAACATAATTATTGTTACAGTTGTTACAATATCCATTATTGTTTAGACTAAGCCTTTTTTCAAGCTCGTTTACCACTATCTCTTGAATGATATCTTCTACTTCATTTGTTTCGTTTTCAAACTTAATGTAGTTTTTATTATTTAGATTGTTTAAAGATAAATTTGTGAAATTATCAATATTTTTTACACTTTTTGAGTTTTTGTTTACGATTTGTAAATCAGGGTTGTTTATATAGTTATTGTCAATTGTGTCTAGGTTTTTGACAACACTATATAGGTTTGATAACTTTTTGTCTAAATTTTTGCCAACTTGTGCTTGAGTTGTTTGACTGGTGCATCCAGATAAAATTATGCATACCAGTAATATACTTAATGTGTATTTTAAAACTTTTTTAAACATATATGCCTCCATATTTTAGTTATATTTTGTTGCATTTTTTTGAAAATATTTATATAAAATGTGTTTATTTTTTTGTTTGAGTGTCTATTATTTTTTAGGTGGTTTTATGGATAGTAAAGAACGTAACAAAAAATATAACGAATATTTGGAGAAAAAGATCCCACAAACAAAACAGTTCCCAACGTTAATTTATGCGTTTTTGATTGGTGGACTTATTTGTTGTATTGGTCAAGGAATTATGAATGGTCTAATGGCTATTTTTAAAACGATGACGGTGGAAGAAGCTACTTCGTGGATGCTAATAATACTAATATTTTTGGCAAGTTTTTTGACTGGTCTTGGTGTGTATGACAGAATCGGTGTCTTTGCAGGTGCAGGTTCTATTGTGCCGATTACTGGTTTTTCCAATTCAATTGCCAGCCCTGCTATTGAGTTTAAAAAGGAAGGAATTATATTTGGTCTTTGTGTGAAAATGTTTACTGTAGCTGGTCCAGTAATTGTTAATGGAGTCGCTATATCAATAATTGTTGGGATTATATATCTATTTATTTAGGAGAGAAGATGGGTAAAAACAATATAACTATTTTCCTTAAAAACAAGCCAAGGATAATCGGGAATTATTCGATTGTTGGTAGTAAAGAAGGATATGGAAATTTTAAAAAATATTTTCATCGAATTTTGGAAGATGATATGTTGGGTGAAAAGTCTTTTGAAAAAGCAGAAAGACAAATTGCCATCAATGTGATAGAAGGTGCTATAAAAGATGCGGGATTAAATAAAAAGGACATTGATTTAATGCTAAGTGGCGACCTTCTTAATCAAATAATTTCTTCTAGTTTTGCAGCACGTGAACTTGAGTTGCAATATGTTGGTCTCTATGGAGCATGTTCTACAATGGCACTTACGTTGGGGGTGGGTGCAATATTGGTCGATGGTGGTTATTTAAATAAGGTTTCATGTTCGACGGTAAGTCATTTCAGTTCTGTAGAACGCCAATATCGTTATCCGCTCGAACTTGGAAATCAACGTCCGCCCACAAGTCAATGGACAATTACTGGCGGTGGATGTTCGGTCTTGTCTAACAAAGGTCGTGGGCCATATATAAGCTCGATCACTTTTGGAAGAGTGATTGACTATGATGTAAAAGATGTTAATAATATGGGTGGCGCAATGGCACCTGCAGCAATGGATACTTTACTAAATCATTTCAAAAACACTAAAACTACACCTGATGATTATGACCTTATTGTAACTGGCGACCTGGGCAAACTTGGGAGCGACACACTGATAGACCTTCTTGAAAATAAAGGCATCAAACTTAAAAACAATTATTGTGATTGCGGTCAGATGATGTTTAATGATAATCAAAAAACATTTCAAGGCGGAAGTGGTGCTGGTTGTAGTGCGGCTGTATTTAATTCATACATTATGTCAAAGCTTAAAAGTGGCGAGTTGAAGAAAGTGTTGTTTGCACCTACAGGTGCATTACTGAGTCCACTGAGTAGTCAGCAAGGGGATTCAATACCTGGAATATGTCATGCGATAGTGATTGAAAGCGAGGAGGGTTTGTAATGTGGTTGTTGTATCTTAAAGTTTTTTTAGTTGGTGGATTTATTTGCATGCTTGGTCAACTTTTGATTATAAGAACGAATATGACAAGTGCAAGGATACTTGTATTGTTTGTGTGTATTGGTGCCGTGTTGGAAGCCTTTGATTTGTATGACCCTATTGTTGCTTTTGCGAGTGCAGGGGCGACTGTGCCGATTACAGGCTTTGGTCGAAGTCTCGCAAAGGGCGCAATTGATGCAGTCAAAGATAAGGGATTGCTCGGTGCATTTACAGGCGGTCTGACAGCAACAGCGGGCGGAATATCTGCTGCAATTATATTTGCTTACATTTTCGCATTGATATTTAGTAGTCGAACAAAAAAGTATTAGTTTTCATAAAAAACAACAAAAGTCATATCATATTGTATGAAGGCTTGTACCAAAAATAAAAATAAGCGGAGATTTGGAAAGAGAAGTAAGTTTTTACTTATTCTCTTTTTGTGTGTATTTGTAGTTGTTCTTATTTTTGCACTGTTTGTAAATCCGGTTTTGATAAACACTATTGAGCTTAAAAGCAAAGCTTTATCGACCAGTGCAATAAATGAAGCTATAAACATCGTTGTTAGCCGTGGAGTGAGATATGATAATCTTATCACAATAGTTACTGACGACCTTGGGAACATAACAATGATACAAGCAAATGCTGTAGAGGCAAACAATATTTCAAAACAACTTGCACAAACAACAGAAAAACTAATTGATGATTATGGTGATTTGGGTGTCGAGATACCTTTGGGTGCGTTTTCTGGAGTGCCAATTTTGTCGGGCAGTGGCCCAAATGTAAATTTAAAAATAACACCAATAGGGTCGGTTCATTGTAAATTTGTGTCAGACTTTGAGCAGGCGGGAATTAACCAGACAATACACAGAATTTATATCACTATAAATGCAAATGTAGGTATTGTAATGCCTTTGTATACTAGAAAGTTTAGTACGTCCCAACAAGTTTTGATAAGTGAGAGCATACTAATAGGAAGCGTACCTGAAGTGTATTTGTATAGCGATAGTTTGTCTACACTTCTAAACTTTGTTCCATACTAAAATTTGTAATTGTATATTTTAAATATATGTGCTATAATACCATGTAAATTGGAGAAATTATATGGTATTTTTAGATAATGCTAGCACAACAAAAATGCATCATGATTTAAGCGAATTGTTATTAAAATATAACGAAAATGAATACTATAATCCTGGTGCACTATATAAAAATGGAACAAAAATTGCAAATGACATAACCAAGGCGAGAAAGGAGATATTGTCGTGTTTGGGTGGTAAAATTGGTGACAATTTTGTCTTTACTAGTGGTGCTACGGAAGCAAATAATATTGCTCTAAATGTGGCTAAAAGATTTAAAAAAGGGAAGATACTTATCTCTGCCGGAGAACACCCATCAATGTACAATACTGCACTAGAACTTAAAAATCTAGGGTATGATGTTGACTTTATTTTGCTTAACCAAACAGGTGGAGTAGATGAAGTTGACTTTAAAAAGAAACTAACCAAAGAAGTTTGTTTTGTGTCTATTATGCATGTTTCAAATGAGACAGGCGCCATAAACAATATCCAAAAACTAGTAAAATATGCTAAAAATGTCAATAAAAATCTCATTTTTCATTGTGATGGCGTGCAAGCATATGGCAAACTTGATGTAAATGTAACGACACTTGGTGTCGACATGTACACAATTACCGCTCATAAAATTCACGGCCCAAAGGGTGTAGGTGGATTGTATGTAAAATCTGGGATAAATCTTCGACCACAAGTTTTTGGCGGTGGTCAAGAAAATGGACTTAGAAGTGGAACAGAAAATGTGTCAGGGATAATGGCATTTGCAGAAGCAGTTAAATTGGCAAAACAAAACCAAACAATAAATTATGATTACATAACTAAATTAAAAGACACTCTACTTACAGAACTTGACAAAATTGAATACAAACCCATTATTGTTTCCGACGACAAGTGTTCGCCATATGTTGTTTCTTTACTCTGCAAAAATTTGCGTGGCGAAACACTGCTTCACAAACTTGACGATGAAGGATTTATGATAGGAAATGGTTCGGCATGTAGTACTAAAAAACGTGGCAATAGAGTACTTAAGGAAAGTGGTTTTGTAGACAATGAAATCGAAGGTGCTTTAAGGATAAGTTTTAGCGAGTATAATACTATAGAAGAAATTAGGGCATTTGTACAAGCATTTAATAAAGTAATCAAGGAATATAAAGAAGGTACAGGAAGATGAGAGCGATACTTATAAGATATGGCGAATTATTTTTAAAAGGTAACAATAAAAACTATTTTGAGAAGGTTTTGACCCAAAATATAGCAAAACATTTAGATGGTTTTGAATACGATTTTATAAAAACTTCGGGTAGGTATATTGTTACTGGTTATGATGAGAATATTGAAAGTGAGATAATTGAAAAACTAACCAAGGTGTTTGGCATACATTCTATTAGTCCGTCTGATATGGTAGATAGTACGCTTGAAAATATCGAGAAACTTGTTTCCGAGATAAGACTTTATGGAACGTTTAAGGTAAAAGTTAATAGGGCTGATAAAACATTTGAGTTAAATTCCCAACAACTTTCAGCTCATCTTGGTGGACTAATACTTAAAAACAATCCTGACCTTAGTGTAGATTTGCATAATCCCGAACATATTGTAAATGTTGATATTCGTGAAAATAAAAAGACATTTGTGTTTTCAGAATCAATCAAAGGTGCAATGGGTTTGCCACTTGGTACTGGCGGAAAAGGGTTGCTCTTGCTATCTGGCGGTATTGATAGCCCTGTTGCGGGGTTTGTTATGGCAAGACGTGGACTTACTCTTTCCGCACTACATTTTCATAGTTATCCTTACACCAGCCAACAAGCTCGTGACAAGGTCGTTGAACTTGCAAACATTATGACCGAATATACTGGACACATCAGATTGTTTGTGTGCAGTTTTACTCATATCCAAGAAGAAATACACAAGTGCTGTCGTGACGATTTTATGATAACAATTATGCGACGTATTATGATGCGTATCGCAGAACGAGTTTGTAAAAAATACAAACTCCAAACTATTATTACTGGCGAGAGCTTGGGACAAGTTGCTAGCCAAACAATCGAGAGTATAACAGTGACAAATGATGTCGTAAAATCTGTGCCTGTAATGAGACCGCTTATAGCGATGGATAAAGACGATATCATAGAAATTGCACAAAAAATCAATACTTTTAATACATCAATCTTGCCATATGAAGATTGTTGTACCGTATTCTTGCCAGACCATCCTGTGATCAAACCTAGGGTCGAACAAGCCGAACTTGAAGAGTCAAAACTTGATATTGAAAAACTAATCGAAGAAGCAATGTCGACTATTGAGATTGTGGAGATAGGTAAATAACAAACTCAATATTTGTAATAATTTGGCAAAACAACAATATTTAGAAATGTTGTTTTGCTTTTTATTTGACAAATGTTTTGATATGGGATAATATAAGGTTGTATAATAGAAATCAAAACATATTTGTTTTATTATATAAACATTAAAAGGGAGAAAAGAAATGATGCTAAATATGTATTCATTTCTAGGAATATCCTCCGTTCTTTTAAGTGTTATTGTGGCATTGGTTGTGCTTGTAGTAAGTGTACCTGTAAGCATAATAGTAGTAAATGCTGTAAATAAAAAGAAGTTGTCCGATAGCAAAACATCGATTGACGAATTGTTGGCGGAAGCACAAAACGAAGCAAAAAACTTAAAAAAAGAGGCTATCCTAGAAGCAAAAGACGAGGTTTTGAAACTCAAAACCGATTGTGATGCGGAAATAAAGGAACGTCGTGCCGAAATACAACGTAGTGAAAACCGCATAAACCAAAGGGAAGATTTTATAAACAAAAAAGAAGAGATGCTAGACCGCAAGAGTGACGCTCTTGACAATGCAAAACTCGAACTTAAAAACAAAGAAGATGTCATAAATAAGAAGATTGAAGAGCAAAACAACATTACAAAAAGTATGATTGCCGAGCTTGAAAAAATCTCAAAAATGACAAAAGAAGAAGCTAAGGCCGAACTTGTATCTAGATATGAAGAAGATGCCAAGAAAGATGCCGCTATTCTTGTACGCAATATAGAGCAAACAGCACGTGACGAAGCCGAGAAAAAGGCAAAGGAAATAGTTACACTTGCTATTCAAAAAACTGCTGTTGAGCACACAAGCGACGTTACAGTATCGACCGTTCCACTACCAAGCGATGAAATGAAAGGCCGTATTATTGGTCGTGAAGGTCGTAATATTAGAGCACTTGAAAATGCAACAGGTGTTGACCTTATTATTGACGATACCCCAGAAGCAGTCGTGCTTAGTTGCTTTGACCCGGTACGAAGAGAAATTGCACGTATAAGCCTTGAAAAACTTATGCTTGATGGTCGAATCCAACCTTCTCGTATCGAAGAAATGGTAGACAAAGTCAGCCGTGAAATGGAACTAACTATAAAAGAAGCAGGCGAGAGTGCTGTATTTGATGTTGGCATTCATGGTATGCACCCCGAACTAATAAAAGTACTAGGCCGTCTAAAATATCGTACAAGTTATGGCCAAAACGTACTAAAACACTCTATCGAAGTAGCATATCTTGCTGGTCTTCTTGCTGAAGAAGTAGGCGCAAATGCAAATATTGCAAAACGTGGCGGACTACTACATGACATCGGTAAAGCTGTAGACCATGAAGTAGAAGGAACACACGTAACTATCGGTGTTGACCTTGCTACAAAATATAAGGAAAGCAAAGAAGTAATCCATTGTATCGAAGCACATCATGGCGGAGTAGAATACGAAAGTCTCGAAGCCATTTTGGTTCAAACCGCTGACGCTATAAGTAGTAGCCGTCCGGGTGCTCGTCGTGAATCGCTTGAAAACTATATCAAACGTCTCCAACAACTTGAATCCATTGCAAATGACTTTAAGGGTGTTGATAAGAGCTTTGCAATCCAAGCCGGCAGAGAGATTCGTATAATTGTAAAACCAGAAGAAATATCTGACGAACAAGCATTGTTCTTGGCAAAAGATATCGCAAGTAAAATTGAAAAAGAAATGGAATATCCAGGCCAAATCAAAGTAAATGTTATTCGTGAAACACGTAGTGTAGATTACGCAAAATAATATATAAATATTTATAAAGAAACCACTTAAATATAAGTGGTTCTTTTTTTGTGCATAACTCATTCCCGTTTTCACTCCAAAACTACTCAAAACTACCACTTTTTCCCACAACTTATGCAAAATCGCTTGACACACCCCATAGGGGGGGGGGGTAAAATAGATTTGTAGGGGAAAGTATGTGGATATATCTACATATATACCTTTATAAATATATATAAATCCACCCATATATGGGTAGAATAAAAATGGAGAAAACTAATGAAGAGTCAATTTAAATTTCACAAAATGCTAGTTTGCATGGCACTCATACTAGTCGCTTGTGTCGGTCTGACCGTCGGCATAACACTCACATTCTTTGGCGATAGTAAGAGTGGCAGTACAGAAATCAAACTCGGTGCATCAATCGAGTTTGATGGCGAGAATGGTGTGTCAGTCGCGACTAGCGACGGACTCACAGTCGTGCCTAGCCAAACAGTCGATGTAGAGACTACACTTGTAGTGAAAAACGGAACAGATGGCGACCCTACAAGCGGAGTACTAAAAGTAATCCCATCACTCAAAGCAGGCTCTACGGGCGCAAAACTTACACTCACCGCAGGTAGTACATATGACGTCACTATCAATGGCACAAAGTCTACAGATACAGTCATGGTAGTATACAATGGTGACTTGTACCTAGCAGAAAAATCAAACACAGCAAATCTAAAAGTATTTACACCTACCACAAGCGGTATTACTATCAAATTCACAGTCCCTATCACATTCCCAAACTCACTCGGTAATTCGGCCAGTGGTCAAAAGTGTACAATCACTATGACAGGTATCGTGCTCCAAAGCCTAATCCATAGCGAGAGCGGAGAAGTACCTACTACTATAGTAGACTTTATACCATACTTTGAAGACTTTTCAGGTATATCAGGCCCAAGTGTGTCAGTCTTGACTTTGGGTGAGCCTACTATCGAGACTACCACTATCGAGTCTACTGGCACTGAAGTAGTAGAGACAATGAAAATTAGTTCTGATGAATATGAATATGGTTATATTATTTCCACACTCAATATATCAAATGTACCTAGTGGCTTTGATATCACTTTTGACTATTTCCCATATGTAATGGTGGATAGTAGTTTGATGTCGATGTACAGTACTGATGATCAAACACTAGTGCCTGTTATTGAGATGGGTGAGTTTATAGTCGTAAAAGGCTCGTATGCTTCATATGAAGATGCACTTGCAGATTCCAATCTTGTAGTGATAGAAGATTGTTATACGACATCTGACGATGGAGTAGTGTCAGTCACTATTCCAAACTCATATCTAGACAATGGCGAGATGTCACTTACTTTAGCATTAGCTAGCAATGTTTTAGGGGGTCAACTTAAAGCTATGGGTATCTCTGGTATAACCGTCAAGTATTCAAACAACAACTCGACTATGACCACCACAAAAACTACTCAAAACTGGATAGCAGATAAGCATAGTTTGGGTAGTGATATTTCAAACACTCAAACTATCATGACTGACTCATATGATACTGAATCTCTTACATATTCGTACACAAACTATCGAGTATCAAATTTAGAAGTAGTTAGCATTACTTTAAACAACCCAAAAGCAAAAAGCGTATTAGTATTGCCAAATTATTTCAAATATGTAAGTGCTTTAGATATATTATATAGCTTATATGGTTCAATTTCTAATTTAGATGCTGGAAATTTTGAAAATGGTAGTGTTACTTTAAATATCCCTATCATTGATTTGACTGATTTTTGTGTAGTAGAGATATATGACCCAAGCGACGTTACTGCTGGTCAAAGTTTATCTACATCGTCTACTTGCGTAGTTTCAAATATTACTTCTAGCGACTCTTCTAGGCTATGCTTTATATATACTCTTCAAGATGATTTTACTCTATCTGACCGCGTCACAGTTTTGGGTGTCCTAGGTAAAAATATATCAAGAGTAGTTATACCTGAAAGCCACAATGGAATGCAAGTTACAGGTATTGGTGAAAATGCATTCAACAACTGTACATCACTCACAAGTATCACAATCCCGTCGAGTGTGACAGGTATCCATCTACAGGCATTCAGTGATTGTACAGCCCTTACAAGTGTGACATTTGCAGAGAATAGTCAACTTAGTTATATCGCCCCTTGTACATTTATGAATTGTACATCACTCACAAATATCACAATCCCAAGTGGTGTAACCGGTATTGGTTCGCAAGCATTCGATGGTTGTTCAGCGCTTACAGGTGTGACATTCGCTGAAAATAGTCAACTTACAAGTATTAATAATTATGCATTCCGAGGCTGTACATCACTTACAAGCATTACAATCCCTGAGAATGTGACAAGTATTAGTAGTTATGCATTCTATTATTGTACATCACTTACAAGTATCACAATCCCTGAGAATGTGACAAGTATTAATTATAATACATTCTATAATTGTTCAGCTCTCACAAGTATTACTATTCCAGCAAGTGTAACAAGTATTGATTATAATGCATTCTCTTCATGTTATCGCCTTGCAGAAGTAATAAATTTATCTACACTAACTATTACGGTTGGTAGTCCTAGTAATGGTAGTGTAGCATATTATGCTGTAAGAGTGGCTACAAGTGGGACTAGTCAAATTACGACAGAAGGTGATTTTAAATTTGTAATTGGAAATGATGGAAATAAATATCTGGTAGATTATATAGGCACTTCTGAAAATGTTACTATACCTGAATGTTATGGAATTCTAAGGGCATTTTATGAGAATAAAACTATTAAAAGTGTAACTATCCCAAGTAGTGTAACAAGTATCGTGGGCGCATTCGGTGGTAATACATCTCTTACAAGTATCACATTTACTTCGGCAAATCCGCCTACATTGGGTTACAACCTTTTTGGTTACAGCGATGACCTTATTATCTACGTTCCTGATGAGTATTATGACACATATGTAAATACGACTGTGTCGGGTTGGAGTGACTATACTAGCAAAATAAAAAAGTTATCTGAAAAATAGGATATTTAAATAAAAAACACTCAGTCAAATAACTGAGTGTTTTTATATGGCAGGGGCGGAAGGAATCGAACCCTCCTCAGGAGTTTTGGAGACTCTTATTCTACCGATGAACTACGCCCCTATATAGGATACAGTGTTATTATATATTATATTGCAGGATTAGTCAATAAATTTGTGTCAAATGCTTTTTATATTTAATAAAATTTGATATAATGCAAGGGTAGGAGAAAGACGTGAAGAAAGTAGATTTATATACAGATGGTAGTTGTATCGGAAATCCGGGGCCAGGCGGTTATGCTTGTATCCTTATATACAATGGTGTGCAAAAAGAGTGGGCTGACTGTGTGGCTGATACTACAAACAACCGCATGGAAATCACGGCGGTGATAGAAGGTCTTAAAAAGCTAAAAGTGCCATGTGAAGTCACTATCTATACTGATAGTGCGTACACCTTAAATGCTTTTGAACAAGGTTGGATTCAAAATTGGCTCGCAAACAACTGGCGTACATCTAGTAAAAAAGAAGTACAGAACATAGACCTATGGAAAGAACTTCTTGATGTGATGAGACCACACAAAATCAGTTGGGTAAAGGTCAAGGGACATGCCGACAACGAACTTAACAATCGATGCGATATTTTGGCTAGGGGAGAGATAGCTAAGCTTGAAACAAAACAATAAAAAATATGGCCACATTAGTGGTCATATTTTTATTTCTAGTAATCACGTTTTTTAAATGTAGCTGATGTTATCAAATACAATATTGTAGAGAACAAAACGGTTATTATTAGACTAAGCCATACTGTCATGGTCGACTGTATAGGAGTGGAAAGCAAAACTGACAATATGTCCTTATTTGAACTAGCATTTTGTCCGAAAAACCTAATCAAATTGATGTTTGTGAAGGGTATAAATTTGTAAGCAGATGTGTTTGATAGAGATAGATTTAGCACAACTGTGACAAGGATAGTTATAAACGACACCGAAACTGTACCTACAAATGATTTGAACACTACAGCTACAAAGTATGCGAGTATCAAGAAGAATATAATATCCAAGATGACTGTCGAAACATATATCATGAGCATAACTACTGGAGTAGTGACAAACATTTTTGAAGCATTAAATGAAACTAGCATTTTGGAAAGGGTAGGTAGTCCAAATGTTACCATACCGCCCACTGTCGACACGACAATAGCGAGTAGTAAGAATGTAAGTGAGAAGAATAGTGTCGCTAGCATTTTTGCAACTAGTATTTTGCCGCGTTTGTATGGTCGCATAAGCAGAAGTTTTATAGTGCCACTATCGTGTTCGCTACTTATAAGGTATGCAGCCATCATCATTGTGAAGATTAGTATTAGGAAAGCGCATATTTTTAGCGATGCATATATGTAGTCGTAGGCACTTGTTTCATAATCAATATTGACACCATATTGATAGGTGTTTAGATAACTATTTGAATAAGTGTTTGTGTCAATATAATAATTGTTGTATGCGATATTGTTGTTTAGATAATATTGATTATAATCCTTCAAATTATAGTCATATAGATTTGTTATTTCTTTGTTTGACAAGTCTTTAATAGAGTTTTTGGTTATTAAATCATCGACTAAATTTTTAAATGTTTGGGACATCAATTTGTATGATGTTATGCTGTTGTAAATTCTAGTCGTAGAAACATCGGTTTTTAAGGTTTCTATTTCGGTGAAAAGTGTATCCATATTTACATTGATTTTCTCGACGAGTTTGTCAAGTTCTACAATAAACTCATCGTCCGTATAATCTACATATTTCAAAATATCAATGTACGAACTAAATTGATTTACATAGTTGTCGTCATTTAGGTTTGATGCTATTTCAACAAATTTTGAATTTGTATCGCTATCAAGTATTTTGTTTGTGTCTGTTGTGTCCAACACACGCGTTATGATAGCGTCTAGTTTTTCTTTGTTTGTTTTTGATATGAGTGCTATGTTTGTGTCAGCTTTTACTATTTCGTCAGTGATTTTTTTAAACTCTGTGATTTTACTGCTAAGTTGTTCAAGTGTTTTTTTGCCTTTATCCTTACTTGCCGATGGCGAGAGCGAACCGGCTTGTTGGGAATAATAGTTTTTAAATACTGTCTCTATGTTTTTGATATCATCAATGATGTTTTCTAGCGTGTATGAAATAAAATTTTCAAGATTATCTAAGGTGGTGTTTATTGTTGTGATATAATTGTTTGTTTGAAATAAATTCTTAATGTTGGTTGGATTGTTTTCGTCCTTAATTTTGTTGTATATATCGCTTAGTTGTGCTTGTAGTATTTGAACGTAACTTTGATTGGTTTCTGTGATTGTATTTGTATTGAATGTTACGGATATGTGATTTGAATTTAGAATATATTTGAGATATTGTTCGTAATCATTATATTCGTCACTATCGATAGTCTTAAAATAGGTGCTGGCATTATTTAGAGTATCCTTAAGAGTTGTGAGAGTGTTATGGTTGCTCTCATTTGCCAATATTTTGTCATAACATTGCCCAATTACGATTTTGTAATTATGTAGGGTAGTGTATATTTGATTTCTTGTTTTGACCCTGTTTATCTCATTTAGAGTGGTGTCTATTTGGTCGTCGTATGTCTTTTTGTTGTCACTGCCAGTATCGCTGATAAATAAGTTGTAATTTTCAGCAGCATTTTCTTTTGACAACTTTACTCTGTCGTCTTGTCGATTTGATGGAGCAAATGTAAACAACGATATAAGGCATGCCAAAACCAACACGACAGCCATAATATATACTGCCGGTTTTTTAAATATTTTATTAAATTCTGCTCGTGTTATACGTAAAATTCCACGCATATTCATACTCCTTAAAATATGCTATTGTTACCCTTGTTTTTGATGTTGATTATTTCTAAAAATACTTCTTCAAGTGGTTTGTATACTGTTTCGATTCCAAAAATAGAAATGTTGTAGGATATGAGTTTTTCAGTTATTTTGTTTATGTTTGCATCTCCGGCTTTTACAATTACACAGTTGCCGGCGACATCGACAGGAAGTCGTAGTTCGTTTAGTATAATTTTCCCAGCAAAGTTTGGATAATCGACCATAATCTTAATTTTTTTACTGTTTTCTTGACCTGCTTTTAGTTGGTTGAGTGTTTTTACTTCTAGTACCGAACCTTGGTTTATTATACAGATAGTATCGCAAAGGTTTTCCATTTCTCCAAGCATGTGGCTAGAAATCATAATGCCAATTTTTTGTTTGCGTGCCAAATTTTTTAAAAAGTCACGCATTTCTTTTACTCCAGAAGGATCAAGACCACTTATTGGTTCGTCCAATACTAGCAGTTTTGGTTTGTGGAGTAGTGCTTGACAAATGCCAAGTCTTTGTCTCATTCCTAAAGAATATGTTCCGACCTTGTCTTTTAGTCTGTTTTCTAGTCCCACTACTCTGGCATAATTTAGTATTTCTTGTTTGGATACTTTGCCGTGCAAACTAGCATAATATTTTAAATTGTCATATCCAGACATGTATGTATACATAAGTGGTGTTTCTATTAGCCCGCCTAAATTTTCTAGGGCTTTTTCACGGTCGGTATTTATGTTTTTGCCACATATAAAAATCGAACCTTTTGTGGGTTTCATAAGACCACATATCATTTTCATGGTTGTGGATTTACCCGCACCATTTGGGCCTAGAAAACCAAAAATCTCTCCTTCATTTATGGCAAAGGAGATATTGTTTACTGCTATTCGATCATTAAAAGTCTTTGTAAGATTTTTGACTAATAATACACAATTTTTCTTAGCAGGAGATGATTGTTGAAATTTAGGAACATTTGTTGACATTTACAAACACCTTTAATCATAGTTTTATAAATTATAATATAATTTATCCTAAATGTAAAGTTATATCACAACGTTTCTTCTAATATAATATACAAGAGGAAATTTATGAAACGTAGTAATTGTTTTATTGTTGTTGGATCGATTGTTTGCTCGTTAGCACTATGTATATCTATTTTCGTGTTTGGAAGAGGGATTACAAACACTACAAAACTTTTACTTTTTATTGTTAGTATCGCTTTTGATGTGTTTGTTGTTGTTGGTGCTTTTTCGTCCAAGCAGTCAATTGTTAAGTTGTTTTTTGTTTTAAATGTATTGTATGCTATTCTGTTGGGTGGTTATTTATATTTTTACACTAAAGACATGCTTTCTATTTTTTATTCGGTGGCATCTTTTAGGCAGTTTATTCTGTCGACAGGAAGCATGGGTATTTTGGTGTATATTCTTATTCAAGCTTGTCAGGTTGTGATATTGCCCATTCCGGCAGCTGTTATTGCCATAGCTGGTGGATTAATTTATGGACCTTTTGTTGGTGGGCTTTACTGTTCACTTGGTGTTTTGCTTGGCTCAAATATCTCGTATGCTATAGGACGATTTTTTGGTTTTCGTGTTGTTTCGTGGATAAGCGGCGAGCAAAATGTTGTAAAATATAGCAATATTCTTAATAAAAAAGGCAAATTATTTCTACCAATGGCATTTTTGCTTCCTATGTTTCCCGATGATATACTTTGTCTTATTTCTGGTCTTACTCGAATGAATTATAAATTTTTCTTTGTATCCACAACAATTACTCGACCGATTAGTGTGATATGTATGTGTTATTTTGGCGGTGGCTTTGTTATTCCTTTTAGTGGGTGGGGGATACCTGTGTGGATTGTGTTATCAATTATCATTTCTATTGTTGTGGTCTGTACATATAAATATCAAGAACAAATAGAAAAGTGGTTTTTAGATAGACTGGGTTTTAACAAACGCAATAATGAATAAGGAATATAAAAGAGAAAAACAACCACAATAATGTGGTTGTTTTTATAGTGTTATTGGTAAAATTTTTTATTTAGTGTAAGGATTTTATAAAGAACTGGTCCAACAATAAAGTTTGAAGCGAGTACAAGTGGTGCAACAATAGTAGGAGTAAAGTATTTCACATTTTCTAATGATAATCCACCAAAAGTATTTAGGGTATAGATTAAAATCAAAGATACGAAAAATCCAAGTAGTCCAAATATTATTGCATAACTAAGTTTGAATGTATTCGCTGACTGTTTGTTTGGACTTATAAACACTGGTACGCAATAGAGTAGGCACACAATTCCAACAACTACATAGCATACTTGGAATGCCCACATTTTGTCTTTATATAAAAGGCCCTTATCTTTAAGTATAACCATTGCAACGGTGAGTTCAAGAAGCATTAGTATAAGCATAATGATTCCAAATGCAAATTTAACCTTATTTACTTGTAAATAGGTAGAAGATGGTTCTTGATTTTTTGATTTTGAATAAACTTTAACGTTTATTGTTGAATCATCTATAGTGTCAGTAACTCTTTTAGCAATGTTTTGAGTAGAAACAACTTCATGTTCTTTTTCTAGATATGGAGTTTGGTCCGCTGTCTCTTCAGTGTCTTCAACAAACAAATTGCTCAATTTTTCTTTATACTCAATATTTGGTTTTGTTTCTATATTATTTGTTTGAGAGGCAGGCGCTTTTCGTTCGTTTGTTATTGTTTCAAATTTTTGAACAAACTTAATATGTCTTTCTTCACGTTCCTCGTCACTAAGTTCGTCCAATATGTTTCGTTTTTGTTTTTCAGGTTGGTTGGCAAGTTTAACTAGGTCGATATTAATATTGTTTACATTTGTCATTATAGCTGATGCTTGTGGACGGTTGTTCCAGTTTTCTTCATCTTCGTAAACTAATTTTGTTATACCGTACTCGTCAGTTATTATCTTTTTCTTACGAGTTGCAACAACTTGTTGGGGAGTAGGAGATTCAACTTTTTCTTCTACTATTTTATGATCGACTGGAGTTTCTTTGTTGTAGAGTATGTTGTAGCTTTCTTCATATCGTTCGTTTTTGTAATCACTTAGTGGGACGGGTTTGTAGAAGTTGTGGTCAGGGACTATTTGTTCGACTACTGGTTCAACATATTCTTCGCTAGGATTTTCCAATTCGTCTTTATCCATTTCGTCATATAATTGATTTAGAATTTCTTCGCTATTATCTTTATCTGTAAGTATTGGATTATTGTCAATAATATCTTGTCTAACATCTTCAAGGAAGGTTTCTCGTGGAGTAGGTTCTGGATTGGTCTCTTGAAATATCTCTTCATCAATATCATCGATATCTTCTTCTCCGAGCAATTCTTTCATTTTGTCTTCAACACTAAAATTACTATACTTTTGATTTATGTCGATTTCTTCATCACCAGACTCATCAACTTCATATGTTTGGTCTTCTACTTGATCAACATTCTCAATTATATCTTCTTGTGAAGTATTTGTGGTGTCTTCAATCTCTTCTTCAAATTCGGAATCTAAATCTATGTCAATATTGTCTTCATTTTTATGTAACAATTTTTCACAATATTTTCTACCATAATCTGTAAGAAGATAATAGTGTCTGCGACCACCGATTTCACTATCTCCCCAGTATGACGTAATTATGTTTTTAGTTTCAAAACGTTTCAAACTGCTATATAGTGAGGGCTGTTTTAATTTGATTTTGCCGTTTGTTTTTTCTTCAACTTCCTTTATAATCTCATAACCATATTTTTGGCCAGTCATAAGACTCTCTAAAATTATGTTGTTTACAGAGCCGCGAGAAGCAACATTTCTGAGTTTTCTTGCCATAAAAACCTCCACAAAATTATTGTGATATATTATAATTAATTAAATAATAATAAATTCGACAATTTATGTCAAATAAAATACTATGCAAACTCAAAATTTTATATATACTATGCAAAGTATTACTTTAAAAAAGTAGGAGATAAAGCCCTTTTGTGATATATTAATGTATAGGTACTATGCAAACTTTTTAATAAGTCGTAAGGAGAATTATATGATAAAACCTGATTATATAATAAGAAGTTATAGAAAGACACTGTGTATTTCTGTAAGCAAATCAGGGGAGATAGTGGTACGTGCGCCAAAACATTTGCCAATGGAAACAATTAATAAATTTCTAATTGAAAAAGAGCCATGGATAAAATTAAAACAAGAGCAGATGCAAATTAGAAATAACCAAAACAAATCTGTACTAAATTACGATACATTATTATACTTAGGAAAAGAGTATACACGAGTTGATGTGGCAAAAATTAAGAATGTGGAGTGGGATGTAAAAAACAAAAAGGTTTACATATCTCAAAATCTAACCCATGCCGAACTGGTAAAAAAAGTGTCAAATGAATACATAAGATTATGTAAAGAAATTCTTCTTAATAGAGTGCCATATTTTGCAAAATTAATGTCGCTAAATTATCGTTCGATATCGATAATGAACAATAAAACAAGGTGGGGAAGTTGCTCAAAAAGGGGAGATTTGAAATTTAATTTTAGAATTGTTATGCTCAAACCTAATGTGATAGACTACATCATAATACATGAGTTGGCACACCTGATTGAGTTTAATCATTCGAAAACTTTCTATAAAGTGATAGAATCTGTTATGCCAAAATACAAATCAAATATGGCTGATTTAAAAAATAAAGGTTTTCTTTTAGAACTTTGCAGATAAAAACAACTACAACAACTTTTTAGTGGAGTAGAAAGTAGTTGTTTTTTGTGCTTATGATAATTTTAGCAATACTTGCCGGATATAAGCATAGTAACAAACTATTCGCAAAAGTGACCATAGTTTTGCGAATAAGTTTTGTTATCTACTTTATAATTATATGATTGGTACTAACTGTTAAAAAAGGTTAGTACTTTTTTTTAATAGTGTATCATTAAAAATTGTTTGCAAAATAGTGTCTTTTGCGAAGTAGTTATTATCTGTACACAATAAAATTTATATGGAGGTATTAAAAAATGAAAAAATTTGATTTGTGTATTGTTAAAAAGTCGTTTGAAAAAGACGGCGAATGTGTAGAGTATTATGAGTTGTCCACAATAATCGACGGCGAAAAAATATCTCTACAAGTTAAGGAAGATAACAAAAAACTATTTAAGTATTTGTTAAAATTCCACAAATACGATGAAAAAGGGGGTGTTATTGACTAATGGCAGATATAGTTTCTAAAATATTCACTGGTTTTACAACTACTATTACAAATCTTGCTAGTGGTATAAAAACGGCTTTTCTAAATATTCTTTATGAAGACCCGGAAGCCAGTACAAAAGTACTTTCTAGTGTTGCTGAATTTGGTCTAGTATTTCTAGGTATTAGTATGGCTATTGGCTTGGTATATGGTGCAATTCGTATGGTTCGCAATAGATAGTGTAGGGGGTGTCTATTATGTTTAATAATAATTGTGACACTATATATAAGAAAAAGGTGGTGTCTAAATACCACCTTTTTAGTTATATTATGTGTCTTATGCTTAGTATTGTTGCAGTTGTAGGTGCATTAAATATAAGTAATACATATTGTTTCTCTCCATATGGTAAGAGTTATGATATGAATTTAAGTGAAGATTTGTCTCTGTCTTCTTGGACTCATGATGTTTCTTCTTCAACATGTACATATACTTTTAAATTTTACGCTTTTACATTTAAAAATTATGATACTGATTATGATTATTATGTGTATGATTATTATAATGATATCATACCTGATAATTTTACTTTGTTAAGTCATTCAAACTCTTATAATTTTGTAACTTTAAAATATACATATCCTACTGTTAATACTTATGATCCTAATATTGATAGTTCTTTATCATCATTTTTTGATTCTCTAAATGTTATGGGGTTGGTTTTTATTCATAAAATTGATGGTTCTAGAATATATTGTGCGCCTAATTGTATTAGTTCTGCATGCTATTTCTATAATAATGGTTTTGATAGTAATTATGGTTATGAAGAAGGGTATAATGCTGGTGTAAGTGATGGTACACATTTAGTAACTGACAATCCATCTGATTATGATTTGGTATCTAAAAATGCATACGATAATGCATACGATAGTGGATATGAAAGTGGATATAATGATGGTATTGATAACGTCAAACAAAATCCGTCTGATTATGGTATGTATAACAAAACTCAATATATAGATTATGGTAGTGATCGATTTAATCAAGGCTATTCAGATGGTTATAATATGGGGGAGTCTGATACTGTAAACGGTCAATCTACTTTTAAAAATTTGATATTTTCTATAATTGATGCCCCTTTTAATGTGTTAAGTAATGCATTTAATTTTGAAATATTCGGTATCAATATGAGTTACTTTTTAATTGCTATTGTGTCATTGTTGCTAGTATTCTTTGTTATAAGAAAACTTATGTAGGAGGTGTATTATGTGTAATTTGTTTGATATCTTAATAAATGATATATTGGGTGTTTTTATAGATGTGAATTTACTTGATAGCACTATTGGCTCGTGGTCATTTAAATATATAGATATTTTTAAGGTACTATATGTTTGTGTTGTAAGTTATATCGTTGTTTGGTTGTTTTTAATTCTCCCATTTAAAATTTTGCAAAAGATAATGCGATATAAAGATATAAAAGGTGGTAAAAGATAGTGCGTAAATTAGGTGTTGTTTTTATTTGTTTAGTTGTTATTATTGCACTATTTAGTGTGAATAATGCTACAAGTTCTTTTAGTTTTGAAAATTATTTATCTAATGTTGCTGAGTCCGCTGAAAATCGTCCTGAAATGCCGTCTACTGAAAAAATTGTAAAAACTTTTCTAGAATACGGAGATTATGACGAAGATAGTAAATGGTATGAAGTACTAAAAGTTATTTGGATTACTCTAAAACTTATATATGAATGTGTTGTATTTGCTGTGATGTTTTTAGTGTATTGCATTGAAATGTTGTTATATATTATAAAAATTGTATGCTCATGTACATACAATTTGCTGGTGTGGTAGGTGAGTGTATGTGGTCTATAATTATTATTTTATTAGGTATATTATGTATATGGCTTGTTTTGAAAGCATATTTTGAAAAATACGACACAATTATCGCATATACTGGTGGATTGGGTAGTGGTAAAACCTTTAAAGGTGTGCAACAATCAATAAAATTACTTAGAAAAAATAGGTTTAAAATTAGGGTTGGTAATATTAAATCACGTTTTTTGAATTTATTTAGAAAAGAGAAAAAACAAATTATTACTGAAATACCTATGTTATATAGTTCTATTCCTATTTTTATTCGACAAAAAAGAGTCAAGTTTAATATGTATAATTTAGTTAAATTGAAATATTCTTATTGGCTTGATTATAATAATAAAAACAAGGATAAAATTAGTCGATATATTTTGAGAGTCGATTATGAGTCTATGTTATTGAATAATTTAATTAAACGACGTGATGTAAGTAGATTTATTGAAAGTTCGTTAGAATTGACCGAAGATTATTTGTTATTGCAAAAGCATATCAATTATAAATCGATAGTTTTTCTTGATGAGATAGGGGGGTATGTTAATCAATACGAGTATAATAATCCTAATGTTATATATGCTCTTGACGAGTTTGTCCGTTTATTTCGGCATTATAGCCGTGGTGGCTACCTAATATGTACTGAACAGTGTAGTGACAGTATTTGTAAGCCTATTCGTGTTAGATTAAATAAAGTGTTTAATTTAATGAATTTTAAAGGTTATTTTGGATTGTTTTATAAAGTTAATATTCGTGAGTTATCTTTAAGTGAAGATATTAAAACGATTGAACAACAAAATAGTGAAGACAATATGAAAGTGACTTTTGGTATGTTTCCATTGCGAAAAAGATATGATACGTATTGTTATAGTGAAAGATATAATAGTGTACCATATACGGATATTCAGAATGTTTTTTCAGAATTGAAGAGATATACATTGCTTAGAGTCTCTCATAGGAAAATATATAAACCGCTGACTAGCGATTTTAAAAATATAGAAAAGGTAAGGTAATTAAAATGAAATATTTTATATTGATTGGACTTTGTGGCTATTTGGGCTATGAAATCTATGTTCTTGTTAAAACTATTATTGCTAAGAAAAAAGCAAAAAAGGTGTCTTCTGACACTTTGGTAAGTTCTATTGATAATAACGATATAGATGTCAAAAACTAGAAATTTGTGTAACAAATTTTTTGCAAACTTGCAAATTTTTTGACATTTATATCGTTGTAATATGCTAATACTTGAAAAGAAAACACATAGTTGTGGTTTCTTTTCTTAATTGTGGCTGATCTGATATTATTGCTTGTGTTGTACACAAGCATCCGCTTGTCAATGGTTAATTATATGGCGGGTGTGTGGTGGGTGGCGGGTTATCCCGCCACTTTGACTAGCACACCTATGTCTAATAGGTGTGCTACTATGTAAAAAATTACATAAAGGTGGAGTAGAATATATGAATTACTATAATCCAGTTATTACTTGTGATAACTTGATTTTGTCTTGTGATATGGTTCGTATAGTCTTTCGCTTTGATGATTATGTTTGTAAACAATTTAACGATTATGTTAATGATTTGAGTCTTAAAGATAAAAAATACGACTTTAAAATGTATCAAAGTTATGCTTTATTCTCGTATAGATATATGCTAAATTTTAAGTACTTTGACAATTCATTTGTTGTTGGTTTGTTTTTTAATGGTTGTAAAAAAAGTGATTGTAAAAGTTGTTTTATCGAATTTAATCCTAATAAGTGTTTGTCTAATTGTTATGTAACTCCTATTATTGATTTTATTAAAAACTTTGGTCGTTCGATTGAGATTGTGAGATATGATTTTGCTATTGATATAAAATGTAAAAGGTCACTTTGTTGTTTAATGAAAGATTTAAGAGATTATGATAAGATTTACAAGGTGGAGCAGGCGAGTATTGATATTGATAGTATTACTGAATATCTTGGGCATAGGAATAGAAATGGTTTTGTAAAGTTGTACAATAAAACCAAAGAGAGTAATCTTGATTATGATTTGACTCGTTTGGAGATTACTCTTGATTGTTTTGATTATGATAATTTTAGGAAACAACTTCCTATTGTAAATTTTTTAAAAAATGTAAATTTATTTGATTGTGTTAATCTGAATGATACTGATAAGGTTTTATTATCGTTACTGTTGCAAAATGATAATTCTAACATGTATTTAAAAATGTTGGGTAGGGGAAAACAAGACAAATTTAAAAAAATACTATTCGATATGAATAGTATAGTTAGTGTGACTGAATATGATTATTGGTCAGTTGTTAGAAACATTAGGCAAATTATTGCTTAGTGTTTCTTTTATTCTTTGTATTATGTAATCTTTTTTATTTGCATAATTGGAATAAAATGTTATTAGTGGAATGTTTGCTGTGTCACATATTTCCTTGACTTTATGGTCTCTTGCTATCCGATTTTTGTTGTTATGTGTTTTGTCATTTATCTCAATTAGTAAAAGTGGTGTCATATTTGACTTGTCAAATATACCTATGTCAATATTTCGGTATAATTCATTTTGATATTGAGTAGGAAAGTCCTTGATTTTGTTTACTATTGACGCTAAGTTTACTTGTGGCATGATATAATACATATTTGAAAACTCATTACTTATGATATCATAAAAGTACTTTTCATAATTGGTTAGTAGGCTCTTGCTTTCATATTGCTTGTTGGTTGGAGTAGTGGTCTTTTTGTTGTTCTGGTTATTTAATTTTATAATTGCTACTATAATTATTAGCCACCAGAATAATAAACAAAATATTATTTTTAGAGTTAAACTTAATGCTTTTTTGTTTTTTCTTTTCATTTGATACTTCCTTATTTTTTAGAGTAGTGTACCATAAAAAATAGATATTCACAAGAAAATAAAAAATATTTTCATTTTTTAATTGACAAGGGTGGAGTCCTGTGATATATTAAAAGTGCAGTTAGTAACTATTCGCAAAAGACAACTTTTACGAATAGTTTGGGCTTAAAAAACTACTATGCAATCGGGTTTTGCATAATATTATGTTTCATTTAAAAAACCGCTTTGTTAAGCGGTTTTCTTCTTAGTTATTATTTATTGTATTTATAAGTAATAATTATTTTGTATTCCATTTTAAATATTACAACATGAAATTTAAAACTTTTATTATTTCGAAAAAATTTTTAATAAACGTTTAATTATCATTGATGCATACAATGATGACAATGATTTGTATTTTGATTTAAAAGCTTCTTGTTGTTGGTCTATGGTTTTTGAAACTTTAATTCCACAATTTTTGATGTAGTCTAAAATTTTTAAGATTGTCGTTATGCTTAGGTCTGTAAAATAATTATCTGGTACACAATACAACAATATCTCAAAGATTTCAAATGGTAATGTTTTTTCATTTTTTTCTAATTTGTATGCGTTTTTGAATAATAGAACATATTGGCGATATAAATCATTTGTGTTTTTATTCTTGATTTTAAAGTTTCGTATACTTAATTTTGGATATTCGATTTCGATAAGAACTTTGTCATTTGAATGATACATTATACCGCTTATGTTTTCATCATTTAGATGTGTAAAACATGGTATTATTTTAAAATAATGTGTGGTCTTGTTTTGATTTTCATCATAAATATTTATTGCATAATTAATAGAATATTTATCTTGCCATATAAGCGTGTTTTGGTCAAAACTCTCTATTGATATTGCCTCAAGATCGTCTTTTATTTTTTTCAAGGTCAAATATCGTTCTTGCACTATCGCCTTTTCGTTAAACTTTTTTATATTTGATAGTTGATTAATTTCGATATACAATGTCGCAAATGTATCTTGGCAAACATTTGTGTTAAGTTTGTATTCATCAAAATAGTATGTTTTGATATTGTCATCTTCAAACATTTCTTTATCTTCAAAATAATCATAAACTATAGCATCAATTATGCTTTTAAACTCATCAAGCAATAATTGTTTTTCATTGTTATGTTCTTCTTTAATTAGGTTTTTTATATCCATAACCAGTTACTCACCTTTTCATATTTAAAATAATATAACATATTTTATATTTTTTGTCATTTGTTGTGATTATATTTTTCAAAATTACAAAATTACTGTATAATATACTTAGGTGAATGTTATGTCAGAAAGTTATTTTAAAACTCGTGATGATGATAATATTTTAAAATTAAGACAACTTAGAAAAGAGTTGCCTCCTTTTTGTAGTGAATATTTTTTAGGAATAGAGGCATACACAACTCCCCTTACTCGGCTTGGTTATGCACGGGACTTGAAAATATTTTTTCAGTTTTTGTCATGGGAAGTGCCAGAATTTGCTGGTAAAGAAATTACTGAATTTACGTACTCCGATTTAGATAAAATCACATCTACACACATAGAATATTATTTAGAATACTTAAATCTTTATATTGCTGATGGTAAAAAGATACATAATGGCGAACGTGCTAGAAATCGCAAACTCAGTGCTGTACGCTCGATGTTGAAGTACTTTTTCAAAAAAGATAAGATTACTTCAAATATTGCTGACAAAATTGATACTCCAAAACTTCACGATAAGGAAATAATCCGACTTGACATAGATGAAGTTGTAAAACTCCTTAACGAATCCGAAGCCGGAGACAAACTGACTGATATGCAAAAAGGTTTCCACAAACATACCAAAAAACGTGATTTTGCAATGTTAAGTTTGTTTTTAGGTACAGGCATACGTATTTCCGAGTGTGTTGGGCTAAATATTGAAGATATAAATTTCGAACAAAATGCATTTAGGGTAACACGAAAAGGTGGAAATCAAGTCGTTTTGTATTTCAATGATGAAGTTGCCGCAGCACTAAAAGAATATTTGGTCGAACGTGAAAACAATAAAAATGTTTCACCTGACGAGCGTGCTTTGTTTTTGAGTCTCCAAAACAAACGTATAACTGTTAGGGCTGTTCAAAACTTGGTCAAAAAATATAGCCAACTTGTGACTCCGCTTAAGCATATTACTCCGCACAAACTTAGAAGTACCTTTGGCACAAACTTATATCGTGAAACTGGCGACATATACATTGTAGCCGATGTACTAGGACATAAAGATGTAAATACAACTCGTAAACACTACGCTGCTATATCTGAAGACATAAGGCGAAATGCTGCTAGTGCTATAAAACTTAGAAAAGATGAATAAATGTAGAACAAATGTTTGACATTTGTTCTATTTTGTTTTATAATGCAAATAAATATGAGAGGTAAAAATTATGTCTAGATATAATAAAGAACAAGAATTGCTTGATTATATACGTGCTTTTCAAAACAAAAATGGATTTCCACCATCAGTACGTGAGATGTGTGAAGCTATAAAAGTAAGTAGTACAAGCACTATCGCCTATTATCTTACGAAATTGGAAAACAATGGTTTGATAAGAAAGACTCAAAATAAAAATAGAGCTATTGAGATTTTGGACAAATATCCTAAAATAACAAATACACCAAGCGACGATTATATATCCATTCCTATGCTTGGAACAATCACTGCTGGCCAACCAATTTTGGCTGTCGAGAATTATGACGAATGTTATATGGTATCTCCAAATTTGTTTAGAGGCGACGGACTTTTTATGCTTACTGTAAGGGGTGAAAGTATGATAAATGCAGGTATCCTAAATGGTGATAAAATTGTCGTACGCCAACAATCATATGCAGAAAATGGCGATATTGTCGCCGCTCTTATAGATGGTTCGGCGACCGTAAAAAGGTTTTATCGTGAAGACGGACATTTTAGATTGCAACCTGAAAATGACACTATGCAACCTATTATTGTAGATAGCGTAGATTTGTTAGGAAAAGTTGTGGGATTGGTACGAAATATATAACAAAAATAAGTACAGCTTTTGCTGTACTTATTTTTTATTAAAAAATTTATCAGAGATATCAAAAACACTTTGCATAGTACTATGCGTAGGGTCATACTCCATCGTGAAATCTCGCCTTTTAAACCACGTTATTTGACGTTTTGCATAGTTTCGACTATGTTGTTTTATAAGGTCGATAGTTTGGTCGTACGTCTGAGCATTTGCATAGTAATCTAGCCATTCGCTATAACCTATCGGAAGTTTGAATTCTGGTCTTAAAAGACCTTGTTTGTGTAAAGTCTCGACTTCGTCAAATAGTCCTTGTTTGATCATTAAATCGACACGTTTGTTTATTCTGTCATATAAGATATCTCGATTAATATTTGAATATATAATAAATGGTCTAAAATCTTCATTCTTAGTCAAAACCTGGTCTGATTTTATTTTGCCAGATTCGGCAATTTCCAAAGCTCTTATTACCCTTTTTGTGTCGTTCGGGTGAATTTTACTAGCCGATATTGGGTCTATTTTTTTTAACAAATTATATACATATTCATTACCAAATTGAGATATCATATCGGTATACTTTTTTCTGACGTCTTCATTTTTGTTTGTGAAACCATAGTCATGTTTGTATATAAGCGAATCAATATATAGACCTGTTCCGCCGACAAATATAGGCAATATATTATTTGCTTTTAAATTTGCAAATACCTTCATTGCATCATTGTGGTAACGTGACACAGAATATTCTTCAGATATCTCAACATAATCGAAAAGATGGTGTTTTACCTTTGCAAAATCTTCACTTGTGGGTTTTGCAGTTCCGATATCAAATTTTTTGTAAATTTGTTGGCTGTCACAATTAATTATTTCGCCACCATACCGCAAGGCAAGATTTAGCGCAAGGTCAGATTTTCCGCTCGCCGTAGTTCCTATAATCAAAATACAATTGTACATTAAACTATCCTTTTAAACCATTTTTCAATGTCTTTTTGCGTAATCTTAAGTATTATAGGTCTCCCGTGTGGACAGAGCAAAACTTGGTTTTCTGACGATAATTTTGTAAGCAAAATTTTTATTTCCATTTCGCTTAAAATATCGTTTGCTTTCACAGCAGCCTTACATGCTGATTTGGCAATATAATCTTCAAGAACTGTCGAGTTGTTTAATGTAAGTCGATTGTTTAAGTTTGCCAATACTTCATTGAAAAATGTGTTAAAACTAATATTTTTAAGTAATACAGGTACAGTATTTACCTTGTAGGAATTGTGACCAAATTCTTCCAATTCCCAACCCATTTTTGCAAGCACGTCCAAATTTGAATGCAAATAATCATATTCTTGAGCATTAACATTTAGCATGTATGGAATGAGTAAAGGTTGGACAGCGATGCTTGAATCTTTTAATTGCGCCTTAAATTTGTCATACAAAACACGTTCGTGTCCGGCATGTTGGTCGATAAGGTACAAACAGTCATCTTTTTCAATGAGTATATACGTATTAAATAAGGTGCCAAGAATTTTAAAGTCTGTAATGTCAAGTTTGAGTTCGGTTTGAGCAGACGCTTTTGGCAAAATATCAAGTTGTTGTTGGGTCATCTTTTCAGCTAATTGATAGGCAAAATCATTGTCTTCGACACTATAATCGCCTTCTTTCGTTTTGGTAAGGAAAGATTTTATTTGACGGAAGTTGTCTTCAAAAAGAGTAGAATTTTCGTCTGATTTTACTTCTTTCTCAGTTATCTCAACTTCAGATATGTCGTCATCACTTTGCTTTTCAGGAATGTATGACTGCCCTTCATTTTGATTTACATTGTATAGTGATGAAGATGTTATGGGTTTTTCTTCTATTTCATCAGGGACGTCAGATATGTTCTTTACTAGCATTAGCTTTGATAGTATTTCACTTACACTTGTATATACCATTCCAAAAATCTTGTTGCTATCTTCAAATTTCACATCAAGTTTGTTTGGATGGACATTTACATCTACCTTATCTAATGGAAGGTTTAGATTTATGACATAAAACGGAAAAGTAGACTTCATAATATAATTTTCATAAGCCTTAAATACAGCCATAGATATTGATTGATTTATGACATATCTACCATTAATAATTAGCGTTTGGTAAGTTCTATTAGGTTTTGAAAAAGTAGGCAGTCCTAAATAACCACTAAAGCTGAAATCGCCTTCACTATAATTGTATTCCACAACATTATCAACAATCGATTTGCCGTATATGCTGTACATAGCTTCATAAAGTCCGTTGCCGTTTGACTGAAAAACAACCTTATTGTCGCAAATATACTTGATAGCGATATTCGGGTTTGCTAATATCAAACGTGAAACATAGTTTGTGATTTCTGTTTCTTCTTGGCGTGGTTTACGTAAAAATTTTGCACGTGCTGGCACATTATAAAATAAATTTTCAACTATGATTGTTGTGCCGTTTATTGTGCCAACAGGTGTGATTTCGCCTAGTTCGCCACCTTCAACCTTTATCATATATCCTTCGTCACAATTTGACACCTTGCTAGTAAGGCTTATCATACTAACTGATGCAATAGAAGCCAGTGCTTCACCACGGAAACCTAGAGTGCCGATTTTATCAAGGTCATTTAGGTTTTTGATCTTACTTGTTGCGTGCGGCATAAAAGCAGGTATCAAGTCGTCCTTTTCTATTCCACAACCGTTATCGCTTACTCTAATACGTGAAATGCCGCCATTTTTTATATCTATTGAAATCTGAGTTGCACCGCCATCAATTGAGTTTTCTACCAATTCTTTAACTACACTTGCTGGCTTTTCAACTACTTCACCTGCAGCAATACGATTGTATATTGTTTTGTCTAATATGTTTATTCTTCCCATAAAAATCCTTTTATTTGTCTTTTAAATAACTTTTTAGTTGGACTAATATATCAAAAGCACTAAGCGGAGTAAGAGTGTTTAGGTCTGTGTCTTTGAGTATTCCTATTATTTCGTTTTGCGCTCTAAAATCCTTTTTGGTGACATTGTCATTTGATGTGGACTGTATTGTTGGTGTGTGATTTAGGTCGTTTTCTTCTAGCATGTGCAAAATGTCTCTTGCACGATTTAGTATTTCATCAGGAAGACCAGCAAGAGAAGCCACTTCAATACCAAAGCTTTTGTTTGCTCCACCGCGCACAATTTTACGAAGAAATACTATCGAATTGTTGTATTCCTTAATACTTACTCTATAATTTTTAACTCCGTCCAAAGTTCCTTCAAGGTCAGTAAGTTCGTGATAGTGTGTTGCAAAAAGTGTCTTTGAATTGAGATTTTTAGAAATGTATTCAATCACACTCCACGCAATAGAAAGTCCATCGAATGTGCTTGTTCCACGTCCTACTTCATCTAATACTATAAGCGACTTGTCTGTTGCGTTCTTTACAATATTGCTTACTTCACTCATCTCCACCATAAAAGTCGATTGGCCGAAACTAAGGTCATCGCTTGCACCTACACGAGTAAATATTTTGTCGGTTAGTGATATTTTTGCACTTGTTGCTGGGACATAACAGCCTATATGTGCCATGTATGTTATGAGTGCAACTTGACGCATGTATGTACTTTTACCAGCCATGTTTGGACCAGTGATAATCATAATTCGCGAATCACCATTATTTAAAATGGTGTCGTTTGGAATAAAATCTTCATCTTTGTTTAGTGCCTCAACAATTGGATGTCGTCCACCGATTATTTCTATACTATCGATTGATTTTGAAATGATAGGTTTGACATAGTTTCGCTCTGCGGAAACTGTAGCCAGCGATAAAAGTGCATCTAACAACGCTATTGCTTGAGATGTTTTTTGCAAATTGACAATATAACCCAATAGTTTTTCTCTTAGTTCTGCAAAAAGTTTTTGTTCGAGATTCACCCTATTTTCTTCTGCATGTAATATCTTTTCTTCCAAAGTTTTTAATTCTTCAGTGATATATCTTTCAGCATTTACAATGGTTTGCTTTCTAATATAGTTGAAAGGAACAAGGTCTTTTTGACTGTTTGGAACTTCAATATAATAACCAAAAACCTTGTTGTATGCAATTTTTAGCCCTTTTATATTAGTTCTTTCTTTCTCGCTAGCTTCAAGTTGGATAATCCAATTGCGTCCAGAAGTCGAGATGTTGTTAAGTTCGTCAAGTTCGGCATTATATCCTTCTTTTATAAAACCATAATCTTTAAGAGTTGATGTGGCCTTCTCTTCATTAATCGCATTGTCTATCAATAATACAACATCGTCAAAATTGCAAATATTTTGTTTTATGTCACACATGACTTGACTTTCAAAACTATTTAGTGCAACTTGCAATTCCGGCAACATCATAAGAGAATTTTTAAGTGATACACAATCTTTTGGACTTATATTGTTGTAACTGATTTTACCGCATAATCTTTCAATGTCATATATTTTATTTAATATGCCACCTATATTTTCGCGAGCAACAATATTTTTATAAAGTTCTTCTACGCCTTTAAGTCTATAATTGATTTTTGTCGCATTAAACAATGGTTGTTCTATAATATTTGTAAGTGTTCTTTGACCCATTTTGGTTTTTGTTTTGTCAAGCAACCACAACAATGAACCATATTTACGTCTGTCCTTAGTAGTTTCGCTTATCTCCAAATTTCTACGAGTACTGCCATCTATTTGCATATATTCGTCATGTATTTCAAACTGAACTTTGTTTATATGACTCAAATCACGTTTTTGTGTTTCTTTAACATAATTAAGTATGCTGCCACCTGCAATTATTGCATAGGTTTTATTTGCTATTCCAAATGATTTTAAATTATTTGTATTAAGTTGTTTTTTCAATATATTACTACACAATTCAAAGTCAAAATTTGATTGGTCATATTCTTCAAAATCTGGGACGTATTTTCCCCTTAGGCATGGCAAATCAGTACATTTTTTCATTTCGGTATTACAGATAATTTCACTTGGTCTAATACGAATAAGCGAATCATTTAGTCTAGACAAAACATCATCGCCTGTAAATTCGCTTACAAAAAATTCGCCCGTTGATATATCTATATATGACATGCCTACATTATTTTTAGATTTAAAAAGTGAGACAAGGAAAGTGTTGCGGTCTTCCTTTACGAGATTTGAATCAATAACTGTACCTGGTGTGATAATCCTAATCACATCGCGATCGACCAAACCTGGGCCCTTTGTAGGAAGAGAAAGTTGTTCGCAGATTGCAACTTTATATCCTTCTCTTATAAGTTTTTGTACATATCCATCGACTGCATGATATGGAATTCCACACATAGGTGCACGTTTGTCTAATCCACAATCTTTGCCCGTTAGCGTAAGTCCAAGCACTCTACTACAAAGCTCGGCATCGTCAAAAAACATTTCATAAAAATCGCCAAGTCTATAAAACAATATTGATTCGCCATACTTTTCCTTTGTCTCGACATATTTTCTCATCATTGGTGTGAGCTTTTCTTTGTCGATAATTGTTTTGAATTCAGCCATTTATTTCTCCTTAGATTGTTCCAATAATTTGTTTGTTTGTAGTCGATATAATTTTGCAATTGTAAAATTTGTTTGTTGTGAGAGCATTATCAGACTTAATAATAATATCGCGTCCGCTTTCACTAACAGCACAATAATCATCACCTACTTTTTCTCGCACAAGAACTGGTAGTGTCTTGCCTTTAAGTTCTGCCGTTTTCTCTTTTGAGATAGCTTTTGAAAGTTTTAACAACTTGTTTACTCTTTCATTCTTAATGTTTTCAGGGATTTGGTTTGGCATTTTTTCAGCAATAGTTCCGCTTCTTGGTGAGTACATAAATGCAAATACGCCATCGTATCGCACTTGCTCGATTAGACTATATGTGTCCATAAATTCGGCATCTGTTTCACCTGGAAAGCCTACTATAATGTCAGTAGAGATATAGCAATCAGGCATTACATTTCTTATTTTGTTTATCAATGTAAGATAATGTTCACGTGTGTATTTACGGTTCATTTCTTTTAATACTTTGTTGTTTCCAGATTGTATAGGAAGATGAATGACTTTTGCCAATTTTTCATGTGTTGCAATCGCATTTATAACTTCATCAGTTAAGTCTTTTGGGTGTGAGGTCATAAATTTTATGCGAAAATCTCCATCAAGATTTGCAAGAGTTGTGAGCAAATTTGCAAAAGTTGTCTCCTTGTCGTCTAAGTCATTGCCATAACTATTTACGTTTTGACCAAGAAGTGTAATTGTTTTATATCCGTCTTTGATTAGTCCCTTTACTTCGTCTATTATATCAGTCATGTCACGACTACGTTCTCTACCCCTTACATATGGCACTATACAATAACTACAAAAATTGTTGCAGCCATACATAATATTTACCCATGCATTATAGTCGCTTGTTCGATACATATCGACGTGTTCATTAATAGGCTTTTCTTGTTCCCATATATCGTACACGTTTTGGCGGTCTGTTTTATAACGCAAAAGATAGTTTTTAAATTCGTGTAAGTTGTGTGTGCCAAAAACTATATTCACGTAAGGAAAACGTTTTGCGATATAGTCCTTTCTGCCTTCAGCTTGTGTAAGACAGCCGCATATTGCAATGATAAGATTTGGTTTTTTCTTTTTAAGTGGTTTGAGCGAACCCAAATTTCCAAATACTTTTTGCTCACAGCCATCACGAATACAACACGTGTTGTACACAATAACATCAGCATCGTCCGCTTTGTCTGTTTCAGTATAGCCTAGAGACATCAGCATGCCTGCGAGTTTTTCACTCTCGTGCACATTCATTTGACAACCATATGTTTTTATAAAATACTTTTCTTTAGTCATAACATAATTCTCCACATTAATTATACATAAAAATCGCCAACTTTTCAAGTTTAATTATTATAATAATTAGATTAAATTTGATAATAATAAAATTGGGAGAATTGTAGTATGAAAAAAGCCTTAAAAATCACACTTATTGTTATACTTTCTGTTGTGGTGTTACTGTCAATTTTTTGTGTTTTTTACATAAACAGTATTATGAAAGAAGTCAAATCGACACCATTTAATAAGGAAAAATTACTTGCGTCTACAAAGTCGTTTTTAGTATACGATGACGCTGGAAATAGCATTACAAATACGGGTTCGGAAGGTCATGAGATTGTAAAAATATCTGATTTGAACGAGTATACTATAGATGCATTTGTGTCAATTGAGGATAAAGAGTTTTATAATCATAAAGGTCTTAATTACAAGCGTATTGCTAAAGCTATGCTAAACAATATTAAGAGTATGAAATTTAAGGAAGGTGCAAGTACTATCAGCCAACAACTTATCAAAAACACCCACCTTTCTAGCGACAAAACAATTAGGCGTAAAGTAAAAGAAATGATGCTTACTAAAAAACTTGAGAAGACTTTTTCAAAAGACGAAATTATGGAAATGTATCTGAATGTTATTTATTTTGGTGACGGATGTTATGGAATAAACGAAGCGAGCAAACACTACTTTAACAAAAATGCAAGCGAACTCGATGTTGCTGAAAGTGCGACACTTGCTGGAATCATTAAGTCGCCGTATACATACTCTCCTATTTATAACGAACAGAATTGCACTAATCGAAGAAATTTGGTTTTAAAAGAAATGCAAAAAGATGGTGTGATATCTAATGCGGAAGAACTTGCTCTCACACCACTTAATCTAAACATATCTTGTGCCGCTGAATCAAATTTTGATATTTACACACAATGTGCCATAAATGAGGCATGTGAAATATTGGACATGACAGAAAAGGATTTAGTATTAAGCGGTTATAAAATATACACCTATCTAGATAGTGAAATCCAAAACAAGGTCAAAGAAAGTATGGCGGAAAATGAGATACCGACAAATAGCTTTGGCAATGGTTGTGAAAGGCTTGCAATAGTAGTGAATAATATTTCGGGTGGAATCCAGGCAATGTATACAGATAGTGAGTACAACCTTGTTGATATGCGACGTCAACCAGGAAGCGCAATAAAGCCCGTGATGGTGTACTCACCCGCTCTTGAAGAAGGGCTTATTTACAATTGTTCGACCATACTTGACGAAAAGGTTGATTATGACGGGTACAGTCCAAACAATGTTGGAAATATTTTTCATGGATATGTAAATATGTATGAGTGTATAGGTCAAAGTCTTAATGTACCAGCTGTCAAAATAATGGACTATTTGGGTGTGAAAAATTGCAAGAAATGGGCAGAAAAATGTGGAATAAAATTTGATGAAAACGACAATGGCTTATCACTTGCTCTTGGCGGATTTACTTATGGTACTACATTAAAAGATTTGACTGCATCATATCTTCCATATTCAAACAATGGAAATATGCCAAAGTGCGGTTATGTAAGTGAAATAAAAACACGTGATGGGGTCACAATTTATCGAAAATCCACAAATTGTGAAAGTGTCATGAGTGAAGAAACTGCCTATCTTACGACAGATTTGTTGCGTTATGGGGTTACTAATGGCACTAGCAAAAAACTAAGCACACTACCCTATCCTGTCTATGGGAAAACAGGAACAGTCGCCGTAAAAGGAACAAATCAAAATACCGATGCCATTTCAATTGCATATACATCTAGTCACACCATGGGTGTATGGTATGGGAACTATTCGTATGATAGCGAGCACAATCTTGAAGGAAATAATAATGGCGGAACGTATGCTACAAGCCTTATAAAAACTACTTTTGAAAAGTTATATAAAGATAACTATCCAAGTGAGATTATACAACCTGACGGAATAGTCGAACTTGATATTGACAGACTCTGTCTTGAAGATGAACATCTAGTAAAATTGGCGGATAATAGCACTCCACCAAGATATAAATTTAAAGCGATATTTTCAAAAAATAATGTTCCGACAGAGACCAGTACAACATTTAGTAATATTGATTTAACATCATTTAAGGTCGTAAATAAAGATAGTGCAAATGAGATTTCTTTTGACGCCAAGGATTATCTAATTTATGACATTATATCAAATGGTCGCCTAATCACTACTATTGAAAACAAAAACGGAAATGTGACATATATGCATGAAAATCTTGAGCCAAATACCCAATACAATTATCAAATCGAAGCCTACTCTATTTATAATAATGTAGTGGCTACTAGCAACATGATAAGCGTAATTACACCAAATTATTTTGAAAATTATTTACTTAATATTAATGAAAACCATTCTGAGATTGAAAACAACACCGACATGCCTTGGTACTTTTATTAAGATAAAAAAAAAGAAGATGTACATCTTCTTTTTTACTATAAATTATTAGGCATCAAGACCCATTTTTGTTTTTAATGTATTTTTTACTTCGTCAAAAATTTCTGGATTTTCACGTAAGAAAATAGCAACATTGTCTTTACCTTGTCCGATTTTGTTTCCGTTGTACGAATACCACGAACCACTCTTTTGAATGATATCAGCTTCGATTGCAAGGTCAAGGACACAGCCTTCTTTATTTATACCCTTTCCATACATAATGTCAAATTCGGCTGTTTTGAATGGAGGTGCCATCTTATTTTTAACTACTTTGATGCGTGTGCGATTTCCTATAATCTCACTGCCGTCTTTGATAACATCAGCTTTTCTTACATCAAGTCTAATTGATGAATAGAATTTAAGCGCTTTACCACCAGTAGTCGTTTCTGGACTTCCATAAATTACACCAATTTTATCACGAAGTTGGTTTATAAATATAACACAAGTTTTGCTCTTATTTGTAATGGCAGTAAGTTTTCTAAGTGCTTGGCTCATAAGACGTGCTTGTGTTCCAATAAAGTTGTCGCCCATCTCACCATCAATTTCGGCCTTTGGAGTAAGTGCTGCAACTGAGTCAATAACGACTATATCCACGCCGCCACTACGTACTAGTGTTTCGCATATGTCAAGCGCTTGTTCGCCATTATCAGGTTGGCTAATGTAAAGTTCGTTTATGTTTACACCAAGTTTTTCTGCATACGAAGGGTCAAGTGCATGCTCAGCATCGATAAATGCTGCTGTTCCGCCAAGCTTTTGTGCTTCGGCAAGTATGTGTAAAGCAACAGTCGTTTTACCACTGCTCTCAGGTCCATATATCTCGACAATACGTCCCCTTGGAACTCCCCCAATCCCTAGTGCATAATCAAGTGTCAAACAACCAGTAGGAATTACATCTACGTGTGTAGTAGCACCTTCACTAAGTTTCATTATTGAGCCCTTGCCAAATTGTTTTTCTATTTGGAGTATGGCTTGCTCCAACTGTTTCTTTTTCATTTCGTCCATATTTTTACCTCAATTTATCAAACATTTGTACTATAAGTATTATACTATAATTTTGTTAAAATACAAATCATTTTGCTTAAGTTTTTTAATTAAATAGAAAATTGCTGTGTCACTAAGTATTTGTTTTGCATCACTATTTACATTTACCTTGCTTTTGTATATGTGAATACCGTCATTGTCGCCCACGGCTGTAAAACACATGTTGTCGTTCTCTAAATCGCCAAGGGTAAGGAGAATAATATCACACTTTGTTCTGTCCAGCAACGTGCTTGCGATTTCGTAAGCAACATTTACACTTACATAGCCATACTGATTTGTAAGATTTGGATTTATATCCAATTCGCTTATTGTGTTTTGTGGAGCAAAACTTACCTTGCCGTATTTTATCAGATGTTTTGAAACACCATTGCATTCGGACAAATTTGACATGATATTTCCGGCAGTAACCGTTTCGTATATGCCCAATGTCCTATTTGAAATTGTCAGTAGATCAAGGGCAAGTTGGTAGATGGTTGTGTCGTCATTTGTGACTATAAACTTACGCAATTTTTCATAAATACAACTTATACAATCAGATACCCTAGCCTGGCTTATGTCTGACGAATACCTAAGCAGTAAATCCAATACTTGTCCATTTTGATAAAATTCAAAAATAATATCGGAAAAACTATTTTGAGTATCTCGCAAAATCTCAACAGCATCAGATTCTCGAATGCCAAACATTTTGATTTGTACACACTCAAACGACTTTTTAAGACTTTTTCTCAGATAAGGAATTACCGAATTTGAGAGTGTGTAGTTTAGAACATCAGTGGAGTTTTGAAAGAAGAAAACATCTTTTCTATCTTCAAGCAACCAGCCTTGTAGATAACCGAACGGATTTACTAGTATCGACGAATTTTGCGGAATACATGATTCGTCTTTAAGTGTATTTTCAGACATATCTGGAGCAAAGGTTTTGATTGTTTTTGAAAGACTGTCAGATATAACAAGGTCTAATTCAAATGCATTACATACGGCATTTCTAATAGCATTGTTTGATTTATAATTGCCATCACTTAAAATGATTATACAATCACTATCAGTCGAATTTAAGTAATCACATATTGACCCGACAGACGGAAAAAGTACGCAAAACTCATTTAGTGTCCCGCCATTAAGATGTAACAGCTTAGACAAGCGGTCGATATTTTGCACACGTTGTTTTCCTATTAAGATGTCCTCTGATATATTCAAAACGGAAAATGTCATATTAGTCTTCTTTTGTTTGTTCTGGTTTGTCCTCAGCTAGAAAAGAGTGATTTTTTACAAGATAGTTTATCATAGATATAACTGTTAGTGCAGTCGCAATGCCTAGAAGTGACCAGCCAAGTATGTAAAACACCTTAACAACAGTAGTATTTGACACTACTCTTCCGATAAAGTTTGCTAGCATTAGTGCTGGTATTGCAACCATTTGGAATCCGGCTTTGACTCTGCCTAGTTGGTCTGGGTGGAACACGTAGTTTTTAGTAGCAGCAAGTTGTTTTAATGCAGATATAACAATGTCGCGACCTACGAATATGATAGCAACAAGCACACCCCATGGTGCTGGGACTGTTCCGTCACAAACTACAAGCAATAGGCTGACATTTGTGAGAAGTTTGTCGGCATTTGTGTCTAGGAAAACTCCAAGAGTAGTTTCTAGATGTAGTTTGCGGGCAAGATAACCGTCAAGTCTATCGGTGAGCGCTGCAATGATAAACAATGCAAATGCAACAATTTTGCCGTAAGGATTTAAAAATTCGGCTAGGTAGAAAAATACTATAAATGGAATAAGTACAATTCTTACTGTTGTGATTTTATTTGGTAAATTCATTTTATTTCTCCTATAAGATCGTATTTTTTGGTCTTTGTAATGACCACATTATATGTATGCCCTACATTGATTTTGTCATTTGCTTTGACAAATACTACATTGTCGACATCAGGGCAGTTGTCAGGTCGACAAATAGCATAATTGTCGCGTATTTCATCTACAACACATGCAAGGCTTTGACCTATTAGTGATGCGTTTTTCTTTGAGACTATGTCGTATTGGATATTCGACAATATTTTAAGACGTTTGGATTTGACACTGGCAGGAACTTGGTTTGGCATATTGTATGCACGAGTACCTTCTTCCCTACTGTATTTGAAAAATCCTACGTAATCGAGTTTGTACTTTTCTACAAAGTCGCATAAATTATTAAAACTGTCTTCGCTCTCTCCGGGGAATCCGATAATGAATGTTGTGCGGATTTTTATATCTGGCATAGCAAGTCTAAGTCGATTAATTATGTCGCAAATTTGGGCTTTGTTTGTACGTCTATTCATTGCTTTCAAAACGACATCATCGATATGTTGGAGCGGAATATCAATATATTTTGCAACCTTTGGATTTGCTGCCATCTCGTTGATAAGTTCTTGAGTAATAAGGTCAGGATAACAATATAACAAACGAATTTTTTGCAGATTTTGTATTGTGCTGAGTTGTCTTATGAGTTTTACAAGTGACAGGCTACCATACAAATCTTCGCCGTATTTTGTTACGTCCTGCGCAACCAATATAAGTTCAGTAACACCGCTATTGACCAATTTCTCTGCTTCAGTCATCAGCTCTTCGATTGGAGTACTTCTAAATCTTCCACGAATGTATGGAATTGTGCAATACGAGCAAAAATTGTTGCAGCCTTCTGCTATTTTAAGATATGCATAATGCCCTGGTGTGGACAAAAATCGGTCTGTGTCGCATTGATACATGTTTGGGATATCTTTCACGTCATATAGCGATGCCAAAACATGAATTATGTCGGCATTGTTTTCAGGCTTCACCCATGCATCGACTTCGGGAAGACTCGAACTAAGGTCGGTGTAGTTCATGTTGTTTATACAGCCAGTTACAATTATTTTCTCGACATTTACATACTTTAAGAGCGATGTGTTAAGTATAGACTCTATACTCTCTTTTCTTGCATCTTCAATAAACGAGCATGTATTTATAACAACAACATTGGCTTGGTCTACTGGAGCGATTTCAAAACCGTTTTGACGAAAATTTGCAATCACTTTTTCAAGGTCAACACGGTTTTTATCACAACCAAGAGATATAAAACCAATTTTTTTCTTTTGTAAATCTTTGTAGTTCATTATAGGTCTTCTCCAAATTTCTCTTCAAATTCTTGTTGGGTAATAAAGATTGTGCGGTTGTTTTTGCTGTCTTTGGCAGATATAAAGCCAGCCGCCTCCATTTGGTCAACAATACGTCCCGCACGGGTAAATCCTATGGCAAAAATACGTTGGAGTTTGCTTGCAGATACGTTGTTTGAGCGGATTACATTTCTTAGCGCTTCTTTCATGAGTGGGTCAAACATCTCAGCGGTTGGTTCTGCTTCAAACCCTATTCCGCCATTATTTCGATTAAACATCTTCTCTTCAATTTCTTCGTCAAAGTCAGCTTCGTTGTTTTCTTTAACAAAGTTTATAATGTCGTTTACTTCTTCGTTTGTGATAAATGCACCTTGTATACGCGATATAGGCTTGCCTTGGATGGCAAAGAGCATGTCACCTTTTCCTAGTAGGTTCTCTGCCCCACCTTCGCCAAGAATTGTTCGGCTATCATTAAATGACGATACTGCAAATGCGATACGTGATGGCAAGTTGTTTTTAATAGTACCAGTGATGACATCGACACTTGGTCTTTGAGTAGCAAGTACTAAGTGAATACCAGCTGCACGGCATTTGGCTGCGAGCTTGTTTATTTTTTCTTCAAACTCCTTCTTGTTGTTTGTCATAAGGTCGGCAAGCTCATCGACAACGATGATAAGGTATGGCAACTTCTCTTGAAGTCGAGATTTCACTTCTTCGAGATTGTTGTATTCTTTCATGTCTCTTACTCGAAATTGTGAGAACAATGAGAAACGACGTTCCATCTCGTCTATACACCAACTTAATGCATCAAGCGCCTTATCGGGTGCGGTAATAACCTTAGGAACAAGTAAATGTGGAAGTCCATTATATAGTGTGAACTCAACTTGTTTTGGGTCAACAAGAATAATACGAACATCTTCTGGACTTGACTTATAGATAAGACTTATGAGCATGGCATTTAAACATACCGATTTACCACTACCAGTACTACCAGCGATAAGCATATGTGTGGCATCGTTTATAGTCGAAACTCTACACTCACCACCAATATCTTTACCAAGTGCATAAGTAAGCGGGCTTTTGTTTTTTTGGAAATTGTCAGATTCCAAAATATCTCTAAGCCCTACTGTTGTTGTTTTCTTATTAGGAACTTCGATACCAAATGCGTTTTTACCCGGGATAGGTATTTCTGTACGTATATTGCCTGTTGTTTCAAGTGACATAGCAATATTTGGAATAAACGAATTTACACGGCTTACAGGGATACCAAGTGGAATTTGCAATTCGTAACGAGTGAATGCTGGTCCGACAGTTATGTTTGAAATTTTGGCTGGAATACGGAAGGATTCAAGAGTCTTTTCAAGTCGCTCGCCCTTAATGGCAAGTTCTTCGTGGTCAATAGAATTGTTTGTGTTGTAATCCCTAAGAAGCGACAAATCCGGTGCAATATATCGCATAGGCTTTGGAAGTTTTTTTGGTTTTTCTGCCTTCTTACTTATCTCGTTTATGTCGACTTGTTGCATAAACGTTTTTGGCTTGACGGCTTCAACTTTGGTTTCCATTGTGTATGGTCGATTTTGTGGCACTGAGTATGATTTATAATCAACTTCTTTCGCATCAATATCGTCAAAGGAAAGTTCGGTTATTTCTTCTTCAGGTTCGACAACAAGGTCTCTATTAAAATCGGTATTTAGATTAAAATTAAAGTCATTGGTTGTAGAATATTTTTCCTTATTGCCTTTATATTCTTCCATTGAAAAGTTTTGGTCGTAGATGTCAAACTCGGGCACTGTAGTTTCTTTTACATCGCTTTCAAGCGGTGTGTACTCGCCTTTTGTCGCGTTTAGGAAATCAAGCGATTTTTTACGGGCTTCGGTCATTTTTGGCTTAACTGGTTTTTGCTCGACTTGTTTTTCTTCTTCAAGATCAAATTCGTCATCATGCACCATAACCGAACGACGATTTTGGGAGTCGGACTCGACATTATCAAATGGATTGTATGGAGTCTTAATATAGTCGTTTTTATCAATGCCAAGTTTTTGAGCGGTCGTATAATCAAACTTGTTTGAATTTGTCATAATAGGCTCTGCAGTAGATTGGGGCTCATCTTCATCTGTCAACCCTAAGATTTTTCGTGCCTTGTCCTTGTCTTTATCCTTCACAACCTTCTCTACTAAGTCGTTTTTTACTTCATAGTCGTCTGACACAAAGATGTCGTCGTCATACTTTGGTTTTTGTGGAGTGTTTTCTACAACTTCTTCGAAGTTTGGATCAATGACATCTTCTTCACTAACAGTTGTTTTTGATAGTGTCGCTTTTTTAAGATTGCGACGAGTAATGATTCTGTCAATAATAATTGCGGACAATATTGTGAGTGTGACGGCGTACAGAATATAACTTGCAAGTGCATAAGTAAAAGAATATAGTGGGTAAACAAAGATGCCCATAAATAGTCCACCGGCAGTGTATTTATATTTATAAACTGCTGACAAATAAGTGCCGTATGACTCGCCTAGTTGTATTGATGTCGCAAGATGTAATATCGCCATAAAAACAAATAGCCATAACACATATAGCACTATATCCTTTTTATTTGTTTTGATTTGTTTTTTATTTGTGAGAAGAATTCCAAGTACAATCATCGAGATAAAAAGCGCATAAGAAAACAAACCCAAGAATCCAAGGAAAAAGGAGTTTAAAAATGGGATAATTCCAAAAAGTAGGTTTATAAGAAGTACACTAAAAATTACAATGAAAGAAATACCAACCTTTTGAATTGTTTCTTTCTTTAGTTTGTTATGTTTGCTCGAATAGATAGCCAAGGTTCTGCTCCTTACTAATAGATTTATATGATTATATCATATAAAATATTTTACTGGAAACAAAAACTCGATATATTTAAAACATTTTTAGCCCAAAACATCTGTTACAGTTGTGGCGATAAGGTCATGTTCGACATAATAATCCAAAATATGTGGGAGTGCTTTGAGTGTTTTTTCAGTCGGGTGTGCAAGTATCAAATCTCCGCCTTTTACTTTTTTTGTAGCACGAGAATATATAAGGTCTGAATCCTTATCTCGCCAATCAATAGTATCTAGCGTCCACATTATTGTGCGATAACCTAGTGCAGTACTCGCCTGCAAGGTCGCATTGTTGTATGCCCCGCTTGGAGGTGCAAATAGATTCATATCGACACCGATTGTCGCCTTGACAATTTTGTGGCACATATTTATTTCTTCATAATTTGCATCATAGTCGAGTTTGTCTTGGTCCTTATGAAAGTATCCATGATTTGCAATCTCATGACCATGTTCGGCAATTTTTACAAGCAACTCTGGATACTTATTTGCCCATGTTCCGCCGACAAAAAATGTGGTTTTGACATTGTACTCATCAAATACATCGAGTATCCCGTCAAGATACTCGTTTCCCCAATAAACATTTATCATAAGGCAAACTTTATTTGAGTCCCTATCTCCGTTATAAATTACTTCGTTATTTTCATAATTGAAGGCATATTGTGTTTTGACTGAAAGTGTAAACATCATGAGTGTGCTGAGCATACAAATTATAATTATATTTGTGATAATTGTGACCGATTTTCTTTTCATATTAAATTGTATGATATTTGTATAAAATCTATGACTAAAAGGTAAAATTAGTTATTATATAATAACAAAAAATGACTGCATTTGCAGTCATTTTTCTAAAATCAGATAATTAATATTAGTTAAATACACCAAGAAGTTGTAGGTCAATTTTACCTTTTTCGTTTTTGATGCATTTTACTTCTACTTTATCACCAATTTTTACTACGTCTTCGACTTTCTCGACACGTTTTGATGAAAGTTTTGATATGTGAATCATGCCTTCTTTATTAAAGCCAAGATTTACAAATGCACCAAATTGTAGGATTCGATCAACAGTACCTGTATATGTCTTGCCTACTTCGATGTCTTCTGTGATAGAAAGGATAATTTCTTTTGCACGTTCCATCATAGCCATATCTACGCTAGCTATCATAACCATGCCTTCGTCGGTTATGTCAATTTTGACACCTGTCTCGTCGATAATTTTGTTAATGGTTTTGCCACCGCTTCCAATTACGTCTTTGATTTTGTCAGGGTTTATATTAAAGGAAATGATTTTTGGAGCATATTTGCTAAGTTCTGGACGAGGTTGTGATATCACGTCAGTCATCTTTTTAAGAATGAATAGACGACCTACTCTAGCACGTTCGAGCGCTTCACGAAGAATGTGTTCGTCAATACCCTTAATCTTTATATCCATTTGGATAGCTGTGATACCTTTTTCAGTACCAGCAACCTTAAAGTCCATATCGCCAAGGAAGTCTTCAAGGCCTTGGATATCAGTAAGGATAGCGACTTTACCGCTCTCTTCTTCTTTAATAAGACCCATAGCAACACCAGCAACAGGGGCTTTGATAGGAACACCAGCATCCATAAGTGATAGTGTGCTGCCGCATACACTTGCTTGGCTTGTGCTACCATTACTGCTTAGAATTTCGCTTACAGTACGGATTGCATAAGGGAATTCTTCTTCGCTTGGAAGTACAGGAACAAGTGCACGTTCGGCCAATGCGCCGTGACCAATTTCTCTTCTGCCGGCTGATTTTAATGGTTTTGCTTCGCCTGTCGAATAGCCTGGGAAGTTGTAGTGATGCATATAACGTTTTTCGTCTTCTTCGTCAAGACCTTCTAGTTTTTGCATATCGCTTAGCGAGCCAAGAGTAACTGTAGTCAATGCTTGGGTTTCGCCACGGGTAAATACTGCGCTACCATGAACACGTGGAAGTATGCCTACTTCGCACCAGATAGGACGAATTTCGTCAAGTTTTCTGCCATCTGGTCTTACACCGTCATTGATAATCTTTTTACGCATAACTTCTTTCTTGATTTTGTAAAGTGTATCAAGAATTTCACGTTCGGACTCTGGATATTGCTCTTCGAAATGTGCAAGTACATCTGCATTCATTTGTGCTTCGGCATCGTCACGTTCGTGGCGATCAAAGTGAGCCATAACCTCTTCCATTTTTGAATAAGCATACTCTCTTACGTCTTTTTGCAAATCTTCTGGAATTACGTAATACTCAATATCATCGCGTTTTTTGATACCAAGTGTATTAGCAAGCTCTTCTTGGAAGGCTACTTGTTTTTTGATTTCTTCATGTGCAAATAGGATACCTTGAAGCATTTGTTCTTCGGTTACTTCTTTAGCACCGGCCTCAACCATAAGGATAGCTTCTTTTGTTCCGGCAACTTTAAGGTCGATAAGGCTCTTTTCCATTTGGTCAGTGTTTGGATTAATGATATACTCGCCGTCTACAAGGGCTACTTGAACACTACCAGTTGGGCCACCGAAAGGCATATCGCTAATAGTAAGAGCAACTGAGCTTGCAAACATAGCAAGTGGCTCAGGTGGTGTATCATAATCGACACTAAGTGGTGTAACAGTGACTGTTACGTCATTGAAAAATCCTTTTGGGAATAGTGGACGTAATGGGCGGTCAATAAGACGGCTTGTAAGAATAGCACTATCTGCTGGACGACCTTCACGTTTTTTAAACCCGCCTGGAATTTTGCCTACAGAATATAGTTTTTCTTCGTAGTCTACGCTTAGTGGGAAGAAGTCTTGACCTGGACGTGGAGTCTCAGACATACAGGTGTTTACCATAACAACAGTGTCACCACACTTAACCATGCAGTGGCCATTTGTGTTCATAGCATACTTACCTACTTCGACCTCAACATCTCTGCCACCGATTGTAGTATGAAAAACTTGTGGTTTTAGATTAAATAGTTTTGGTTGCATAATTTTTCTCCTAATATAAATTATAAAAAAGCGAAAGAGTCTTTCGCTTTAATATTATCTGATTTTAAGTTGTGCCTTAAGTGCACGATATTTTTCAAGATCAGTACGTTCTAAGTATTTCAACAACTTTTTGCGATTGCTAACAAGTTGGGTCAAACCACGACGGCTATGCAAGTCGTTTGGATTTGCTTTGATGTGCTCAGTAAGTTCTTGAATACGTGCAGTAAGTATTGCGATTTGAACTTCGCTGCTACCTGTATCGCCTTCTTTACGAGCATACTCTTTGATAACTGATTGTTTTTTCTCTTTGCTTATCATAATTTCCTCCTAATTTTCATTTGCCCAAAACCAAGCAGACAGTCGAGGTCTCTTATCCCCTAGCCTTAGGTACGTGTATATATTATCACAAATTTTTACTTATGTAAAGTGTTATTTTGCAATACAACACAACTAATTTATTATTTTTGTATCAAACAGCGCAAACTTCTTCTCAAGCATTTCGTCGATACGAGTATTGTATTCGTTTAGGTTTTTGACATTTGCCCATCTTTCTATGCGGTCAGACTTACTCCAATATCGTTTGGATATGGCATTAGCACCACACGCGAATATGCTCGCACACTCTTCCATGCTATCGATATTGAAAATGCATTTTGTGTCGCCTTTAAAATAACCGATGTTTTCGAGATTACCTATCATATTCTTTTGGCGATACAAGTAGTAAGGTTTGTAGCCATGGCGAGACAATGTTTTGTACGAATAGTCAACCATTTTTTCGACCAGTTTTGCCGATTGTAACTGGTGTTTTTCTTCGATAAGTCTTGATGCTTTTTTAACACTAAGTGTATGAACAGTTATGTTGTCAGGATTAAGTGAAATGGCCGTATTCAAACTATTTTTAAATGTGCCAAAACTCTCATCTTCGAGTCCTGCAATTAAATCCATATTGATTATGAAATCATAACTTTTAGCAAGTGAATATGCATTTAGTGTGTCAGTTGTTGAGTGGTCTCGACCGATTTTTCTTAAAGTGTCGTCACAAAATGTTTGGGGATTTATACATATACGCGAGACATTGTGCGATTTGAGTACATCAAGTTTTTCTTTGGTTATTGTGTCTGGTCGCCCACTCTCTACAGTAAATTCTTTGACACTTATGTTTATCGAACTGAGTAGTCTGTCAAGTTGGGCTGGACTGAGTGTTGTTGGTGTCCCACCACCGATATAAATGGTTTTGATTTCATAACCATTTTCTTTTAAAAACTCTAGCGATTTCTCGACATCATAAATAAGCGTATCAAGATATGGCTCAAGCATATGCCCGCACTCTTTCATTCCGCCACTTACAAAGCTACAATATCTACAACGTGTGGGACAGAATGGAATATTGATATAAAAATCGACCACTCTATCGTCCTTTACGATGTTTTGATTTTGTATTATTTCTTGGGCAATTTTTGCCTTTTGTTTTGTGACATAAAAAATCTTTTTTAGGTCGTATGTGGCTTTATTTAAGTCTTTATTGTGTATGTCGCGGAGTTCGTACAATAGTTTTGTAGGACGAATGCCAGTAAGCGAACCCCAAGGCAATTTTTTGCCAGTGTATTTAGATAGTACCTTATACACGTGCAATTTTATATATCTCTTGATGTATTTGTTTTGATTTGATAATTGTGTAGTAGTAAGCGTGTCTTCAAATATTGCACATCTACTCTTTTTGCCAGTTTTTCCGTAGATAATAGTAGTGGATATTGTGCAATTTTTTACCTCATAATTGACTGATAAATCAAGCCTGGCATCTTCAAAATTTTCGCCAAAAAATAACTTTACAACCTGAATGAGTTCGGGAACAATATTTTGGTCATTACAACATATTTTCATTATGTTCTCCCCTATATCCTATATATTTCTAGCACAAATGAGAAATTGTTTAGTTTGGCAATAATATCATCAAGTTCTTGTTTTTCCTTGACATTAAGTTGGATGTGAAGCGAACAAGTATTGTTTGGATTTTGTCGGGATACAATGCCTTCAATATTTAATTTGCTATCGGTAATTTTCTTTGTTATGTTTGAAAGTACTCCAGCGGTGTTTTTACACACAACTAGTATGCTTCCGACGAATGTGCTGTTTTTCGAATTGTTCCACTCGCACTCAATAAAGCGGTCGTAGTCGGTATTACTAATGACATCTGGGCAATCTTTTCTATGAATGGTTACACCCTTACCGCGTGAGATATATCCTATTATTTCGTCGCCTGGTAGCGGATTACAACATTTTGCAAATTTGGTGAGTAAGTTTGAATAACCACGTACAACGACCGAACCTTGGTCGTGATATTCTTTAAGGACCTTGTCTGGGTATGTTTTTATTTCCTTATCGGCATTGTGCTCACGGTCGATTGCAATAAGCTTGTTTAGAATTTGGCTACTTGTAAGGCCGCCATAACCAACTGTCGCATACATATCGTCTATTGATTGTAGTGCGTATCGCTCAAACAATTCGTCAAGATACTCGTCGATTAGAAGATTTGATAGTACAACATTTTTAGCTTTGGCTTGTGCTTCAAGTATGGACTTGCCTTTCTTGATGTTTTCTTCCTTCATTTCTTTTTTAAAGAAAGAATTTATGCGGTTTTTAGTGTTGGAACATTTAACAAATTTCAACCAGTCGCGTGATGGACCTTTAGAGTTTACGTTTGTGATAATCTCGATAGTGTCGCCGTTATTTAGAGGTGTATTAAGTGGAACCATTCGACCATTTATTTTCGCACCGACACATTTATCACCTATTTTTGAGTGAATGGCGTATGCAAAATCAACAGGGGTCGCATCTTCTGGAAATTCGAGTATCTTACCCATTGGTGATTGAACAAATATCTTTCCGCTATACACGTCAGTTTTTAGTATATTAACTAGTTCGTCAGGAGATTTGTCTTTATAATAGTCCATGACTTGACGGATATAGTTTATTTTGACGTCACTATCATTTACTTTCTTTTTCTCTTTATATGCCCAGTGCGCCGCAAAACCATATTCGGCATAGTTGTGCATATCAAATGTCCTAATTTGGACTTCTATTGGATATCCCGATGGGAGTTTTACAATAGCGTGGAGTGATTGATATCCGTTTTCTTTAGGATTTGCAATATAATCTTTAAAATTTCCTACTGGTGTGAACAAAGTAAACACCCTACCCAAGGCTTCATAACACTCATCAACAGTGTTTACTAGAATTCGACAAGCGAGAATGTCGACGATTTGATGGATACGGACATCACTAAATGATTGATTTTCCATCATTTCATCAACAACATTATTGCCATAAATATCAATAATCGAATTTATGCCCATATTTTTGCTTTGGAGTTTTTTGTAAATCGAGGCAAGTTGTTTTTGTCTGCCATACACTTTGACATTTGGGACAATCATGCTTATTTCTTTTTTGATTTTCTCAATTGCATGGTCAAGGTCGTTTTGTCCGAGACTGATGTATTTATTTACGGCAGTACGTAGTTCGGCATAATCGTTTGGCTTAAAGTACATAAAAACGGCTTCTTCAAACTCATTTTTTGCTTGTGAAATACCAAGCATTGCTGCAGTAGGAGAATATAATTCGCGACATGCTATCATGCGAGAGTTTTGTTCAGCCTTATTAAAATGGTCAAGAAAATGTAGTAGTTCGACTTCGACAAATAGTTTGATAATAATTACTCGCATGTCTTTAGCCATAGCCATAAACATGTTTTTGGTCGAAGACAACTGTCCTTCTTTTGTAGAAACGTTAAATTTTTCAAGGTCACGCAAGGTGGAAAGCATAGACAAAACTTCACCCTCGCCTATTACATTTTCATCAAGTTTTTCTTTAATGAAAAAAGGATAATATAAAGATACAACAACAGATACTGCGTCAAGTTTGTTTTGCATAACTCTAGTCGCCAAAGAAGTGGCAAGATCTAGATTGTAGACCTTGTCGTCATTTTGAATCTTTGATACTATGTCATACGCATTTTTGATAAGTAAGAAATCATTTGGGAATATATCTTTTACATCATTTAAAAACATCGTTCACCTACTTTGCTATAACGCTAATCATATTATATATTTTTGAATTTTCTAGAGAAGTTTTTTCAATTTGGTTATAACAATACACGCCGTCTTTTTGTGACAAAATGCCAAGTTCGGTCATAACCATATAAGCAAAAACAAACTGAGTATAATTAATATTTTTAATTTGAGGATTATCTTTTTTTGTTGTAAGATAAAGTTCGTACAACTCTTCAAAATCTGCATTATTGGACAAGGTGTTTTTGATGGCATTATGACAAATTGCAAATGTTTTTCTGCTAGTGTCCAACATTGTGTATGCATTAAAGTTGTAGTTTTTATTTGGAATGTAAATGTTTTTACATTTTAAAGATTTGAGATAGTCGTCGCTCATAGGCGTGTCCAAAAAGACTACGTTTTCATAATCTTTAAAGTCGATATTTGGGTCAGGTGCAAGAATAATAGCATTTTGGCCATTTAACGAATTTAGATAGTACAATTCAAAATTTTTGACCGCTATATTATCGACGTATTTTTTGTATGTTTCAAATGTATTAGCAACAAAAATAGTGTTATATTCACCTTTGTTTGTGAGAGTCTCTGCAAGAGTCGGGATATTAAGTGTAGTAAGTATATTTGGTGTATTTTGTCCCGATTTTGAGAGTTGGAGCAAATAATTTGCTGACACAATCTCACGATTTTTAATCGAAGTTAATTTACCGTAATACAAGTTTTTGAGTGTGCCCTTGACCTTTGTAACCTTTTTATAACTCTCTAAATTTAAGTCGACAATGGCTTGTTTTTCGCAATTTGCATTTATATTGTAAAACATGTTTGGAAGTCCAAATGCCATATATTCGATATTGTCAGCCTTAAACTTAAAATACTTATAATAGTTTGTAAGTCTATTTGCGTTTACATTGTCGAGTTTAATCCTAAAAACTGGCTTTTCATTTGCACAACCAAATGGTGCAAGAGTGTTTAGTTTTTCAAGATAGTCGATACTTGGAGTAAAATCAAGGTCTATGTCATAATATTTTGTGTCGTCAGTATCGCATTTATGAGCCAGTATATAGTCATTTAGTCGCTCGGCAAATATGTCTAAATTTTCTTCCTTTATGGAGAGACCGCCAGCTTGATTATGTCCACCAAAACGTATTAGTAGGTCACTTACTGCTGTAAGCGCATCATGGATATTTATCCCCGCGACAGATCGACAACTGCCTTTGTATTCTCCATCAACTTTTGAAAGTAAGCATACAGGTTTGCCGTACAAATCAACGAGTTTTGAGCAAATAATACCCAATACTCCACCTTCCCAGTTTTGGTCGTACAAAACAATTGCACCCAAATTGGTTACATTAATATCATTAAGTTTTGCAATTGCATCAGCAAAGATGTCATTTGTAAGGCTGATACGCTTGTCATTTATAGACATAAGTTTGTCAATGTGATTGTTTAGCTTTTTCGTATCGTCTTCTATATAGAGCATATATGATAGAGTTGCATCACCCATTCGGCCGCTCGCATTTATTTTTGGTGCTAGTTTGAATGCGATATCTTGCGAAGACATAGGCAATGTGATAGATGTGCGGTCGCAAAGCATTTTTAGGCCTTTTGGCAAATTATTAAGTTGTTGTGTAAGACCCAATGACACTATCGAGCGATTTTCATCTACAAGCGGAACAATATCTGCGACAGTTGCTATTGCTGCAATCGTCAAATATTTGACTGCTTCGTCTATTCCGGCGATGGCTTGAACAAATTTAAATGCAACTCCTGCACCGCATAGTTCGGTAAATGGATAGTCTTGATTTTTGATTTTTGGGTTTATGATAAGTGTATCGGGTAAAATGTCAGGTGTTTCGTGGTGGTCGGTCACGATAATATCCACTCCCCGACTCTTACAATAAGCAATTTCATCAACCGAAGATATCCCACAATCAACGGTTATAATAAGATTTGGATTGTACATCTCGATTATCTTATCAATTGTGTCATTTGTGACGCCATAGCCATCGATATAACGATTTGGCAAAAAAACATCGACAGGATAATTTATACTTTCAAAATACTTGTACATGATTGCGCTGGCACTAATTCCGTCAGTGTCATAGTCACCAAGTATAACAATTTTTTGATTTTCACTAATGGCATTTTTTACTTTTTCAACGACTGCTTTCATATCTTTAAATAGATATGGGTCAGAAAAATCGTCAACAGTAGGATTGAAAAATTTGTCGAGTTTTGCATCAGTATCAAGACCGCGTGAAAAAAGCAATGTCACAATATTTTGTGGCAAATCATATTTTTGAGAAATGTAATTTAGTAGATTTTCGTCATAAGTTTGAATTGGTCTTTTAAGTAGTTTCATATTTCTCCAATCATAAAAAAGAGCCTATGAAGGCTCTTAATTATACAAGTATTTTTTCCTCTTCTTCTTTGGTCTTTTTCTTGTTGCCTTCTTTTTTCACTTTTTCTTCTTTGTCTTTTTCTTCTTTTAGTCGCATGTCTTTGTCTTTTCTATACATCTTTGACCACAATATACTGCTGATAATAATTGACGCATAAATGGCAAGGATAACACCAATAAGTCCAGAAATAGCGAAAACAACAAAACGTTTTGTAAATAGTAGCATTGTTATAAGATATATAAATGCTGACAAAACGATAATACCCAATACTGGTTTTGAAATTTTGTCCATACTATCAAGAAGAATCTCGGCATTTGTTGCTTTTGCAAATTTGTCATTTTTAAGGTTTGAGCGAGTCGAGTTTGCAAAAAGAACAAACATAATATATGAGATAACAACCGATGCAATTAGTGGAATGCAGTACAGTGTAGATACTGGCAAACGTAGAAGTGCATAAAGTGCGGTATACATAATAGTAATAAATGGTGCAAGTGTAAGAGATACAAGAGCGGTTTTTAATTCGTATCTAATCCACAAATACGCAAACATAACTGCCATAAGCACGAGCATAGAAATACCTGTCCAAAGTATTTCTGAGCCATAGTTTTGACCTTTTGCAAGTGCGACATCAGATACAACACAATGTCCGTTGCCTATCTTGGTGTTTACTTGGGATTTGATGTTTTCGATGACATCGTTTAGTTTTGAAACAGTATCTTCGCTGATATCATTTGTGTAAACCTTAACTATTGTTCCAATCTCAATGTCTTCATTTTGTTTTTGAGTAACAACACTTATACTATTGTCAAATTTGTTATACAAGTTGTTTTCAATGATATTTGTACAAGCATTGTAGGTAGATGCATTTATATCAGACTTGTAGTCCAAAGTGAAAGTATAGTTTTGTCTAAAATCTTGGCTCTTATTAAAGGAGAAGATTATAAATATTATAAGCGATACAAGTACGATAATAAGTGGAACAAGAAGAAAATACTTTGCGCCACTAAAAATTTTGCTTTTATAATTATTTGATTTCATCGATATTCTCCCCTTTTACAAAGTTTATAAGGTTTCCCTTGCTAGGATTTATTTGTAGATACATAAGCATAAATCCTCTAATAAGTAGCAAACCTATTATTCCCGCCAAGGCAGAGCCAATCAGCAATGCAAAACCAAATGTGAAGCATGCGCCCTTTCCAATAAGCATAAGTAGTGCAGAGATTACAAGAGCAAAAATCATAATGTCAACATTTAGAAGAATGCTCTTCTTATAGCCTGCTTTGAAGCTAACTGGGAGTTTTTTGCCATTATAGAACTCGTTTTGTGATTTTGATACTACATTGTAAATCATAAGTGCCATCACTACGACACCAAGCCACATAGATATTAGGCTAGCAACATTTAGGACAAATGCATCAAACAAACTAAGGATTATTACTTCAAGAGTCGCACCTATCATAAGTGCAAGGCTCATAACAAGTCCAAGGCCTTTGAATTTAAGACCAAAGAACAATACAATACCTACTAGAAGCAAAATACTGCCTACACATAAAACAACTTTTTGATATGTGTTGAGATTTGATTTTACTTGTACGGCATCGCCATCAATAGAAAGGTTTACACCAAATGTGCTGTGCTCTATTTGTTTTGCATATGATTTGGCATCGGCTTTGGAACCAAGAGTGATATAGCAAACACCGTCACTCATAACTTCATCTATTCCACTAATTTGACGACCATTATCATAGTCACGATTTAGATAGAAGTAGATAGAATTTCCACCGTTTGCGGCCGCTGATGTAAGTTCTTCAAAAGCAGTTTTGCCAGCTTTATTAAACTCGATATACACACCATGATTTGTGCCGTTCATCATATATTTTACCGATTTGATATGTGAACCGTTTACGTATGTGGTAGCCGTCTCACCAGAATCAGCTTTCATTTCTAGTTCGCCCACAACAACAGCGTTTGAAAGCGACTCGCCCGGAACGGTTATTTTTATTTGGTCGCCTACGATTTCGACTTTGCCATCTTTATACTCTTGTAGAACAAGTTTTTGAATATATTGTTGAGTATCAGAAAGCATGTTTTCTTCATCGCCATCGTAGTAGTCGGCTTTGCTCACATCGAAGGTGGCAGAAATGCCGTCACCAAAGTCAAGTCCCAGGTTGTAACTACGGGCAAAACCATTAAAGATATAATCTGAAAATGCTATTGGCATTTTGAAAATTGTAAATACAAGTGCAATCACAAGTAATACAGATATAAATATAAAATTTCTAGTTGCAATTTTTTTCTTCATTGTGCACTCCTTAAAGTCTAATGAGATTATATTATAAAACTGGCTTTCAGTCAAATAATTATTATAAATAATAATATATTATGTACAAAAAAAGCGAGCAACAATACATTGCTCGCCACAAATTATATCAGAAATTACTTTTTTAGATTAACAACTATGACTCCGACTATTCCACCTACGACGGAACCAAACAAAATATCAAGGATTGTACTCCAACCAAAACTAAGACTACTTGACAAAATTGCGAACACAACAAATGCCAAAACCGAATATGTAAGCCCAATTAGCATGCCCTTAACCCAACCCTTTTCTCTATGATATTTAAGAGCTGAATAAACACCAAAGAATATGCTAACTATTTTGATTACTTGATTTACTGGCATAATGATTTTGTCAGTAATGTTTGTAAATCTGAGCAGCAATGCAAACAAAAGTATAAGTACTAATGTGACCGACACTGCTGTTATGCTCCCCTTTAATATCTGAAGACCTGTCGATTTGTTTGAATTTTTAACCATAACACACCTCGTTTTGTATATGGTATGTACAGGCCTACGAAAATATAACAAAAAAAGACCCGAAGGTCTTTATGTTATTCAGTTTTTGCTTTTCTTGTACGTTTTGGCTTTGGCGCCCCAACTTTTTCGTCAGATGCTGGTTCTTCAGTTTTGTTTTCTTCAACAACTTCTTCAGATTTTGCAGTCTCTTCTTTTGCCGCATTTTCTTTATCGATTTGTTGTTGTTTGAGTTCGGCAAGTGTAACTTCGTTTCCTTCGCTATCAAGAACCAAGTCTTCTTTATCGTCTACTCCATAAATCGCATTTATATGCATTTCCATAGTCGACTTATTTTTGCCTTCACCTGTTTCAAGTAAAACTATTTTGCCGTCTGTAGTCGATCTTACTGATAGTACTGTACCGTAGATTCCTGTGCTAGTCTTTACTTTTGCACCCTTTACAATCTTTGAGTTTAGGTCGTCTCTATACTCTTGCTCTTTTTTACTACGCGAATAGTTTAGAAGCATCAAAGCACCAATAACTACTACTAGTATGATAATTAAAAACCATTGACTACTAAAAAAACTTTCTGCTAATAATGTCATTTCTTTTCTCCTAATTTTTTATGATTTGATTATAACAATTTTATTTGGTCAAGTAAAACGTTTTGGTCGCATAATTTGTTAGTTTTTGTAATTTTTTAAAAATTCGTCTTTAAAATCCAAAAGTCTATCTTCTCTTATGGCTTGTTTTATCTCTTCCATAAGGTGTGTCAAGAAATGGATATTGTGAACACTGAGCAGTCTTCCGCCGAGTATTTCGTCGGCATTTATAAGGTGTCTAAGATATGCTTTTGTGTAGTTTTTACAGCAATAACAATCACATGTAGGGTCAAGCGGTGTAAAGTCTTCTTTGTATTTCGCGTTTCTAATTACTACACGACCTGTACGGGTCATCGCAGTGCCATTACGGGCAATACGTGTAGGCAATACACAGTCAAACATATCCACTCCCCTTATTACGCCTTCAAGAATGCAATCTGGTGTACCAACACCCATAAGATAATGTGGAACTTCTGGTGGCAGATTAGGTTTTAATACATCAAGCATTTCGTACATGAGTTCTTTAGGTTCGCCAACAGATAGTCCGCCGATTGCAACACCGTGTTTGATATATGGTTTAACACGCTCCAAACACTCACTTCTAAGGTCGGCATAAAAATTACCTTGAATTATAGGGAAAAGTGCTTGCTTTTCGTTTTTGTGATATTTATAGCACCTATCAAGCCAATTTAGTGTACGTTCCATAGCGAGTCGGCTTTTGCGATAGTCGGTGCCATAGGTTGTGCATTCGTCAAATGCCATAATAATGTCACTGCCAAGCGCATTTTGTATTTCCATATCCTTTTCGGGAGTGATGTAATGACGTTCGCCACTTATGTGTGAGCGGAACTCTACTCCGTCATCGGTGATTTTTCTAAGTTTTGATAGCGAAAATACTTGAAAGCCGCCACTATCGGTAAGTATAGGTCTGTCCCAGTTCATAAATTTGTGAAGACCGCCAGCCTTCTTAATAATTTCGTGGCCTGGGCGAAGATACAAGTGATAGGTATTGCTAAGTATGATTTGGGCATTGTTTTCTTTAAGTTCTTCAGGGGTCAAACTCTTAACTGTCGCTTGTGTGCCGACTGGCATAAACACAGGTGTTTCAATGTCGCCATGTGGGGTGTGGAATATTCCAATTCTTGCACCTGACTGTTTGCAAACCTTTATTGTTTCATAACTAAAATTTTTGTCCATAATTTTCCTTTATTTTGTATTTTGAATAGTATATTGCAAATGCAAATAAACGGCTAAAACTAGCCCATTTTACAAAAGCAATGTTGCATCGCCAAACGAGAAAAATCTATACTTTTCTTTGACGGCGATATTGTACATATTAAGGGTATTGTCGATGCCACAAAATGCACTTACGAGCATAATAAGAGTGCTCTCAGGCAAGTGGAAATTTGTAACTAGTCCATCGACAACTTTAAATTTATAACCCGGGTAAATAAATATATTTGTGTTCTTTTTAGTAGGTACAAGATGACCATTTTCATCAGCGACACTTTCCAATGTACGGACACTGGTTGTGCCGACGGCAATTACTCGCCTACCTTCGCTATGTGCTTTATTTATGATATCGCATGCTTCTTGTTCAATCTCAATATACTCAGTATGCATATCGTGCGAAAGTATGTTGTCTTCGCTTACTGGTCTAAATGTGCCGAGTCCTACATGGAGTAAAACATTTGTAAATATAACACCTTTAGCTTTAAGTTTTTCAATCAAATCTTTTGTGAAGTGAAGCCCTGCTGTAGGTGCTGCACTACTGCCATCTACTTTTGCATAGACAGTGTTGTAGCGGGTTTTGTCTTTATATTGGTGCTTTATATATGGTGGAAGTGGCATAACTCCGACTTCGTCAATTAGTTTTTCAAAAACACCATCAAATACAAACTCGACTTCCTTTCCGCCAAAATCTGTATCGCCTACTACGACCAAACTAAGTCTATCACTAAATACAATCTTAGTGCCGACTTTTGCCCGTTTGCCCGGTTTCATAAGTACTTCCCAATGAGTAAGGTCGTGACGTTTTAGAAGCAGTACTTCGATTTTCGCACCAGTATCGGCTTTTGTGCCATAGAGTCTTGCCGGAATAACCTTTGTATTGTTTACGACAAGCACATCTCCGGCTTTAAGATAGTCGACAATATCGTAAAAGTGTTTGTGGTCGATATTTTGAGTCGCTCTATCATACACTAAAAGTCGTGAGTGGTCACGTGGCTCAACAGGTGTTTGAGCAATAAGTTCGGGCGGAAGGTCATAGAAATATGTGTGTGTATTGTAAATATCGTGTGTCATTATTCTTCGTCCTTATCGACAAATATTTGGAGATATTGTTGTTTTTCAGCACTGATTTTTTTGCCGAGATGTTTGTAAGCATTTGGAAGAACAACACGACCACGTGGTGTACGTGCAATGAAGCCAAGTTGGATTAGATATGGCTCGTATACGTCTTCAATAGTATTGCTCTCTTCACCAGTTGCGGCTGCAAGTGTATCAAGGCCACAAGGTCCGCCGTGGAACTTATCAATAAGTGTAAGAAGCACTTTTCTATCAGTATAGTCAAGGCCAAGTTCGTCAATTTCGAGTGAATTTAGTGCCATGTCTGCAAGTTCTTTTGTGATCACTCCACTCCCCTTAACTTCGGCAAAGTCCCTAACACGTTTGAGCAGTCTATTTGCGATACGTGGCGTACCACGGCTACGTTTGGCAAGTTCTTCGCTAGCATCGTCGTCAAGTCTAACACCTAGGATATTTGCCGAACGTGATATTATCTTTTTAAGGTCGTCAGTCGAGTACATTTCGAGTCTACATACGACGCCAAAACGGTCTCTAAGTGGACCAGTAAGCATGCCTGCTTTTGTAGTTGCACCAATAAGAGTAAATGGTTGGAGTTTGAGACGCATTGTACGGGCCGATGGACCTTTGCCAAGTATAAAGTCAAGTGCATAATCTTCCATTGCTGGATACAATACTTCTTCGACCGAACGTGGAATGCGATGTATTTCATCGATAAATAGCACGTCATGTTTGTTTAGGTTTGTAAGTATACTAGCAAGGTCCGCAACCTTCTCTATTGCTGGGCCACTTGTTATTTTGAGTGACGAACCAAGTTCGTTTGCGATAATATGCGAAAGTGTAGTTTTGCCAAGACCAGCCGGGCCATACAAAAGCACGTGGTCAAGCGCTTCGCCACGTTTTTTTGCTGCTTCGATATAGACTTCGAGATTTGCCTTGACCTTGTCTTGTCCGACATAATCGTCCATTGTGCTAGGTCGTAGTGAATTTTCGACGTCTTGCTCTTCTTCACTTTTCATGCTTGTAATTATTCTTTCATCTTCCAACATAGTTTTTTCCTTTTATGTGGTATTTTAATGCATATTCCTTAATGCTTTTTTGACAATATCTTCTGTCGAATCATCGGCATCAGCGACAGATTTTACAAGGTTTGTCGCTTCCATATGAGTAAGCCCCATGTTTGTAAGAAGCATGGTCGCTTCTTCGGTCGCCGTGCTTGAAACAAAACTATCGTTTAGCACTGCATCGACAGGGACATCGCCAAACTTGCCTTTAAGCTCGAGTATTACTCGTTCGGCAGTCTTTTTGCCTATGCCTTTTATAGAAGAAATCAGTCTTACGTCACCAGTTATGATTGCTCTTACAATCTCTGTTGGATTTGCTCCGGATAGTATTTGGATAGCACTCTTTGCGCCTATGCCACTGACTGTAATAAGTTGGAGAAAAATCTCCTTTTCTTGTTTTGTCGAAAAACCAAACAACATAAATGCGTCTTCACGGACATGCAAGTAAGTAAATAATGTCCCGACTTCGCCGACCGAAGGCAAACTATTTATGCTATGAGTGCTAGCCCAAATTTCGTAGCCCATGCCATTATTGTTGAGTACGACATAATTTTCTGTTTTTTCTTCAATTACTCCTGTTATGAATGAATACATATTTACTCCTATCTAATCCTAGTTCCTGACAATGTCAAGTTTGTTTGGCTGTGGCAAAGTGCAACAGCTAGTGCATCGGCAGCATCGTCTGGCTTTGGAATGGTTTTTAAGTTTAGAATGGCTTTAACCATATATTGGACTTGTTGTTTTTCGGCTCGGCCATTGCCTGTAAGTGCTTGTTTGATTTGAAGCGGTGTGTACTCAAACAGTCTATCCGAACCAAGTTTTTTGTCAGCAATATATAGGGTCACTCCCCTAGCCATCGCAACATTAATCGCTGTTTTTTGGTTGTTTTGGAAAAACAACTCTTCAATCGCCAAGCAATCAGGTTTGTAGCGGTCAATTATGATTTCGAGTGCATCGGCAATCTTTAATAAGCGGTCACACATTCGCTCATCTTTATGCGTGGTTATTACACCATAATCAATAGGCCTTGTGCCTGCATTTGTCTTTTCAATTACACCATAACCCACTATTGCATAGCCCGGGTCAATTCCTAATATAATCACAAATTTTGCCTTCCTTTTTTAGTTACACAAATAGTCTATATTTTATCAAGCAAATTGTCAAACGATTATGGCATTATAAAACATTTGTTTTATTAAAAAAACCTTAACACCAAAACTGATATTAAGGTCAAAATTATTATTCTTCTGGAAGATTGTCGACATTGTGATATACATTTTGCACATCGTCATTGTCGTCAAGAGCATTCAAAAACTTTTGGAATGTAGCGATTTTGTCGTCTGGAAGTGAAACATAGTTTTGTGGAACCATGTCAAGGTCGGCTTCGGCATATTCGATTTTGTTTTGGTCAAAATATGTTTTGACACTTTCAAATGCTTCGGGGCTGGTATAAACTACAAAGCAATCGTCGTTTATTTCGACATCGTCTGCGCCACTTTCAAGTGCGTACATCATCATGTCGTCGTCGCTTATTCCGTGTCCCTTCTCCACAACAATTACACCTTTGCGGTCAAACATATAATTTACACAACCTGTTGCGCCAAGACTACCACCAAATTTGTCAAACAAGTGTCTTACGTCACTTGCTGTGCGGTTTTTGTTGTCGGTAAGTGCATATACCATTACTGCGCTTCCTGCTACACCATAACCTTCGTATGTAATACTATCGTAGTTTACGTTTGCACCCTCACCTGTCGCTTTTTTGATGTTGCGGGTGATGTTGTCGTTTGGCATATTGACAGCACGTGCTTTTGCGATAACAGTTTTGAGTCGAGGGTTGCTGTTTGGGTCAGGGCCACCCAACTTAACTGCAACAGTTATTTCACGACCAAGTTTTGAGTAAATTTTTGAGTTTGCGGCATCATTTGCTGCTTTAACGTTTTTGATTTTACTCCACTTATTGTGTCCGCTCATTGTTATTTCTCCTTGTTTATATTGTTTAGGTTGTACATAATTATGCCAGCACTAACACTGACATTTAGGCTTTCTACATTGTTTTGCATAGGGATAGTCACAACACTATTGCATTGATTTTTAAGTGCAAGCGATACTCCATTACCTTCGTTTCCAAACACAATCCCGTATTTGCACGATGTCGATGGAGTTTTTGCTACATCAAAGCCGTCCATATCGGCACAATACAACATAAAGTTGTGCATATGGATATAATCGGCAAGGTCATCTATTGTCATTTCAACAATATTTGAGTCAAAGACATAGCCCATACTCGATCGAATGACTTTTGGGCTATATGGATACACACCGCCGATCATAATTATATCGTCATATCCAAATGCCTTTGCCGAACGCAATATAGCACCTAGATTTGACGGGTCTTGAATGTTTTCAAGTACTAAAAAATTTTTGCGAGATAGTATGTTTTTGGGGATTTGGACAAAAGCAAATACTCCACTAGGAGTCACTGTTTCGCCAAGTAGTTTGCATAGCTCAGGCGATATATAATATGTTTTGCCGGCATGCATTTTGACAAGGTAGTCAAATTTTGACACCTTATCACTAGCGATAAGCAATGTATTTACTTTGTTTTTGCTAGCGATTAGGTCATGAATAACCTTTTCACTCTCGACTATGCATTCACCATTGGCAAGCGAATGTTTTTTCTCTTTGAGTGATTGGGCATACTTTATTATTGGATTGGATTTGCTTGTGATTATCTCCATAATATCTCCATACAAAATAATTGCCACTAATATTAAGTGGCAAAAATGTTAGGCATTGGCAATAGCAGATTTAGCAGTTTCTACTAGGCTTGCAAATGCTTTCTCGTCAGTAAGTGCAAGGTCAGCAAGAACTTTGCGGTTTAGATTGATATTAGCAAGTTTTAGACCATGCATAAATTGGCTGTATGACATATTATTGGCATGACAACCTGCATTGATACGTGCAATCCAAAGTTGACGGAAATCTCTCTTTTTAAGTTTTCTACCTACATAGGCATTTTGTCCCGCTCTCATAACGGCTTGATTAGCAACACGATAAAGTTTGCTACTAGCACCCCTATATCCTTTTGCTGCTTTCATAAGTTTTCTTTTTTTCTTTAATGCGTTTACGCTTCTTTTAACTCTCATGATATTCTCCTTTAATTGTTAAGCATTTTCTTTACGTTTTTGTAGTCAGCATCTGATACATAAGTTGCTTTTCTTAGACCTCTTTTACGGTCTTGTGATTTTTTAGTTAGTATGTGGCGACGATTTTGTTTGTTACGTTTGATAACTCCTGACTTTTTAAGTTTGAATCTTTTCTTTGCACCACTGTTTGTTTTTTGCTTTGGCATAATAATCTCCTTATAAAAATGTTATTTTGTGTTTTTTGGTGACAAAACCATGGTTATGTTTCGTCCATTTATTTCGGGCTTTGAGGTAAGGTCTGCGACATCGCTAAGCATCTCATAAAACTTGTTCATGATAGGAAGCCCCATTTGCGGATTTGCAAGTTGGCGTCCAAACATACGCAAACTTACTTTGACCTTATCGCCATTTGTCAAAAACTTTCTTACGTTTTTGGCTTTAAACTGCATATCATTGTCGGCTATGTTCATGCTAAGTTGCATACCCTTCACTTCTGCGACCTTTTGTTTTTTCTTAGCATCTTTTTCTTTCTTTGATGCGTCAAAACGATATTTGCCATAGTCCATTATGCGACATACTGGTGGAGTCGCTGTAGGCGAAATAAGTACTAAATCTAGCCCTTCTTCGTCAGACTTTTGCAATGCAACACTAAGTGTAACTACACCATGTTGGGTCCCATCACTACCGATAAGACGTACTTCTTTTGCAGTTATTTGCTCGTTTATCAATAAGTCCTTAATAATTTTGTACCTCCAAAAAATATTCGCTGAAAATCAGCATTAAAAAAAGTGGGAACACTCACCCACTTCTCACATAAAAAACAATTTATTTTTTTATGATAACCTAGCGAAAATGTTTCATTTGCCGGTGAGAAGTAAGTTTCTTCTACTTTTTACGTGCCTATTATACAACATAAAATACCCCAAGTCAACACTTTTATTACAATTTAAAAATATTTTACTCATTATTTAATTAGGGTATTGAAATATGTATATAGTTATGATAAAATAATCATAAAAAAGGGGTCATATATGGAACAAATAGCAAAAAATTTAACTTTTAAAAAGACTTTACGTACGATATTCAGAGATAAAAATGTTTGCATCGCCGAAAAAATCCGAATTGATGGAGAGAAAAATATTCTTGACAGATGGATTTCTATTAGAAAAGTAGGAAGAGATGGTAAAGTTGTAACAGGCAAGAGAGGATTGATATCTATAGCATCATACTCAGAGCCAATCACTATGTACGGCAAAACCCACAGCAATAAATTACTCAACTTTTTTATTCTAGACAATTTGAATATAAACTATTGTAGTCAAGTCGTAGAAGCAGAGCCTGGAATATTTACAATCGGAAAACCAGAACTTATTACAAATGGAAACATCTTACTAAAATCACTAAACACACCATATCAAGTAGAAGGTCAAGACTTAAAATACATTAACCAATTGCCATACGATGCAGGTTTAGTCGCAAGATGTTTTGTAAATCTTGGGTCTAAAAAAACATTCCAAATCGTAAATGATGCTTTCTACAACATTCATGGAATAGACAGCAAGCTTGTAAGATTTGCACTTACAAAGCAAGGATTGGACGACCTTAGCAATCATTATGAAAATTCCAAACCACGCAATAAAAGAAATAAGGGCGCAGTCGCAAAAACTATAGTAAATCGTGAAAACAAAGCAAAAGAAATCAATGTAAAATAACAATACAAAACAAAAAACTGACTATGAAAATATAGTCAGTTTTTTATTTTAGTCAAGTGAACGAGTAGCAATTTTTACAAGTATATCTTTTACAAAGTCGTCAAGTTTGATTGCACCTTTATCGCCCTCTCCCCTTTTTCTTACAGCAACAGTGCCGTCAGCCATTTCTTTATCGCCAACAACAAGCATATAAGGGGTTTTGAGTACTTGTGCATCACGAATTTTCTTGTTTATGCTTTCGTTTCTATCATCGATTTCTACACGGATATTGTACTTATTAAGTTCGGCAACAACTTTGTGTGCATACTCTAATGAGTTTTCGCTAATATTCATAACCTTTACTTGTACTGGGCTTAGCCATAGTGGGAATGCACCAGCAAAGTTCTCGATAATAATACCCATAAAGCGGTCGATACTTCCATATATTACACGGTGTATCATGACTGGTTCTTTACGAGTGCCATCGCTATCAATATAATCAATATTAAAACGTTTTGGAAGTTGCATGTCAAGTTGGATTGTGCCACATTGCCATGTACGACCGATAGCATCTTTAATGTGAATGTCGATTTTAGGGCCGTAGAATGCTCCATCGCCTTCGTTTAGTTCGTAATCCTTGCCGATAAGTTTTAAAGCGTCTTTAAGAGCATTTTCAGCAAATTCCCAGTCTTTAACATCACCTATGTGGTCTTCTGGCATTGTAGATAGTTCGAGATGATATTCAAGACCAAATGTTTTGTACATTTCATCTACTAGCGATAGTACATTTTTTACTTCGTCTGCTATTTGGCTAGGAAGCATAAAGATGTGTGCATCGTCTTGAGTGAATGTACGAACTCTCATTAGTCCGTGAAGTGTTCCGCTTGCTTCGTGACGGTGAACACGACCTAGTTCGGCTACGCGAAGTGGAAGTTCTTTATAGCTATGAATATTTTCTTTATAGTATAGAAGTCCGCCTGGGCAGTTCATAGGCTTAATTGCAAAATCTTCGTCTTCAATTTTGAATGTGTACATGTTTTTCTTGTAGTGGTCCCAGTGTCCTGAGATTTCCCACAATTTTCTATTCATTGTGATAGGAGTCTCAATCTCAACATAGCCTGCCCTGCGGTGCATTTCACGCCAGTAATCAATAAGGGCATTTTTAAGTATCATTCCGTGTGGCATGTATGTTGGACAGCCCGGTGCATACTCGGAAATGAAGAACAAATCAAGGTCACGACCAAGTTTGCGGTGGTCACGTTTGATTGCTTCTTCTTGCATGCGGATATACTCTTTAAGTCCGTTTTTGTCTGCAAAGCCGTATACATAGATACGTTGGAGCATTTTATTTTTCTCGTTTCCACGCCAGTACGCTCCCGCAACTTTGTTTATTTTGTATGCAAAACCACGCAAGTATTTTGTATTTTCAACGTGTGGACCACGGCATAGGTCAACAAAATCTTCGCCTAGATAGTATACAGATATAACTTCGTTTTCTGGAAGTTCGTTTATAAGTTCAGTCTTATACTTATTGTCCTTAAACATCTTTAGGGCTTCGGCCTTACTTACTTCTTTTCGTACAAAGTCTTGATTTGACTTTATAATCTCACTCATCTTCTCTTCGATTTTGGCAAAATCATCAGGAGTGATTGTCGTCGTCGTGTCGATGTCATAGTAAAAACCATTTTCGATTGCTGGACCGATTGTAAGTTTTACGTCAGGATAAATTTGGCAGATTGCTTTTGCAAGAACATGCGCCATACTATGTCTTTGCATCATTTCTTTTTCGTTATGTTCGCTCATCATAATCTCTCCTTTTGATATATTGTTTTAAAGAAACATTGTGATTATAGCACAACACAACAATATTTTCAAGCAAATAATAGCCAAATTAGACTAAAGTATTTAGTTTATTTGGAAATACATAATTTAATATTTTGTAATTTTTCTTGCCCAAAATGTTTAAATTGTGGACATTTATCACCTTTGGGGTGTGATTTGCTATGACTGTTATGAGTGTAACAATGTCATTTATGTCTATATTTTGTTCGATAACATTTTGGTTATGGTCGCATAACAATATTTTACCACCAATAATATGCAAATTTATTACGTTTGTGCCATTTGTATTTTGGGATAAAAACTTTATTAGTTCGATAAAGCCTTCTGTATTTTCAAGTTTTAATGTCATGTTTATGACATTTACAAATTCGTCCCATTTTGCTTTGAGTGCGTCAAGGCAAAACAAGTAAAATGACCTTACATCTAATGTGTCATATTCTGTGAGCAGATTTGAAACATACAGCAATTCGGACTCGTAATCAAATGCAACCAAACTAATATTAAGCAAGTCCTTAGATTTTGCTAAAAGAGTCGGAATAATTAGGTTTTTTGTCACGAACTCTGTTTTGTAAAGCGACAATATCAGCGAGCCCACCAATACTGAGATATTATCAAAAGTTTCGTCCTTGTCAGACAAAATGTCTATGCTAAGTACGACGACATTGTCCAAATTTGAAAGTGTCGATTTTATGTTGTCGATTAAGCCTAGTCTTTTATTTAGTCGTGATATATCATCAAAATGTTTTTGCTCAAATATATATGTTTTTTTCATAATGTCCTCAAATCTATTCTATGCAATTATTATATGATTATTTTGGCATAATTTGACGACAAAAAAAGAACTCAAAATGAGTCCTTTTATGTGTTTTTTAGATAAAATATTACATCTTCTCCGGGATATCAAATCCAATAATCTTTGAGCCATACTCTACCCCTTTTAATACAAGGTAACAGATGCTTAGATAAGTGTTACGTTTTTTGGAGTCGGACTCGGACAATATCTTGACATTATTATAGAATGTCGAGAATGCACTACACAAGTCATACATTGACATGCAAAGCGAATTTAGTGATTTTTCAGCAAATGAATTTACAAATGAGTCTTGATATCTTAGATATGCAAGCATAATATTTTTGACGTCGGCCAAATCACCAGAGACATCAAACATCGATTTATCCCAATTTGCTTTGGCAAGAAGCGACTTAATGCGGACGCCAGTATATTGGATATATGGACCTGTTTTGCCTTCAAATGACGTAAATTTGTCGATATCAAAGATATAGTCTTTTGCAATAACATTGCTTAGATCACCAAACTTTATTGCTCCCATAGCAACTTGTGTCGACAATTTATCGATGTCATCGACAGCAACATTGTTTGCAAGAATTTTCTCTTTAGCACGGGCTGTAACCATGTCGATAAGGTCGCGGAGTTTGAATGTGCCGCCGTCACGGGTCTTAAATGGACGACCGTCTTTGCCATTGACTGTGCCATAACCGATATGAGTAAGTGCATTATTTTCGCCTACAAAATTTGCTTTCTTGCACACAGTAAATACTTGATAGAAGTGCAAGCCTTGACGAGCATCGGTAATATATACAAGTTCGTAAGGATTGTATTTTTTTACACGTTCGACAATAGTTGCAATATCGGTGATTGCGTACATTTGCGAGCCGTTGTTTTTAAGAATAATAGCTGGCGGAGTGTTTTCGTCGACATCAACAACAAGTGCTCCGTCGCTTACATATGCAAGATTTTTATTTTTTAGGTCGTCAATCACTTCTGGGACTAGGTAGTTTACACTACTCTCGCCGTTCCACAAATCAAACGTACAGCCAAGTTCGGTGTACAATTTTTCACAATCTACTACTGACACACGGCAAATTTCTTTCCACATTTCGACATATGGGGCAAAACCGCTTTGGAGTTTGAGCGTGATTTCGCTAGCACGATTGTAAAACTCTTCGTCAGTCTTTTTTCTTTGTGATGCTTTTGGATAGCAAATATCAAGCATAGCAAGAGTGATAGGTGTTTTTTCTTTACCATCTTCAAAATATCCGCTCATGTCATAGTCGTCCATGAGTTGGGCAATGGTAAGACCCATTTGAAGTCCCCAGTCGCCTAGGTGCACATCAGAGAGTGTTTTGTATCCAAATACTTCGTATAGTTTCTTAATGCTCTCACCTATTATTGCCGAACGTAAGTGCCCTACATGAAGCGGTTTTGCAATGTTTGCCCCGCCGTAGTCAAGCACAACCAATTGGCCATTTGACAATTTTGGAAGGCCTATGCGGTCGTCATTATATATATCATTTGCGATACCACGTAAAAAGTCATCGCCGAGCAAAATGTTTACAAAGCCCGGGCGTGCAACGTCGATTTTGCATGTTGGCAGCAAGCCTGACAGCTCGTCAGCAATGGCTTGGGCAATGTCAAGCGGGTTTTTGTGTAGCGATTTTGCAAGCCCAAATGCCCCGTTACATTGAAAGTGTGCAATATCAGTTCGGTCGGAAAATGCAACGTGTGCATAGTTTGAATCAAATCCCAACTTTTCAAATGCAATATTTAGTTTTTCGTCGATGTATTTTTTAATATCCATAATCTTACCTTGAAAATTTATTTGTAGTAGTATATCAAAGATATCGTTACTTTGCAAAGAATATTTTTGTAATTGGCACAAAATTAGCATTATTTACCATGCAATAACATGTATTTTGGCCGTACAATTACAGATAATATAAATACAAAGCAACGAAATATTTGACTTGCTTTGTGAATATAGGAGGTGAAATTATGGCAACTAAGGACAAAGCGTCTAAAAAACAAAGCCGTAGATGTTGTGAAGCAAGTACAGATGCAACTAAAGCAAAACGTACTAATGCTAAAAAATCAAACACAACTAAGGCTTGTAACTAATTAAGCCAAGATTTCAAAAAGGATACAGTATGATAGCTGTATCCTTTTTTTGGTGCGGTCTGGGTCGGACACGACTTTGAGTCCGTAGGACTTAAAATCCAGGTGGCATAAAAAAAGTAGCCTTTCGACTACGTATGGACATATGGTGCTGAAGACCGGAATCGAACCGGTACGGTGTTGCCACCGCAGGATTTTAAGTCCTGTGCGTCTGCCTGTTCCGCCACTTCAGCAAATAAATGGAGGCACCACCCAGATTCGAACTGGGGCATAAAGGTTTTGCAGACCTTGGCCTTACCGCTTGGCTATGGTGCCATCTTCTGTTCAGTAAGTATAATAAAATGGAGCGGAGGACGGGATTCGAACCCGCGACATTCGCCTTGGCAAGGCGACGCTCTACCACTGAGCCACCCCCGCATATTAGACAAAAGTCTAATTATTCTCTATCGTACTTTCGTATTGTGGAGAATGGGAAATATTATCATATAATATAAAAATGGTGGGAGTTACAAGAACCTGCTATCGCAGAACCTTACGTAAACTAATGGGCTCTGCTCGCCCTATAACATTTCTTTGTATAGAGTGCAGTATAAAAACTTGTAACCGTCATTTTACATAAAAATGGTGGGAGTTATAGGGCTCGAACCTATGACCCCCTGCTTGTAAGGCAGATGCTCTCCCAGCTGAGCTAAACTCCCACACATCACATCCTTTCGAATGCTCTATTACTATACCAAATATTTTTATAAATTGCAACACTTTTTAATAAGTTTTTCTAAAAAAGTTAAAAAATATTTTCAAAAGGTAAAATTTGGCTAGATTGTGTAGTGTTGGAAGTAGTGGTCGTGGTAAATAGACTTTAAAAAACCATATGGTTTGTATATATTTATGACAAGTTTAAAATTTTTGATACTCCCCCACAATTTTAAATCTACTATTGCAATTAACTCACAAATATGATATCATAATAAAAAATTGAGGTCACTATTATGAAAGTTGTACACTATAGAATTGTAAGAAGAGTACGTAGACCAAATAAAAACAACACCGTTGGGCAAAACAATCAAAAAAGCGACAATACAAATGAACATGTATTTGCAATTAGGCTATGTTATGTCGAGATGCACGAAGATTGTATCGGACGCGGATATCCTGTGCTAAGCACAAAATACGGCATATCATCTCCATTTGTAATTCCACAAAAGATGACATTGGACCAAGCATATCAAGTTGTATCCTATCTCATGTGCAAGGCCAAAAAAGACAACAGATACAAGAAAGGCAGTATCGAATGTGTCGAAGCCGCTGCAAAAATGCTAAAAGATTATGGTTTTAACCAAAGAATAAACCCAGTATTTAAAACTCAAATCAAAAACACACAGTTGTCAAGGAACAAGAAAATGTATACCGGATTTAAAAGTGATGCATTTACAAAAGACATGTTTGTTGTAAATGGCAGTGCACGACTATTTGACCAAACCGACCTGAATGACAAATTCTGCTTGTGGTACTCACCCACTACACGTGACCAAATTAAGAGCATTTACAAAGATATTGAGAAAGAAAATGTATTTTATAAAGCCGAGTGCAAACATTCTAAAATAAAACAAAAAGGCAATGAAAAAACTCTACAAAAGTAGAGTTTTTATTTTTATATGGATATATTGTTATTTCCAGAGAATTGCGCTTAGAGTAAATGCAACAATATCTATGATTATAATTGCAAATCCTACAAGCATACGATTGTAGTTCTTTTTAGGAACGGTATAATGTGGATCATCTGGGTGTGCTTTCATATCAGGAACGCTAGGCATACCAATAGCAGAAGAAATAAGTAAAATAGTACCTATGAAAGTAAATCCCGCTAAGACTTTATTTAGAGGCGAACCTATATCTTTACCCATTAGTTTTACAAACAAACCAGCATACCCTACGCCAGTATTAACCGCTTTACCAAAGGCAAGGTGCAAGATATAACTAAGCATTATAAGGACTGCACCCCAACTTACGAAATTCCAAAATCTGAAACTACGTTCACGGATAGTTTCTTTTTCGTTTAATATTTCAGCATTTTCATCTAAGTATATAATTTTAGAAGCATCAGTAATATCAGAAACATAGTTTTCATAAATGTAGCGATCATGCTTTACTTCAACTTTCCAAACTGGGAACCAAAGAATTTGAAGTTCCTTAAATTTGTAATCACCAAGTCGGCCGTTCCACTCGGCACCCTCATCTTTAAAATAATCGCAATCCTTTACATCGTCTATGCTAGCAATATCTTTTTCGCTATATCCAGCAGTTTTGTAAAAGACATCGTCAAATTCTTCCAAGAAATTAAAACTCAATTGCTTACGGTCACATATTCCTTGGCACATAGATGAATACGCTTTGCCGTAGGCATCTTCGTGAGTTGTCCAAGAAGAAGTTGTTGAGTGACTATATGTTTTGCCTTGTGAAACATTTACAGTAAGTTTGTCGTCTTCCAGTTTGCCATCAAGGCTAAAATTACCGTCAGGAACATAGTGGTCAGTCGTTTCGTAGTGAGTAACTGTCTTCGAAATAAGTTCGGCATAGTTTACAGGGAAATACTGACAAGACACTTTTATGTTTGATTTGGCAGACTCAATAAATTGTGGGCTACCTACACTTTCTAGTTTTTTAAGGAAGTCGTCTTTTACTTGTTGTTCGGTTTTAATTGGTTTAAACACAAAACGTTGTACTTCTCCATCTTTGGTTTCTTCCAAATATTTGCCAAAATTGCCAAGTATCTTTTTATTTCTTAGATTTGGATAACGTTTTTTATTGCCTTCCTTTTCCAATTTCGACTTTATCATCATATCAAGAAAATCGGCCTTAGCCCTACGTTTTACAGGGTCTTCAATTTCATCTAATGTTTTGTATTGTTCAACAAAATGTCTACAACTTTCGGGTAACTCATTGTTTTCAAGCATCTTTATATACTTTTGTTCTTCGTTGTTTACGCCTTTAATATCCATATTTATTCTCCTTATTTATTATTCAAGACTAATTATATAATAATATACAGGTTGGCCACCATATAGAAGTGTAACATCACAGTTTGGATATTTCTCTTCAAGTTCGGCAGATAGTTTGAGTGCTTCTTCTTCTGGGATTTCCTTACCATAGAACAATGTAATATTACACATATCAGGATTATAAAGCTTGTCAACAAGTGCCAAGGTAGTATCTTTTACAAGTGTACCTTTCGTGATAATCGACTTCTCGTCAAGTCCCATTATATCGCCTTTTTCAAGGTCAAATCCGTCGATATTTGTCGTACGAACGGCATAAGTAACAGATGCACTTTTTACTTGTTCTTTTGCATTGTTCATGGCTTCGATATTGTCTTCTAGTGTGCCGTCTGGATTAAATGCAAGCATTGCTGATAGTCCTTCTGGAATGGACTTTGTAGCAATTACGTGGATAAATTTCTTAGTAAGGCCTTTTGCTTGCTCAGCAGCAAGGATAATGTTTTTATTGTTTGGGAATACGAATACATTTTTAGCAGGAACTTTGTCTACGGCTTTTGCAATGTCGTCGGCAGATGGGTTCATTGTTTGACCACCTTCGATAATATTGTCGACAAGGACATCATTAAACACGCTTGCAATACCGTCGCCCGGTGCTACTGCTACCATACCAAACTCTTTAAGGTTTTGTTCTTGTTGGGTATGTTGGCGTTTTAACTCACGGTTTTGCTCGACCATGTTCTCAATTTTGATATTGATAATCTCGCCAAGTTCGAGTGCAAAGCCAAGTGCTAGGTTTGGCTCATTTGTATGTACATGGACTTTTACAAGTTCGAGGTCACCGATACAAACGACAGAGTCGCCGATGTTCATAAGGCTCTCACGGAGTTTGTCGATGTCGCTGACAGTTGTCTTTTTCTTCATGTGTGCGACCATAAACTCAGTACAATAAGCAAATTCGATATCTGCCAAATTGTCAAGATTTATGATAAAGTCGTTGTCTTTTTCGACATTGTTTACCATTTCGTCGATATTAATTTCAAAGTCTTCTTCGCCAAGAAGGGCTTTTTGCATACCTGTGAATATAACAATTAGACCACGTCCGCCCGCATCTACTACCCCAGCCTTTTTAAGTACAGGGAGCATTTCTGGTGTTTGTTGTAAAATTGCTTCGCCGTCAAATAGTATTGCTTCAAAGAACTTTTCAAAGTCGCTAAACTTTTTGCAGTTGCGGTTTGCTGACTCAGCCATGACTCTAATAACAGTAAGGATAGTACCTTCCTTTGGTTGGGTCACAGCCTTGTATGCTACATTGCTACCCTCTTGCATGGCCTTTGCGAAAAGTTTTGTGTTTATATCCTTATCAGCTGTAGCAAGAACAGAAGTGATACCCTTAATGATTTGGGACAATATAACACCTGAGTTTCCCCTTGCACCACGAAGAGCACCTTTTGAAAGGCTCTCGGATATAGATGAAAACGAATTTTCTAGATTGGCATTAAGTTCTTTAATAGCATTATTGAACGTAAGGCTCATATTTGTTCCAGTATCGCCATCTGGAACTGGAAAGACATTTAGTGAATCGACAAATTTCTTATTGTCGTCTAAGACCTTAGCACCAGCAATCATCATTTTTCTAAGCATGGTGCTATTTATTAACTTTTGCATAATTTCTCCTTAAAAACTCCCTACTATACTCTGACACCTACGACATTGACATTGACGCAGTCAACTATCATGCCCGTAAACTTTTCGACGCCATATTTGACAGCCGACTTCAAGTTTTCAGTAACAGTAGAGATAGATACTCCATATTTTATAATAACATACAAATCGATATAAATACGATTGTTTACTGTCACTATTTTGATGCCTTTGCATTTAGGTTTTTTGCGTTTCAACTCGGAAAAATTGTCGGTAAAGTTCTGCCCGACCAAATCAATAACACCATAACAATCACGGACAATATGTCCAGTAACACGTGATATGGCTTCGTTTGATATGGTAATTTTTCCATAAGCATTGTTTGTATTTAGTGCCATAAAACCTCCAATCTAATTAGTGACATTTTTTCACATAATGATTTTACCCCAAAACAAATATATTTGCAAGGGATTTACACAAAAATCTTACGACTTATGATTAAATTATTAAATTTATTCAGAATTGGCGAAATTTTTCTTGCAAAAGGCAAAATACTCTGCTATAATGTAAAACGTAATTTACGAGTAAACTTATGGGGGTGCTTAAAAATGTCAAAAGAATGTTATATTTGTGGTAAATCAAAAGTGGCTGGAAATCAAGTTAGTCACTCACATATCGCTACTAAACGCACATTCGGTGCTAATCTTCAAAAGAAACCTGTTGAGATAGATGGAAAACTTACAAAAGTAAACATCTGCACTAGATGCTTAAAGACAATGAAAAATAGCGAAAACTAATAAATATGACCTATCCGATAGGTCTTTTTTATTTAAAAAAATGACTCAGATATTATCTGGGTCATTTTTTATGTATCCATAAAGTTTTCTTTGTACTGCTTGCGAAATATAAGTTTGACAAGCGGTTTTAAAATACTTGGACATTTTATGCATATTATTTTCATAACGTACTCCTTAGAGTATATGTATGCCAATTTATCAGTATTTGTGAAAAATAGGTCGGCATTTGCCAAACCTATTTATATTGTATTATATTATATAACTCACTTTATTATTTCTTATATGCTTTTTTCTTTTTGACAGATTTAGCGATAATTGTAATTACAACACCCAAAACAACTACGAACGCAACAGCGATGATAATAAGTTTTGTAATGTATTTATTGTCTGTCTTAAACTCAGCATAAAGAACCAAGTCGGATGATACGTTGTTTGAATCAAGCGAATACTCTACCCCATCTTCTGTTTTCCAACCGACAAAAACTTTGCCCTTCTTAGTAGGTACACTTTCTGGGCCAGAAGCTTTACTGCCATAGGCAACTTCTTGAGTGAAGTATGTACCATTATCGACCATATATGTATATGTGTAAATATGTATTTTATAACCCGCATACAAGTGCAAGTCAGCATACTCTACATCAGCGTTATATGGAGTTGTGAGTTCTTCATCGACATACCAGCCCACAAAGTCATGACCTGTTTTTTCGGCTTGTGGAAGATTTGTAGGAACTGAGCCAAATTCAAATTCGGTGTTTGGAAGTCTAGTGCCTTCATTTGCTTCGAAAGTAATATTCAACATTGATCGGATTACAAACCCATCAAATCCCGGAGCACTTACATATATACTCAAATCTTCTGCAGGCACGATAAACACGACAGGATTTACAAAAGTGCTAGTAGGATTATCAAATGTTGGTAATTCTCTTCCACCTTCGACAGTATCAACAATTCTTATAGTTTTGAGATTTGTTAGGTTAACGAAATTGTTTGAACTAATTTTTTTAACAAACTTAGGCAAAACGATAGCTTCTATGCTGTCGGAATACAGACTAGGAAGATTTTCACCAATTACACCATCAAGTGAATGGTTAAATGTAAGGACCTTAATATTTGTATTGCTATTAAATGCATAGTCATATATGTCAGTTGTGTTCAAGCCAACTTCATAAACGCCATTATCATATACTCGATTTGGAACAAATACAAGCATATAGGATTCACCCGAATGATAGTACAAATCACCATCTATAACAATATATTTATACCAATCGGCTGTGAAATCTCTATTACCAACGACATCTGTTACATTTTTAAGGCTGTTAAAGAACGATAAAACTTTACCGTCTGTAGAGTTTATAGAAGAAACACATGCTGGAATAGTAAGCGTACCAGTATATGCATAAGGGATAAAATCTATCGCAAGTTCTGGCACTTCTGCTCCATTAAGAGATACCATATCACCCGTACGATGATAGATTATGCCGTCATTATTGTAGTTTTGATAGTCCCCATCAGTAGCAATCACAACATTTTGCAAGTTGTTTGCGCCATTGAATACACTCTTAAACGAAATTCCGTTTAATTCCATATTGCCAGGAAGAGTAATTTCTCTTACGCTACTACCATTAAAGATATCGTTACTATTGCTATACAAAGATAGTTTGTCTGCTTTACTCACCAAACTTATTGCAACAAGATTGTCTGTATTTTTAAAGACTTCTGAACTTATATATTTAAGTTGGGTCTTATCAAAGTTAATATTTGTAATTCCGCTATTACAGAATGCCTTGCCTTGAATAGACGAAAGTTTTGAATCATCAGCAAACACGACGCTAGTAAGTGCACTACAATTCTCAAAACATTCTTCTCCGATTTCAATTACACTTTTAGGAATTGTGAAAGTAAGTAGTTTTTTGCAATTCTTAAATGCACATTTGCCTAGAGAACTTAAAGTCGAATTATTACTTAAATAAACATATTGTAAGTTTGTACAATCTTCAAAAGCACTTTCTCCAAAGAATTTTACAACCACAAAGTCGTCTTCAGATATTTTTCCAAAAGAAGTAAGAGAGGTACATGACTTAAATGCAGATTTTTTAATAGAAAGTTCTTGATTATATCCTTCTCGGAAAAAAACTTCTCTTAGATTTACACAGCCATTAAATGCACTCTCACCTATTTCAGTAAGAAGTGAATTTACAACAACTTTTTTGATATTTAAATCTTCTTTAAATGCTTCATCGGATATTTTATTGGCATCTTCTGGCAAGTCAACAACTTCAAAGTATTTAGTATCATTGTCGTAGGTGTTTTCAACAAAATCCAAATAATCAAGAGACCAACCATTTACAGTTTTCTCAGACTCACCATCTACAATCTTCTCGGAAATATCAAATTTACATTCAAATACTGCCTTAAAGTCAATTATTGCTTTTTGATTAGATGAGATAACTTTAGATAATTTAGCATATTCATAGTAGCCACCTTCTAAATCACCTTTAAAACCATTGCCATCATTACAATCTATCATATAACGCACAAAATAATAGCCTGATATGTATGTAATTTCGTCATTTTCTGTAGGCAAATATACAAAGTGATGTGGGAATAGTTCGTAGCTGATTTTGGTGTTATTTATGTCAATCTCGACACTTATATCCTTTGCAGCAATATCTTTGTCATTAGTATCACAACTACTTTTTAGTATCTTACAATCATTTGGCAATGCGTTTTCATGGATATTATACGAACCGCGAGATCCATTTGTAGCAGAACCTAATAAAGTAATTTCTGTAATACCAGTAGAAACAAATGCATTTGTCTTAACAGTAAGGTTTGACGCTGGGAGTTCGGCATAAGTAAGATTAGAACAGCCTTGGAACGCATACGAGCCAATAGTAAATGTACTAGACTTATCAAAATCAGCAAAGTACAATTTTGAAAGTGTGTTATTGTTTATAAATGCTCTATCGCGTATTCCTATTACAGGTTTTGCATTATATGTGGCTGGGATATAAAGTTGGGACACGGCACCAATATTTGATTTGAGCCCAGCTATGATATATCCGTCACTAGCAGAATCATATTCAAACTTATAAAGATTTTCAAATGCAACATTACGTGAATACAATGTAATATCTGAAGTAACTTGATCTTCCCAATTTACAAGATTTGTGTAATTAGAATCGGTATATACACCTACAAAATTTAGGTTTTGCGGATCAAGGTCGCCATTGTAAAGATATGAATCAGCAAATACAGACTTGAGTTCGGTTCCATGATTTACAGCATCTTTACACAACATATTATTTATTGTAACACTATATTGTTTGATTTCATAGTTAGCATAAACCCTAACATCAGTATAAATTGATGTTTGGTCATTGATGATGATGTCGCTATCCAAATCTATAGAAGAAATAAGCGTATCGCCCACATACAACTCCATGCTATAACCTTTAAAGTCGTAAGCATCTAAGCCCAAACTAGTGTATTGGTCGAAGTTATTAGATATGCCATTATTATCAACAGCAAGTTTTCCACCAATGTTATATGTAGTCGGAACGGCATTTGCAGAGCCAAACAAGTCACCACTTATCTCTGTAGATGTATTGTCTTTTTTGACGTAGTACTTAGCATTTAAAACGGTATATGGAATATGGCAAACTGATGTTTGAGATTCAACAAACACATTTTCAATTAAATGTTTATAAGTATTCGGAGACAAATCATGTGAGTAGACATAATAATATTTAGTATAATCGGCATCTTTATCGTCAGTGTAAAAAGCAGTATCAACTATCTCAGGAGTATAATCGCTTGCATTTACAGCATTCAAACTACTATTGCCGAAACTATCACCAAGGACAATTGTACGTGGAGAATCGAATGAAATTATCTTCGAGATTTCTTCAAATGGATATATTGAGTTGGCGTAATTTCCATAATCATAAGCAGTCTCACTAAAAGAGAAAGCCCTTGCCCCTATGTAAGTTACACCATTATGTATTGATAATTTTTTAAGAGAGAATGTATTTTGAAAGGCGTAATTGTAAATAGTTTTGACAGTACTTGGAAGAACAAACGATTCAAGGTATACACAGTTCTTAAATGAATAAGTATCAATATACCTTAGTGTTGAGTCTTCTTCAAAAGTTACACTCGTAAGATATAAACAATCTCGAAATGCACCATCTCTTATAGTATCGATAGTATTTGGAATATATGCTTCAGTGATTGCAGTACACAGAAATGTGTCACTAGGAATAGATGTTTGGGAATTTGGAATTATATAGCCTGAGTTTTGGACAGTCACTGAAGAGAGTTTTTTACAATCTTGAAATACACCGCTATCAAATGTTTTTTTACCAACATCATTGTTTTGGAACTCTACACGCTCAAGACTTGGCATGTTTTTAAAGGCATTGGCGCCTATGCGAGTATAAGTTTTTGGAATGCGGATACCCTTAATATATCTGGCAGGAAGATTTGGAGTTGTAAGAGTAAGATCTGATTCAGAAAGTGTAATATCTTCTATTTCAAAAGCACCATGATCATCTTCGACACTATCGCCTGACACGAATGAATAATATGGATAACCTTTTTGCCTTTGGGCTTCGCCATCAACAACATACGAAATGCCTACTATATAACCATATGTGACCGAATTGCTCTCAGAGCCAATGTCTATAGTAGTAGGAAGTTCGATATATTTATGTTCGGAAACAACTTCAAGCAATGATTTGCCCGCATACTTTCCGTTTTGAATTGTATAATAAGTAGGTTTTAAGCCAAGAATCGCATATGTTTGGGAGTCTTTTAGTGAGTGTGTGCTGCCTAAATTAAGTTCTTCACCCGCAGTACCCAATTCCACCTTACTGCCATATTTAGAGTTATAATAATCAGTCGTCAAGTAAAAACAGTCAAACGGCAATGTGATATACTCGACTGATTCGGCATTGATATTCTTATCTTCTGACGGGGTCACAAAATGACTTATCGCTATCACTGACGACAAGACCAAAATTACCCCTACAATGTATGAAAAGATTTTCTTCATAATTTACCCCACAAAAACAAAATGTTAATAAACGTAAGTCTAAATAAAAATAAAAAGGACTGCTACCGAGATGGCAGTAATAAATCCGCAGACATAATACCAAATATTTTTCATAGCATTCCCCCACTTGTATTTATTATATATATAATAATACAAAATAATACAAATTGCAATAAAAAAAGACAAAATATCTCATTTGCCTTTTGATATAGCCACAAAAATTACATTTTGTGGAGTTTTTTGATAAGTGCTGGCTTGTCTCTATCGGTTGTCTCAGCAAAGGCTTTGCCCATAACAACAATATCTACACCAGCATCGGCAAGGTCGCCGACATTATCCAGGTTTACACCACCATCAACTTCGATACGGGTACCAAGCTTGTTTTTGTAAATATAAGAGCGAAGTTCTTTCACCTTAGGGCAAGTGTTTGAAATCATTTTTTGACCGCTTTTACCCGGAACAACTCCCATCACTAGTACAACGTCGACATATGGCAAAAGGTCAAATATTTTGTCGGCATTTGTCATAGGATTTATGGCGAGTCCGGCATAACTATGCGATTTTCTAATTGTGGTCAGTACATTTTTTAATTTGTCAACACTCTTAAAAGCTTCAAAATGAACAGTAATAATGTTGCATTTTAGATCGCAAATATCATTAAGGATAGACAAAACGTCTTTGCTCATGATATGAACATCGAGCGGAAGTGATGTGTGATTGCGGATATCTTTTAGTGTATCAAGCGACAAAACATTTGAAGAGACGAAGTCGTCACGCAAAACATCACAGTGAATATAATCAACATTTAAGTCTTGCATCATGTGCAATTTTTCTACAACTTCACTCTCAGGATATGCGAGAGTGCTTGGTGATAATTTAATCATATTTTTGTCTCCATAAATTTTTTAGGTCTGTATATATTTTACAATATCTTTGATATCTTTCCAAACATATTTGGCCATTTTCGACAGCTTTTACAACACCGCAGTTGTGTGCAGTGCAGTTTATGTGAGTACAACCACCAAACTTGCAATCAACTTCAAATGGTGCAAAATCCGCATAATACGAATGCAAGTCATCATACTTTATATCTGTCACATCAAACATACTAAAGCCAGGCGTATCAGCAATCATGATGTCGTCAAATTCAAATATTTCATGATGACGCGTAGTGTGTTTGCCACGAGATATTTTTTCGCTAAGTTCGCCCGATTTTAGTTTGAGGTCTGGGCAAAGGCTATTGATGATACTACTCTTTCCTACCGCACTCTGCCCCGCCAAGGCTGAAAACTTGCCTGACAAAACACTTTTAAGTCGGTCGAGCCCAGTGCCATCTTTTGCACTCACAAATATTATGTCACTTATGACATTATTATATTGACGAGAAAGTTGTTGCATTTGGTCAGAAGACACTAAGTCGCACTTATTAAAAACAAGCACTGGATTTATGTCATTTAGAACTGAGTACAGAATAAGATTATCGACTAAATAAAAATCTGGTTGGGGCGACGGAGAAACGACAATAACCAAATTGTCAATATTTGAAACATGCGGTCTCAAAAGCATATTTTTTCTTGGCAAGATTTTGCATATGACATACTCGTTATTTAAGTTTTCATTTGCTTTAATAGAGACATAATCGCCTACGCAAAGTTTGTCACCCTTTTTTATATTTCCAGACTTTACACAATGCAAAATTTGGTCACCATCTGTCACCAATATCTCTCCACCCAATATTTTTACAACGCGAAAATTTTTCAAATTATTTCACCTTTTTATTATATTTTGATGTGTTTTTTGTGTCATTTTTACTATTTTTAAACGACTTTACATTTTTAGTTGTTTTGTTATTTCGTGCAGATTTTGTTATTTTGTCATAACTTTTTCTATTTGATGAAGCATTAGCCTTGCGAGCATTTTCTTTTGAGTTCTTATCACCTAGTGATGCTCTAGTAGAAGATTTGGATTTGTTATTTTTTAATAACTTTTTTACATCAACATTGTCAAGAGCATTATTGTCACTAATTGTGCTACCTTTAGCCACACTGTTTGGATTTAGATTTTTATTTCTAAGCATGCCACATGCACCATCGACATCGTCACCAAGAGTACGACGCATTGTTGCACTTATACCAAACATATGAAGATTGTTTAAAAACATTTCACAATTTTTAATTGTTGGCGCTTTGAGACCACGTTCGGGTACTTCGTTTAGTCTGATAAGGTTTACATGGCAAGGCAAACCTTTAAGAAGATTTGCTAGTTGTTTTGCATCATTTATACTATTATTTACCCCATCAATAAGGACGTACTCGATTATAATTCGGCGATTTGTCATTGTGTGATAGTGTTTTGCACTCTCAAGAACGTTCTCAATTGAGTAGGATTTTGCAATAGGCATTATGCTTCGACGAACAACATCATTTGGCGCATGCAGTGATATGCAAAGCGTTATGCTAAGTCCCATATCGGCAAGCGCTTCAATTTTTGACGGAATGCCGCATGTCGATAACGAAATGTTTCGTACGCTAAAATTAAAACCTTTTTCATCGGTCAAATATTTTAGGAAAGTAGTTACATTTTCAAAATTATCTAACGGCTCACCAGTTCCCATAAGCACAACATTTGTGATTTTGCGGTCCTTAAGTGTTCCGCCAAGCATGCGATTTACAGCGACAACTTGACCAAGCATCTCGCCCGCTGTCAAATTACGAATCCAGCCATTTAAACCACTTGCACAAAAGGCACAGTTCATTTTACAACCTACTTGAGTACTTAAGCACAAAGTATTTCCAAATTTATACTCCATGAGCATGCCTTCAATAATATTTCCATCTGTTAGTTTAAACAATAGTTTTGTATTGTTGTCAATTTTGGATTTGAACTTTTGCGTGATAGTAAGTGGTTGAAGTTCCCAGCCACTCTCCTTTAGCTTTTCAAGTAGTTGTTTTGGCAAATTGATATTGTCATCATAATTTTTGCCGTTTAGCATGGCAGTGTAAAGTTGTTCGGCTCTAAACTTACTTTCGCCAAATGACATAACAATATTTTCGATTTGTTTGATATTATTATCTAATAGTAGTTTCATTTTCTTATCATCCTTGCTATAAAAAATCCTTCTGTTCCACTTATGTGCGGATAGAATGTATACATATTGTTTTGATTCTTTACATTTACACCATAAGTATTAATGGTCGTAAGCGAAAAATCAGGGTTTGCTTTTAAAAAGCGATTAACGACATTTTCGTTTTCTTCTCTCAAAATACTACATGTACTATATTGTAGTATTCCACCATGTTTGACGTAGCGGCTATTGTTTGAAAGAATCTTAAATTGGGTCGAGGCAAGTGCAGGGATATCTTGCGGTGTACGATTTAGTACAATGTCAGGTTTTTTATTAATAACCCCCACTCCACTACATGGAACATCACAAAGCACATAGTCAAATTTCTCTTTCCAGTCTTCGCGATAGATTATTGCATCTTGCCTTATGGCATGAACATTATCTAGTCCCAATTTTTTCATGTATTGACTAATAAGCATAACACGATGCGGATGCAAATCAGCACAAGTAACATCGACCGAATTATGCGTAGAACCAATTACTCCTGACTTACCGCCCGGCGCGCCAGTACAATCGAGCACAAGTGAATTTGGAACAACATCTAGTGCTTTAGCACATATCACACTTGGCAATCCTTGCACAGTGTAATATTCGGACAAATCGTTATGATTTAATAACTTTGCATAATCAACATAAAGACAGTCTTCAAGTGGACTTATTTCATATTTGATTTGGTTATTATCTAATAACTTTTTAAAATATTCTATGTCCTTCAATACTCTTACGTGAGTAAGGTCTGTAAGTATAGTTTCAAAATATTTTTCAAGTTCTGCTTCATCAAAAATATCAAGCAAATGTTTTACTATCCACTCAGGCGTCGAATACTTAATGCTATAAAATTTAGTAATATTTAATGATTTTGGTGGTAATTTTACACTATTTTTTGAAATATTTTTTAAAGTTGCATTTATAAAGCCAGATACAAATCGGTCGCATTCGGTTTTTGATATATTTACAAGTTCGTTTACAAGCGCATACGACGGAATAGAATTTATGTTTTGCAAAACAAAAGTGCCAAGTTTCAACAACAACATTACACTTGGTTTTGGGATATTTTTTACATTTTGTTTAACCACATAATCAAGATAAATATCCTTTTCAATCACCCCGTAAACTATCTTTGTTACAAGGGCAAAATTTACATCAGCCGATTTGCTTTTGTTTAGTAAAATATTTGCATAGGTATTTTCAAAATACACCTTTTTTAATATATCATATGATAATGCCAATTCTTTATTCATCTTCCACCACACTATGTGCGCTCGCACCTACATTTATATGTTTGCCATTTAAAAAAGCATTGCTTGTCATACGTTTTGAGTTTTGATTTTGGAGTTCGGCAATATACAAATAATCAGTACCGCATTTGATTACAAGTCCACGTTTTGGATTTGCAAGCACAACTTGGCCTGCTTCAAAATTTTCAATATCAGGTACAAATTTTCGCACTTCATCGTCAGTCATTACTCGACACTTAAACACCTTAAAGACATACTCTTCAATAGCGATTTTTACAACCGGCCATGGATTTAGTCCGTGCACCAGGTTTGCAATATTTCGTGCAGAGTCAGAAAAATCAACCTTTGCCATATATGGTTTGAGCATTTTGCATACAGTCGCTTCTTCATGGTTTTGGGGAGTAAACACAGCTTTACCAGTTTCGATTAGTTGGAGTGCATTTTCCAAGCACTTCGCCCCCATTACACTCAGTCTTGCAAAGAGTTCTTCACTCGTTTCGTATTCTAAAATGTCTGTTTCTTCTTCGAGAAGAATATCTCCATCGTCCATTCCTGCTTCACTACGAAGAATGGTTATGCCTGTTTTTTTCTCGCCGTTTATGATGCTCCATTGGATTGGTGCTGCACCGCGATATTTTGGGAGTAGTGAACCATGTACATTTATAACACCAACTGGGGTTATGTCTAGTATTTCTTGACTAAGAATTTGGCCATACGCGCACGTAACCATAACATCAGCATCAAGTGCATTTAAGTCCTCAACACCTTCTTTACGTATGCGGTGATATTGATACACTGGAATATTATGTGCTAGTGCAACCTTTTTAACTGGTGAAAAAACTGGTTTTTGGCTTCGCCCAACTGGCTTGTCTTCTTGAGTCACAACACCAACAACAGTGTGTTTTTCTATAAGCATATTTAGTGTTGGAACGGCAAATTCGGGTGTCCCTAGGAAAATTACTTTCATTATTTTTTATCCTTTTTATTTGATTTTTTTTACGTATGGTTCGGTCATGATATCGGTAAAAAGTATTCCGTCCAAGTGGTCACATTCGTGGCAGATACATTTTGCGATAAGGCCACTTCCGGTAAACACAAACGGTTCGCCATATCGGTCATAAGCTGAAACTGTAACTTTTTGAGGTCGTTTTACATACCCTTGTACACCCTTAACTGACAAGCATGCTTCGACATCAATGCTCTCGCCTGTTTTTTCAGTGATGACTGGATTGATCAGTTCGAGTTTGATTCCATTTACTTCAAGTACAACAATGCGTTTTAGCACACCAATTTGAGGTGCTGCAAGTCCACAGCCGTCGTTTGCAATCATTGTTTCGTACATATCATCAAGCAAAAAACTTACATTTTCGTCAATAACTTTGACTTCCTTGCATTTCTTTTTTAATGTTTCGTTTGGACTTATTAAAATTTTTCTTATAGCCATAGCTTTCTCCTTCTAACTCAAACTAAGCGGATTTAATTCGACAAATGTCGAAATATTTTTCTTATAGTTTTTGTCAAGTATTTTATATATTTCATCTATCATTTTATCACAGTCATTAAGATTTAACCTAATTAAAATTTGATAGCGGTATTTGTTTTTTATTTTTGTGACTGGCGATTTCATTGCTTCTAGGAAATAAAAACTTTCTTTGTTTTCTATGCGAAGTTGTTTGACTGCGACAAATACGTCGTGGGTATGAGTTCGTACAGCTTCTTCTTCAGATGACGAAAACAACAATCTCACAATTTTCGAATATGGTGGGAAATTTGTCGTTTCTCTAAGGTTTATTTCCTTATCAAAGAAGCGGTTGTAGTCATAGTTTGCACATAGTTTGTAAACATAGTTGTTGGGAAAGTATGTTTGCAACACGACTTTACCTTCGACGTCGCTCCTACCCGCTCTTCCCGCCACTTGAGTTATGAGCTGAAAAGTCTTTTCGTTTGAACGAAAGTCACTGAAAAATAGCGACAAATCAGCATCAAGTATTCCGACAAGGCTGACTTTTGGAAAGTCGTGCCCCTTTGCAACCATCTGTGTTCCGACAAGTACTGACGGTTTTGTTTCACCAAACTCTTTAAGTATCTTGCCATGGGCATTTTTGGTCTGAGTTGTGTCGTTATCCATACGAAAAACGGGTAAAGACGGAAATAGTTTTTTCAGTTCTTCAACAACTTGTTGGGTACCTACACCACCATATTTCAGGTCGTGTCCACCGCAAACTGGGCAGGTATTTATCGCATGAAAACGTTTGCCACAATAATGACATTTAAGTTGGCTGTCGGCTTTATGATACGTCAATGACACATCGCATGCATCGCATTTTGGAATGTATCCGCAGTCACGACACATCAAAAACGACGAGAAACCACGACGATTTATAAACAATATTGATTGATTGTTGTGGTCTATTGCATCTACCAAATTCTCAAGCAACATCTTAGAAAAAGGTGTTCGATTTCCGCCCCTAAACTCGCTACACATGTCGACAATATTTATCTTTGGCATTGATTTATTATTTACACGAGTAGGCATTTCGATTAGGTTTAATCCGCCAGTTTTTGCAAGATAGTATGTTTCGACACTTGGAGTTGCGCTACCCACAACAAGCGGACAATCTTCATTTTCCGACCTAAAGCTAGCAATATCAAAGGTGTTGTAACGTGGATTGCTATCAGCCACATATGACGAGTCGTGTTCTTCGTCGATTATAATAATGCCAAGATTGTCAAGCGGTGCAAAGACACAACTACGAGCACCTATTGCAATTTTCGCTTCTCCGGAATATAGCCTATGCCATTCGTCATATTTTTCCCCTAGCGAAAGACCGCTATGCAGAAGTGCGACCATATCACCAAAACGTGCTGTGAATATGCGAATCATTTGCGGTGTGAGCGATATTTCTGGAACAAGCATGATTGCAGTTTTGCCTGCTTTTAGTACTTCATCAATGGCATGCAAGTACACTTCGGTTTTACCACTTCCAGTGACGCCATGAAGAAGGTGTTTGCCACCTTGCAAAATGGTATCAACCGCCTTTTGTTGGGTCGAAGTGAGTGTGACATGAGTGTCGGCTTGGGCAAAATTTTCGACCTTACGATTTAGAACAACAGTGTTAACAACAAGGACATTATTCTTAATTAGTTTGTTTAGTGTCGAAGATGAAAACATCTTAGAAAGTGTTGTGAAATCGCACTCGCCTTTGTCTTCAAGGTATTTTATAACGCCACGTTCGTTTGTCGCATTAGCTCTTACATGCGAGAGATAATCGGAATAATCTGGGCTAAGTGAAAGACGTTTTTGTGTTATGTGTCCGACTTTATTGTTTCGTACGGGCGCAGGTAGAACAAGGCGAATTGCATCAAGCATACGCAAATGAAGTTTGGCTTTCATTTGGTGACAAAGAGTAATGAGTTGTGGCTTTATTACGGGATTTTTATCAAGTCGTTTGATTATTGATTTGAGTTTTGACGGGTCAAAATCCGATTGTTCTTTAAGCCCTATCACATAACCTTCGATTGTTCGATTTGCAAACGGAACAAGAACACGGTCGCCGACGCAAACATCAGGAGTATTGTTTGACGAATACTCAAATATTTTATCAACTTCAGCATTTAATACATCAACAATTATTTCTGCAACCATATTCTTCCCCCTTTTTTAATAAAAAAAATCTATTGTATTAATTAAGTACAATAGAATTTAAAAATAAATTATTTTTTCTCGACAATCTTTCCTTCATTAAACTCATCGACTGCTCTAGTCACAACTGGTTTTTTCTCTTTCTCTTCTTCACTAAGAGATGAGTACAAATCAGTAGCGCGTTTGCCGACCATAACAGCAAGTTTGTATGGATTTCCAGCCTTTTCGATAAGATTGTCAATAGGTGGTAATAATAACATATTTTCTCCTCACAATTTCTATTTGTACACGAGTATTTTATCACATGCAAACTTTTTTTTCAACTATTATGTTATATTTATATATAAATATTTATATGTTTTTTGATAAAAAACAAAATATGACATGGATAACCCATGCCATAAATTATTTTTGCATATTTTCAAAATCAGTCTCAGTAATTATTTTGACACCTAGTTTTTGTGCTTTTTCGAGTTTTGAGCCAGCGCTCTCGCCTGCAAGCACATAATCTGTCCTAGAAGAAACTGACGAAGATGTTTTACCACCCAAATTTTCTATTATTGCCGTCGCTTCATCACGTGAATATTTTTCTAGCGTTCCTGTAAGCACAAAAGTTTTGCCTTCAAAATTTTTATGAATAGTCTTTTGTTTTGGCGATTTAATAACTACTCCATATTCGAGCAAGCGGTCAATTTCGTTTAGGTTTTCTGGGTCTGCAAAAAACGATACTATGTCATTTGCCATTATGTCACCGATATCGTCAATAACAATAAGGTCATCATATGTCGCATTTTTAAGATTGTCGAGAGTGCCAAAGTTTTTCTCCAAGTCTTTAGCTGTTTTCTCGCCAATATTTGGAATACTAAGTGCGTAGATAAAATTATGCAATTCACATTGTTTACTTTTCTCAATTGAATCAATAAGATTTTGTGCTTTTTTATCCTTAAAACTCTCAAGTCCACGCAAATCATCAAATGTAATTGTGTACAAATCAGAAAATCTGACTATGTCAAGTTCTTCACGTATTTTGCTTACAGTTTTGTCGCTTATTCCTTCAATATTCATTGCATTACGCGAGCAGAAATGAACGAGTTTTTCTTCGGTCTGCTTTACACAATTTGGATTTACACAAAACAAATTTGCACCATCTTGGACTAGACTTCCACCACACTCCGGGCAGCGAGAAGGGACAACAACATCAATACTATCACTGTTGTGGTGTGCGATGCGAAGTATCTCAGGAATAACTTCGTTACTTCTACGAATAAATACATCGCTATGCAATTTTATCCCCTTTCTATTTATGTCGTCCATATTGTTTAGCGTCGCACGTCTTATAGTCGCACCAGCAAGCGAAACGGGTTCGACTTCAGCAATAGGAGTAAGCTTACCAGTACGGCCGACTTGCCAAACAATGTTGTTTAACCTAGTGCTTGCTTCGAGTGGTGCATACTTGTACGCTTTTGCCCACTTTGGGAATTTGCTCGTAAAACCTATCTCATCTCTGATTGCAATATTGTCAACCTTGACGACTGCACCGTCTATTAAAATATCAAGGCTCTCTTTAATAGTGTCGATATATTCGATTTGATTAATTACATCTTCAATATTTGATGACGAATAGAAAAAGTCCCAAACATCAAAACCATTATCTATGAAAAATTTGTGGACATCTCTTTGAGTCTCAAACTTTATTCCTTCACTATACAACACATCATAAAAATAAACATTCAAATTTCGCTCACGTGTGATATTTGGGTCAAGATTTCTGATTGCACCCGCAGCGGCATTACGCTCGTTTTTAAGTGTTTCAGTGGCTGATTTATTGTACTCCGCCATGACACTTTTTCGCATAAGCGCTTCGCCCATAACAACAATTTTACCTTTAAAATCTATCTTGTGTGGAACAGATTTTATCACTTCGACCTGTTTTGTGATGTCTTCACCGACAGTTCCATTTCCACGAGTAGCGCCTAATTTTAGCAGACCATTTTCATAAGTCAGCACAACTCGTAGACCGTCAAATTTGTATTCAAGGTCAAATATATCAGCACCAAATTTTTCACGCATATCATAGAGCCATGACTTCATATCATCAATATTTTGAAATTTGTCAAGACTATATAATGGCATAATGTGCTTTACTTTTTTAAACTTATTTGAAACTTCTCCACCAACTTTTTGGGTAGGAGAATCTGGCAAAATTTTACCAGTTTGTTTTTCAAGAGTTTGAAGTTCGAGATAAAGCTTATCCCACACGTCATCAGACACAATGGGTTCGTCATGATTATAATAATAATCATTGTATTCGTTTATAGTTTTGACCAATTCTTTCATTCGGGCAAGTTTGTCCATAATGTCTCCTTTAAAATAAAAACATATAAAAATCGAGTATTTTTTAACTTTTTAAAATTTGTAGTGGCGCAAAAGAAAGTGCTAACGTTTTGTTTCCAATATGTGAGAAATTGACAGTAACATATGTGTTTTTGTCAATATCTTCTACTTTTACAATAGTACCAATACCAAATTTAGGGTGCAATACTTTTACACCAATTTGGTATTCGTCAAACTTTTTCTTTTGATTATCTAGTTTTGATTGCCACATTTTATTGTCTACATAATTATTGTTTTGCGAAACGGAATTTGTAGGTTTTATGGTATTTATAGTAGGTTTTGCACCAATGCCAAACGACATTTTACTACTATAATCAATCGGCTTATTAGGTATATAATCATAACTATTTTTATAACTTATATCTTCATCAAATTGTGGCCTAAAATCGATTTTTTCCATAAGCCCCATTTCTTCCAAAAACCTACTACGCATAGTATTTCCACTACACCCATAAAGCATACGATTTTTTGCACGAGTAAGAAAAAGTTTTTTCTTAGCACGAGTAACAGCGACGTACATAAGTCGTCGTTCTTCTTCAACTTCACCATTATCGACCGACCTTGATAAAGGGAAAATACCTTCTTCACAGCCTACTACAAAGACATAATCAAATTCGAGTCCTTTTGCAGCATGCGCTGTCGACAATGTCACCTTTCCACCCTCTACGTCGTCGTCATCTGTTGTGTTTTGAAGAGTTACGCTTTCGAGATAATCAGTAAGGCTTGCACCAATATTTTCATTCTCCCAGTCCCTAACAGACTTTAGAAGTTCTTTAATATTCATGCATCTGCCATCGTCTTCTTCACTGCCGCTATTAAATGCATCAAGTACACCGACAGTATTTACAAGGCTATTTACAAAGTCGTACAGCCCACTGTTTTGCGACAGTTCTTTTAGTTCGGTCATCATACTGACAAATGGAGAAATTTTTGATGACAATTTGCCAAGTCCATACAAATTTAGATTTTGTACAACTTCCCACTCAGAGATATTGTAATCTTTTGCGATAAGGTTAATTTTTTCAACGCTACCGTCACCTATCCCACGTCGTGGAAAATTTATAATCCTTTCAAGAGCAATATTGTCTTTGTCATTAACAATGACCGTCAAATACGCAAGGACATTTTTAATTTCCATACGGTCATAGAATTTGAGTCCGCCACTTATCTTATATGGAATATTGTAATTAAGTAGTTTTTCTTCAAATATTCGGCTGGTAGAGTTTATTCGCATAAGTATTCCTATATTTGCAAAATCAACACCATTATAGTTTAGGTCACTTATTTTACGTACGACCCAATCGCCTTCGTCTTTTTCGTCACGGCAAGTATGAAGTGTCACTTGTTCGCCATCACCATTTTTTGTATATAGTGTTTTTTCAATTCGAGATTGGTTATGTCCAATCAGTTTGTTTGCACAATTAAGGATATTTTGGGTACTTCGATAATTTTGTTCGAGTTTGTATACGCGAACAGACGGAAAATCTTTTATAAAGTCGCGGATATTTTCAATGTTTGCACCACGCCAACCATATATGCTTTGGTCTTCATCGCCTACTACAAAAAGGTTGTTGTGAATCCCGACCAATTCTTTTAGTATGAGATATTGGACAGTGTTTGTATCCTGAAACTCATCAACCAATATATAATGAAAAAGATTTTGATAATAATTTTTTACATTTTGGTTTGAGCGAAGCAGTTTGAGTGTTTTCATCAGCAAATCGTCAAAGTCCAAGGCATTGTTTTTCTTCAATTCTTCGTCATAAAGTGCATAGATTTCGCAAATGGTGTTCCATGATCTATCATAACTGGGAAGTTTTGAATACTCGTCAGCTTCCATACCCATGTTTTTAGCCGAAGAGATATTTGACGAAATAGACGAAATCATTTCTTTGTCAATATTGTTTTGTTTGCATAATTGTTTTAATAGTTTTTCTTTATCGCTCTCGTCATATATTGTAAAATAACGGCTAAAACCTTCAAGGCAAGTTATGTTTTGTCTAAGAATTCGTGCACACATCGAGTGGAAAGTACTTATCCACACATTATCGCATTGAGTCATTTGTGAGATACGTTCTTTCATTTCATTTGTGGCCTTATTTGTAAACGTAATAGCAAGTATGTTTCCTGGATTTACACCCTTTTCTTTTATGAGATATGCTACCCTATGTGTAAGCAGGCGTGTTTTGCCACTACCCGCACCTGCAGAAACTAATATGTAGCCATCTGTGTCAAGCACAATTTGTTTTTGTATTTCGCTAAGTTGTGATATATCGTACATGTTTTTCTCCCATGTATATTTTATCACATTTGTATTTTTTCTCTAAACTAATTAGCACAACTTTTTATATTTTATATACAAACAACAAAAAAACATGTGCCATGATTGACACATGCTATGATATTTTCTTAAGAAGATACTCGTCCCTAACTTTATTGTACTTATCACAAAGTTTTAAAACATAATATTCTCTTTCAATTTCGCTTAGCGATACAAAGTATTCTTGATCCAAAAGCATACCTATAGGATTAAAAGGCGCATCATCAATATCTAATAGCGATAAGATTTTTTGGGTAATATCTTCATCAGCACTAGAATCTATTTTTGTGAACTCCGCAATGTAGTTTTTCTTTTTCATCGACAACATGTTTTGATAGAAATAGTCGCTTGCTTTTGCTTTGGACTTTTCAGCTTCTCTTGCTACTTGTTGGTTATACTTGCCATTTTTAAGACGTTGTTTTGCTAGACTAGCCAAACTTTTTAGATTACTCTCCATATTTTTCCATTCCTTTTATGTTTGTGATTATATTTTATCACAACTACGTATTTTGTCATAGAAAACATGTACGAGAAAAAAAACAAAGATTGTCGAATAACGACAACCTTTGTCATATTTAGCAAAAACTATTTGTTTTTTCTACTACGTTTGATAGCAGCTTTTTGTTTTTTCTTAGCTTTTACACTTGGTTTTTCGTAAGCCTCATGCTTTCTAAGATCACCGATGATACCGTCTTTTTGGCATTTACGTTTAAATCTTTTGATAGCACTTTCTACGCTTTCGTTTTCGTATACACGAACTGTACTCAACTCTTTTCACCCACTTTGTTTAAAAATTTAAAAACTAATATGTTTTCACATGTATTATTATATGCAGAAATGCCTTTTTGTCAAGCGTTTTTCTTATTTTTGTAAAGTTAGTTTTTTACAAACTTCTTCCATACTCATATTATGATTGGTATTTATATTCCATGCGGCTATATTATCATTGTTTTTACGTGGAATTATGTGAAAATGCAAATGCCCAACCGATTGACCAGCACACTCGTTGCAATTATTGAAAACATTTACCCCATCAAAACCACAATCATTTATATAATGTTGCGAGATTTTTTGCACTACTGACATAACATTATTTAAATCAGCTTGAGATGCCGTAACTATGTTTTTAGTATGACACTTAGGCAAAACAAGTGTATGCCCGCCTATGCCGTCATTTGATATATCAAGAAAGGCAAGCGTGTACTCATCTTCATATATTTTGTAGCAAGGAATATCTCCTTTTATAATTTTACAAAACAAACAATCTTCCATTTTTTCATCTCCTTATTAATTTAATATTTCACCTTTCATTCCGTCAAGAAACAATTCGGTCAGTTTTACACTAAGTGGCTCATTTTGCGGTGTGTCTGATGGTAAATATACTTTTATGTAATTTTCAGTATATCCCACAATATAGGCGCTTTCTTGGTCTTCGGTTATGACAGTAAATGTTTGACCAAGCATGGACGTAAGATACTTTTGCCTAGATATCAAAGCTATACTTTCAAGTGTGTCAACACGTTCTTTTTTAACAGACATTGGAAGGTCGGACTTAAATAGTTTTGAAGCCGTAGTACCTTTTCTTACGCTATATGGAAATATGTGCGTTTGACCAAAACCAATTTTACTTACAAAATTTAGCGTCTCAGCAAATTCTTCTTCTGTTTCGTTTGCAAATCCTACGATAATATCTGTTGTGATATTTGCATCTGGGAAATATTTTCTTATATTATCTACCGCATTTTCATAGTCTTTTGTCGTATAGTGGCGGTTCATACGTTTTAAAACACTATCACTACCCGACTGCAAACTCAAATGGAAGTGCGGACAGAAATTTGGCATATTCTTAAGTGTAGTAAGAAATTTGTCATTTATGACACCGACTTCTAGACTACCGATTCGGATACGTGCATCTATATTATAAAGTGCATGCATAAGGTCGTTAAGGCTTGGCTTGAAATCACTAAGGTCTATGCCAGTAAGTACTATTTCGTGCGACACGGTGGCAAGGTACTTCGCTTCATCTACACAGTCAGCAATGTCGCGTGATCGACTACGCCCCCTAAGATATGGTATAAGACAATAACTGCAAAACCTATTACAACCATCTTGCACTTTCATATATGCTCTTGTAGAAGTAATTTTTGGTCGACGTAGATTGTTGTAACACATATCAAAATCAGTTATGTTTTTAGTACTATTTTGTATAAGGTCAAGAATGGTGTCTTTACTCTCATTACCTATGAGTGAATACACATTTGGTCTATCTAGAAATTGGTCTGGATTGTTTTGCGATGCACAACCACATATGATTATTTTTGCATCTTTATTTAATTTCAAACATTTGGTGATATACTGGCGACTTTTCTTTTCACTTTCTGCCGTCACAGCACATGTATTTATTACATAAATATCGGCTTTATCAAGGTGTGATATTGTATCATAACCAGCATCATTAAGTATACGAGACATGCAGTCACTTTCGTATTTGTTTAGTTTGCAACCGAGTGTCAAAATACATACTTTTTGTCTAGACATAGTTCCACTCTCCTTGCAAATACATAATTACTGAAGTGAGTGCAATCGACGCTGTTTCGCTACGCAAAATCCGATTGCCAAGACTGATACTTTTTAGATTTTTGAGTTTTGTAAGCTCTGCAATTTCTTGCTCGCTAAACCCGCCTTCACTACCCACAATAATGGCTATGTTTTCATAAGGAAAATCAAGGTCGGACAAAGCATATTGCTTTTCTTGTTCGTTTGCAAAAATCACCACATCATAGTCTTTCAGACTCGCCACAACTTGTTTGAATGAAAGTGTCGGTCTAACATCAATCGGTTTTGCTCTACGGCATTGTTTGATGCTTTGATTTGACACAGCTTGGAGTTTGTCTGTTTTACCAGCCTTGTCTTTTGCGGTAACATACGCATTTTCAAATGGCACTAGCGTAACTACTCCAAGTTCGGTCAATTTTTGCACGATAAGGTTCATGTTGTCACTCTTTGTTAGTGCTTGGAACACAGTTAATTTGTGACGTGGTTCGGACATGTTTTGTCGCTTTTCAATAAGAACAAGTCGTGTATCGTTTTTGTTTATCTCGACCACTTCGCACTCATAATCAAAGCCATCACCACACACAACAATTACGTGTTCGCCGACACGAGTACGCATAACATTTTTAAGATGATTGTGCTCTACTCCCGTGATAATTATGTTTTGAATATTAAATTGATTTTTCTCAATTAGGTATCTTTTCATATTATTTCCTTTTGGATATTATATCATATCAGTCTGTTTTGTAAAAGCACATAAACAAAAAAAGAACATATTTCTATGTTCTTTTAAAGTTGTTTTAAATCCTTAACATAACCTTTATATCTTGAAAAGTCGTTTTCGTCAAAACTTTCGGTAAGTTTTTTAAGTAGTGCCTTTTGTTCGCGATTGAGCGATTTTGGACTCTCGCCCACGACTGTAACAACGAGATTGCCATATGTCGACGAATTTAAGTACTTAATTCCCTTGCCTTTAAGTTTGAAAACAGTATTGCTTTGAGTGAGTTCGGGGATTTTAATTGTTGTTGTGCCTTTTGCTAGTGGAATTGTAATCTCACCACCTGTAAGCAAAGTTGTGAATGGCACATATACTTTCAACAACAAGTCATACCCTTCACGTATCAGCATTGGGTGTTCGTCGACAGCAACTATAATATGCAAGTCGCCATTTTGTCCGCCATTTACACCGGCATTACCCTTGCCACGCATTGTTATGACTTGGCCATTGTCGATACCGGCTGGGATATCAACTACGATTTTGGCATTTACTCGTTTGGTGCCAGCACCACCACAATCACTACACTTTTCTTTAATTATCTTACCAGTTCCGCCACATGCTTGGCAAGGACCAGTTCGAATTACACGGCCGAAAAGTGAGTTTTCAGTATAGCGGGCTGTACCTGTACCACCGCACTCGCTACATTTTGTATATTCTGTTCCGCCTTTTGCACCCGTGCCACTGCAGGATTTACATTCTTCAACACGTGTTACATTTACTTCACGTTTGACACCAAAAACGGCATCTGTAAATGAGATACGGATTTTGACTTGGACATCGCTGCCCCTAACAGATTGTGTAGCATTTCTGCCGCCACCACCAAATCCGCCAAAGATATTAAATAAATCGTCCATTCCATCAAAACTAAATCCGCCAAATCCACCAGCACCGTTTGTGCCACCGAAGAAGTCATTTGGATTTGCACTACCATATGTGTCATAATTGGACTTTTTAGTAGGGTCAGAAAGTGTCTCATATGCTTCGTTTATTTCTTTAAACTTCTCAGCCGCTTCTGCATTATTTGGGTTTAAGTCGGGGTGATATTTTTTTGCAAGTCGGCGGTACGCGCTTTTTATCTCGTCCGCCGATGCATTTTTTTCAACACCTAATGTTTCGTAATAATTTTTCTTATCCGCCATTATTCTCTCGTTTATTTATTGTCATTGTCGTCAATGATTACTTCGTCGTCATTGCCGTTTTGTTTGTTGTCAGGATTTGGATTTTCAGCCTTTGCTTTTTCAGCAGCTGCTTGATATAGTTTTGTAACAACCGATTCGTTTTCTTTTGCTAGTTTGTCGATAGCACTACGTAGTTTGTCGATATCGTCTGTCTCAAACTCTTTCTTAGCTTCTTCTATCGCCTTTTCAAGTTTTTCTTTGTCGCTTGCATCAATATTATCACCATTGTCTTTAAGCATTTTTTCTAGTGCAAATACTAGATTGTCTGCTTCGTTTTTAGTGTTTACAAGTTCTTTACGTTTTTTATCTTCTTCTGCATGTGCTTCAGCTTCTTTTACAGCCTTATCGATATCTTCTTCTTTAAGATTTGAAGAAGCAGTTATTGTGATTTTTTGTTCTTTATTTGTTCCTAGATCTTTTGCTGAAACACTAACAATTCCGTTTGCATCAATATCAAATGTTACTTCGATTTGTGGAATTCCTCTTGGTGCAGGTGGAATATCGTTAAGTTGGAATCTACCAAGTGTTTTGTTGTCTTTAGCAAATTCTCTCTCGCCTTGCAAAACGTGGATATCTACACCAGGTTGGTTGTCGGCAGCAGTCGAGAATATTTGACTCTTCTTTGTAGGAATGGTTGTGTTTCTCTCAATAAGTTTTGTAAATACACCACCAAGAGTCTCAATTCCAAGGCTAAGTGGAGTTACGTCCAAAAGCAATACGTCTTTTACATCGCCTGCAAGTACGCCCGCTTGGATAGCTGCACCGATAGCAACACATTCGTCTGGGTTTATACCCTTAAATGGCTCTTTGCCAGTTTCTTTCTTAACTACAGCTTCGACAGCAGGTATACGTGTCGAACCACCTACAAGCAACACTTTGTCTATTTGGCTATAACTTAGTTTTGCGTCCTTTACTACTTGACGAAGTTTTACAAGTGTCTTCTCTACAAGGTGGCTAGTAATCGAGTCAAATTGTGCACGAGATAGATCGTATTCAAGGTGAAGCGGACCATTTGCATCTGCTGTGATAAATGGCAAAGAAATTGTTGTTTTCATAGATGCAGACAAGTCGATTTTTGCCTTTTCAGCATTTTCTTTAAGTCTTTGCATAGCAAGTTTGTCTTTTGACAAGTCAATATTGTGTTTTGATTTGAAGTCATCTACTAGAAGACGGATAATTTCATTATCAAAATCATCACCACCAAGCATATTGTCGCCGGCTGTTGCTAGTACTTCAAATACACCATCACCTATTTCCAAAAGCGATACGTCAAATGTACCACCACCTAGGTCGTATACTAGTATTTTTTGGTTTTTGTTTTCGCCTTTATCAAGTCCATATGAAAGTGCAGCAGCAGTAGGCTCGTTTATGATACGAAGTACGTCAAGTCCTGCAATACGGCCAGCATCTTTTGTTGCTTGACGTTGGGAGTCAGTAAAGTATGCAGGAACAGTAATAACCGCTTGGGTTACTTTCTCACCTAAATAGCTCTCTGCATCATTTTTAAGTTTTGTAAGTATCATAGCAGACACTTCTTGTGGAGTGTATTCCTTGCCCATGATGGTTACTTTTTTGGCAGTACCCATATCACGTTTGATTGAGATTACTGTATTGTCTGGATTTGCAACCGCTTGACGTTTTGCAACTTGTCCTACTAGTCTCTCTCCATCTTTATTGAATGCAACCACACTAGGCGTAGTACGATTGCCTTCTGCATTTGCAATTACAACAGGGTCTCCACCTTCCATAACTGCAACACAACTATTTGTAGTTCCTAAGTCTATTCCTATAATTTTTCCCATAATATATCTCCTTTTTGTTTATATTTATAAATTTTTATTTTTTAGGGTAAATTGTTGTTTTTTAGAATGTTTTTATATTTATTTGATATTTTTAATACCTTTTGTCGTATTTTGTCGTTAATTTAATTATTTTAGCATGTATATTTATACAATATTGTTTATATTTATGACAACTTATTTATTTTCACAACACTATGTCTAATGACCTTGCCTTTGTAGATGAAGCCTTCTTGGTACTCTTCCAATACTGCTCCGTCGGCAAGACTCTCATCACTGCCAACAAGAACTGCATTGTGAAAGTTTGGGTCAAACTCTTTGCCCACACAATCTATCTTGGTTACGCCCAAGTTTTCAAAACCGCTTAGGATTTGAGCAAGTATCATATCAAGACCTTTTTGAACATTTTCGTCCGATATATTTGCTTTGGCTTGCTTGAATGAGTCGATAGCTGGAAGCAATTTTTCAACAGCACTCGCTACACCGTTATCAAACGATTGCGATGCAATCTCGGCATTGCGTTTTTTGTAGTTTTCAAACTCAGCCTTTATCCTTTGTGCAAGTAGCAGATACTCGTCGTTTTGATTACATTCGCATTGTTTTTCTTCGTGATTTTCACAACCACATGGGTGTTTTTTATCACATGTTTTCTGTTCTTTCTTGTCCATTTTTACTCCTTTTCTTTTCGTAGTTCGTCAGTAATATATTTTAGTGCTGATGCGATTTTTGCATAGTCCATTCGCTCAGGGCCGACCACACCAATACTTGCATTTATTCCGCTCGCAAGGTGATAGTTTGTTTTGACAATCGAATAATCACTTATCTCTTCACTGTCGTTTTCTTCACCTATCGAGAACACAATGTCGTTGTTTGAGTTTTCATCGATATTCTCAATGATGCGACCGATTTCTTTTTCATTTTCGATTATGTTTAGAAATTTCTTCGCACTAGTCATGTTGTTTAGTTCGGGATTTTCTAACAACTTTTTCGTACTTCCCCGTACAACTGACGATGTCCCCTTCTCAACATACATTTTTAGTAAGTTGGTAAGACTGGTAAACATCTCATTAAAGTATTTGATTTGATTTTTAAACATGCTATTGTACTTGTCAAAGTTTTCAATTACATCTGTCACTTGTTTGTTTCGAAGGTTTGTGGATAAAAACTTACTTGCGTCGCGACAATGTTCTTCCAAAATATATTCTGGCAAATCAATAGTATTGTTTATGATGCCTTCATTTGTTTGTATCAAAAACAATGCTTGACCAGTAATAAGTGGGATTATGTTTATTGCGACAATATTCAGTTTTTCATAACCAGTCGTGCGGACAAACACTGGATATTCGATTACTTCACCTATTTGTTTCGCAACCTTATCAAGAGTTTCTAATAGAAAATTTGAACGTGTCGCAAATTTGTCCCTTATATTATCCACAACTCGAGGGTCAAATTTTTGATTTTGCATCAAGTTGTCGACATAATACCTATACGCCTTTGTCGTAGGAACTCTGCCGGACGATGTGTGAAGTTGTTTGAGATAACCCATCTCTTCAAGTGACGAAAGTTCGTTTCGAAGAGTCGCACTAGACAAACTCGAAAACAAATTTGACTGCACCTTCTCGCTTGTTATTGGCAAGGCATTTTCGATATAACTCTCTACCGCTCCAAGTATAATCTGACTCTTACGGTCACTGAGCCTAAACTCACTAATTTCCTTTTTCATTTTTCTCCATTTAGCAATATATTTTTTATATTGTTAGCACTCTCAATCTTTGACTGCTAACAATATTCTAGTCTTATTGTATGACAAAGTCAACACTTTATGATACATTTTTTAAAAATTTTTTATTTTTTTACGACAAAAAAAGACACAAACAAATGTGCCTTTTATAATGTATTATTTTAATATAAAATATTATATCAATATACAAGGTCGAGTATAATTTTGTTTAGTACCTTCATTCCATCATTAGTAACTGAGAGATAGTCATTTTCGACCTTTATCAGTCCCATATCTTTATACTTCTCCACTATCTCAGTTTTAGTCATGAGAAGGTCAATGCCAAAATGTTTTTTGATGTAGCCAAGTTTTATTCCTTCCGATTTTCTAAGTCCCAGCATTATTGTTTCTTCAAGCATTTCAGAACGCGAGAGTTTCTCACGGGTTTCGACAGCACTGCCATCTTTAACGGCTTTTATGTACTCAGGAATGTGGTCAAAATTTGAGTACCTTACGCCTTCAAAGTATGAATGAGCACCTGCACCAAAGCCCAAATAGTCTTTCATGTCCCAACAATTTAGATTGTGGCGACACTCCCTGCCCGGTCGAGCAAAATTACTCACTTCATAACGATACAGCCCGTTTTTGGAAAGAAACTTATATACATAGTCATACATAGCAAGAGTTTTCTCTTCCTTAGGGAGTTTGACATCGCCTGACATTACTTCGTCATATAGCGGTGTACCTTCTTCAAGTATCAAACTATATGCCGACACGTGAGCCGAACCTAGTTTTAGTACTTGATACAGCGTACTTCTTACATCACTTTGTTTTTGTGCAGGAAGTCCTATCATTATGTCGGTATTTATATTTTCAAATCCGGCCGCTTTAAGATAACCCATTGCATTTATATAATCTGTCTTATTATGAACACGACCAATCAGTCTAAGCAAGTTGTTTTTACAAGATTGTAGTCCAACACTCACCCTATTTATTCCAGCATGCTTCCACTCATAGGCCTTATCAAGTGTGATAGAGTTTGGGTTTGCTTCGATAGTTATTTCTACTGTTTTGCTGACATGATAATGTTTTCTTATACTACTTAGTATGGTTGAGACGGCTCCGTTCTGCAAAAGACTTGGTGTTCCGCCACCTAGAAAAATCGTTGTAACCGTATACTCGTCGGCACTTGAAGAGTACTGCTCAATTTCTTTTACGAGTGCAAGTAAGTATTCGTTTTGATAGTCTAGCATGTTTTCATAGGAATTAAAATTGCAATATTTACACTTCTTAACACAAAACGGGATATGGATATATATTCCAAGTTCTTTCATCAGTCTATCTTCAAAATCGAAATAAACGCCTCGCTCGGTATCTCTACTGAGCCAATTTGTCGCATTCGTTTTTTACCCCTTTTTTGTTTTTCTAGAAGTTTGCGTTTACGAGTTACGTCACCGCCATAGCATTTTGCTAGTACGTCCTTTCTAAGTGCCTTAACTGTTTCTCTAGCGATTACCTTATTGCCGATAGCGGCTTGGATAGGAATTTCAAATAGTTGGCGCGGAATAATCTCTTTGAGTTTTTCAGCAATTGCACGGCCACGGCCATATGCTTTGTCACGATGCACAATAAGACTAAGCGCATCACACACTTCACCATTTAACAAAATGTCGAGTTTTACAAGGTCGCTTTCTTCGTATCCTATTATCTCATAGTCAAGCGACGCATAACCCTTCGAACGTGATTTGAGTGAGTCAAAAAAGTCAAACATAATCTCATTTAGAGGGACCTTATATATAAGCTGACAACGACTATCATCAAGATATTGAAGATCGACATATATGCCACGTTTGTCTTGACAAAGTTCCATAAGTGCACCGACATATGTAGGTGGTGTAAATATGTTTACTTTGACCATAGGTTCTTGAATACTGCTTATAGAAGGAATTGGTGGGAGTTCGGCTGGATTACTAATTTCAAGAACTTCTCCATTGGTCTTGGTTACGCGATAACTTACCGTCGGAGCAGTCGTTATCAAATCCAAATCCCATTCACGCTCGAGTCTTTCTTGGATAATCTCCATGTGTAGCAGTCCCAAAAATCCACATCTAAAGCCAAAACCTAGCGCTTGTGAAACTTCAGGGATAAACTCGAGTGAAGCATCATTTAGTTTTAGTTTTTCAAGGGCGTCCTTAAGGTCGTTGTAGCGAGAGCCGTCGACACAAAATACACCGCTAAACACAACGGGTTTTACTTCTTTATACCCCGGTAGCGGACTGTCTGCAGGATTGTCGGCAAGTGTAATCGTATCGCCTACACGTGTTTCGCTTACGTTTTTGATGGACGCACAGATATAGCCTACATCGCCTGCCCTTAAGCAGTCACATTCTTTGGCTTGTGGACAAAATATGCCCACTTCGGTCACATCAAATTCTTTTCCGGTCGTAAATAGTTTGATTTTGTCGTTTTTCTTCACAACTCCATCAACTACTCTAACTAAACTTACCGCACCTTTAAAGTTGTCATAATAACTATCAAATATAAGTGCTTTAAGCGGCTTTGTTTCGTCACCTTTTGGTGGTGGAACTTGTTCTATAATTTGTTCCAAAACGGCTTCGATATTTGTGCCTTCCTTAGCAGAAACCGCAGGTGCAGTGTCGGCTGGAATACCTATTACGTCTTCTATTTCCTTGCGAGTCCCTTCAATATCGGCACTAGGAAGGTCGATTTTGTTTATGACTGGGAGTATTTCAAGGTCATGTTCGAGCGCAAGATAAACGTTTGCTAGCGTTTGGGCTTCGACACCTTGAGTCGCATCAACTATGAGTATTGCACCTTCGCAGGCAGCAAGGCTACGTGAAACCTCGTACGTAAAGTCAACGTGCCCTGGGGTGTCAATAAGATTTAAGGTATACTCCTCGCCTTTATAGTTATACTTCATTTGAGATGGGGTCAATTTAATTGTAATTCCACGTTCGCGTTCGATATCCATGCTATCAAGTATTTGGTCTGACATGTCGCGTTTTGCAACAGTCCCTGTCGTTTCAAGCAAGCGGTCAGCCAGCGTACTTTTGCCGTGGTCTATGTGTGCAACAATACAAAAATTGCGAATATACTTTTGTCTATCGGTCATATTTTCTCCTAAAATTATGTTTCATTATATCACAAAAATAAGTTTTTCCCAACACTTGTTATACATTTTTTACATACTACATACAATATTTCAAGTCAAAAACTGGTCAAATAGGCTTAAATTAACACAAATTTGAACAAATTTAACTTTTTTACTAGCAATATTGAAAAAACTTTGATAGAATATGTATATAAATAAAAATATAATTAATCTTGTTGTAATTTGTCTCAGCAAGTTTTGGGAATATAAATATGAATAATGTAAAGTTATCTAAATATCAAGAACACAAAAATGGTGTTTTAAAAATACAACGTGACGGCAAGCTTAAAGACTTACGTTTTTGCGAAGAGTATGCTGACATCATGAAACATGAATGGCTACTTGATGAGTACATAGCAAAGTTTGGTTGGAACGACGAGAGTGTATATGAAAATACCCTTCCAGCTTACGCGAAAGCTATTAAGGCAAAACACCCTATCCTTATCCCCGTTCAAATGCTTGACGACGGAAACTATATTTGTTTTGCCGACCAAACATTGGCACGTGTTGCGAAGGTCAGCGGATACGTTACTAAAATGAAACTCGATGAAGTCAAAGAACACAAAATCAAAGACACCGATTGTACTATTCCGACACTTAATGAAGCACTTGAACTTATAAAGGGCAAGGTACCAGTTATCCTTGACATATACAACGAAAGTAATGTTGGCAAAGTTGAAGAAGGATTGTTTGGCATAATAGAAGACTACATTGAGAAAAACAATCTCATTGACAGTGTCGCTATTATGAGTACAAACCCATACAGCCTACAATGGTTTTATCAAAATGCACCTTGGCTTCCACGAATAATCAGAAGTGGAATATACAAAGTAAAACGTTATGCTGGTGTCAAGACTAAAAAACTACGCAAACTCAAACTTTGTAAAGTTTGTAATCCAGACTACATCGCCTACAACTCAAAAGACCTACCTTGCAAGTACATAAAGAAACACCGTCCAGTCGGAGTACTTGCTTACAACGTAAAGAGCCAAGACGAATACCAAGCCGTTGCAAAATATTGTGACAATATTATATTTGATAGTTTTGAACCAGAGATATAATGAAATCAAAAAAGACCTAGATTTAGGTCTTTTTTTGTGTTATTTTGGAAAAATTATTTCTTGACTCTTGGGTCGAATTTTTTGCGGAGCATGTTTTTCTCACGGCCGTTTTCACTTGGGACATAGTAGATATCGTTTTTGACAGCATCGGGCAAGTATTGTTGGCGGACATAACCACCAAAGTCGTGTGGGTATTTGTACTTACCTGTCTTATCGTCATAACCGCTTGGGTGGTTTTTCAAGTGATTTGGAACACGTGCTTCAGGGTGAGCAAGCACGGCTTCTTTTGCCTTAGACATAGCCACATAAGTGCTATTACTTTTTTCAGCTTCGCAAAGATATATTATGGCATGAGAAAGTGTAAGTTCACACTCAGGCAGTCCGAGTTTTTCACAACTATACAATGCCGATATTGCAAGTAAAAGTGCATTACTATCAGCCATGCCGACATCTTCGCTTGCATGTGCTATAAGGCGACGAGCAATAATACGTGGGTCGTAGCCTGATGCAAGGAGTTTTTGTGAGTAAAACAAAGCACTATCTGTATCACTCCCCCGTAGGCTTTTACAGAATGCACTTAGCAAATCAAAACTAGTGTTTTCATCAAGAGCAAGGACACGTTTTTGCATGCAGTCTTTTGCAACGTCAAGTGTGAAGTGAATACTGCCATCTTTATCGGCAGGGGTTGTTTTTACACCAAGTTCGAGTGCGTTGTAGGCATTTCGCATATCGCCAGCACAAGCACTTGCTATGTAGTCACAGGCATCTGTGTCAAGTTTGACTTGTATATTCCCATAGCCGTTCTCTTTATCGGATATGGCTTTATTTAGGGCTTCAGAGATGTTTTTTTGCGAGAGCGGTTTGAACTCAAATATGTTACATCTACTTACTATCGCACGGGTCATATTAATGTAAGGGTTTTCGGTAGTGCTTCCAATAAACACAATACTACCCTTCTCTATGGCTTCGAGCACGCAGTCACTTTGGGCTTTACTCCATCTATGGCACTCGTCAAGTAGTAGATAGGTTTTTGTGCCATATAGTTCGAGATTATGTTGGGCTTCGGTGATAATCTCCTTGGCATCACTAACACCGCTAGACACCGCATTAAGTCGGCGAAAATTACCTTTACATGTGTTTGCGATTATATTTGCAATAGTAGTTTTACCTGTCCCAGGCGGGCCCCAAAAAATACAACTTCCGAAAGTATTTGCCTTAATTGCTCGCACCAAAAACGAGTTTTTATACACAAGATGTTCTTGCCCAACAAATTGGTCAAGAGTCTTAGGTCGCATGCGGTCAGCCAGCGGTGCATATTTGCGGGTATTTTCTTCAAACATATTTTCCATAGTTTACCTCGTCTATATTCTATCAGATTTTGTCGACATTTTCAATGTTTTACTGGGTAATAAATAAAAAATATAAAGAAGACATAAAAAAAACCACAAGGAGTGTTCTTGTGGTTAAATAATTTAAAATTGCAGAATAGCCATAAGCGGAGTTCTGTATTAGATGGTCATCTATCTAGCCTTGCAGTCGCCTACAAGTTCAAGCGATGTAACGAGAAACTGCCGAGCAGGGTCAAAACGTCTCTCTATCTTGCATCAAGTGGGGTTTACAGCAAGTGTATGTTACCATACAAGCGGGTGGGCTCTTACCCCACCTTTCCACCCTTACCAATTTCTTGGCGGTATATTTCTGTTGCACTTTCCTTAGGGTCGCCCCCAGCAGTCGTTAACTGCCACTCTGCTCTGTGATGCTCCGACTTTCCTCAAAACCTAAGTTTTGCGACCATCTGTCTATCTGCATTGTTATTATATCACATCGGTATATTTTTTGCAAGGTCTTATCATGTATAATCATCTCGAGAAATGTTTTTTTGCAAAGTTTCGAGTGCCTTTTTTTCGATTCGGCTGATATAACTTCGACTTATTCCTAGTTTGACGGCGACTTCACGTTGGGTCAATGCAGGTGTATCGCCAAGGCCGTATCGCATGCAAAGTATCTGATATTCCCTTTTGCTGAGTTGGGATTTAAGTAGATTGTTTAGGCTCTCCGACAACATCATTTTGTCGACTTCTTCGCTGACATCATTGTCTGGGGCTATCGACAAGTCCATGAGCGAAAGCTCGTTGTCATCTTCTCCACAAAGTGCCTCTTCGATGGAGATATTGTTTTTGTGTTTTTTATTTACCCTAAGCAGCATGAGTATCTCGTTTTCAATACACTTTGCTGCATATGTACTAAACTGGGTATTGTGTCCGTACTGATAGGTGTTTATGGCTTTGATTAGTCCCAAACTCCCAGCACTGATTAGGTCGTCGGCTTCTTCTGTTCCGTTGTATTTTTTGACAATATGTGCCACAAGTCTAAGGTTGTGGCGGATAAGCACTTCTTTGGCTTGCATGTCGCCCGCCTGAAACTTGTCTAAATACTCTCGTTCTTCTTCACTCGACAGCGGTTTTGGGAATGACGAAGTCGAGTTTATGTATGCCGTAAAAAGCATTACCTTTTGTAAAAATGCACCAAAGCTTTCAAATATCATAGCCACCTTCCTTCATATATAAATATGTCGAATTATGACTATTCTTGCTTGTCCATATGTTTTTTATAAAAAAATCCCCATATCTGGGGAAATATTATTTTTCAACTTTCTTTCTTAGTATGTCGCCAGTCTTTAGGTCGTATGGTGTAGATATGAGTAGTGATTGTTGGACCTTATTTGCAATCTTGATGCTTTCATTATTTTCGTCGAGTATTTGAGTAATAGTGATTACCTTATTAAATGAGTCATTTGGTGACAATATTTCAAGTTGGTCACCGACAGCAAAACGGTTTCGCATCTCAACCTTTGCAAAGCCATTGCATGTGTCAGCTGTTACGATTGCTATAAACTCATGTGTTTGGAAAGGTGTGCTTGATGCAAGACATTCTTTATCCTTTGCACCATAATAGAAACCAGTTGTGTAGTGGCGGTGGCTTGTTTTGAAACATTCTTCTACAAGCGAACTTGGGACTTCTTGACCGCTTTCAATAAGGTCAAGCGCCCTACGATATGCGTTTGTAATTGTCGCAACATAGTACGGGCTCTTCATTCGGCCTTCTATCTTAAACGACGTTACGCCGGCATCAATAAGGTCTTTTAGATGTTCTATCATGCACATATCTTTTGAGTTTAGGATATATGTGCCATGATTGTCTTCTTGGATTTCGTATGTGTTTGGCTCAGTGCCGTTTGCTTTGGCTTCGTCATAACGGGCTTTTTCACAGATTGAGTACTCCCAACGACATGCTTGGACACATGCACCACGATTGCTATCACGTCCAGTAAGATAGTTTGAGAGCAAACATCTGCCCGAATACGATATGCACATTGCGCCATGCACAAAACACTCGATCTCGACATTTTGTGGAATATATGAGCGGATTTCTTTTATCTCAGACATACTAAGTTCGCGAGCAAGTATAAGCCTTGTTGCACCCATATCGCAATATGCCTTTGCTGAGTATTTATTTGTAATATTTGCTTGTGTAGACACATGAATTGGCATATTTGGCACAACTCTTCTCACAAACTGCATAATGCCAAAATCACTCACAATAACTGCATCAACTCCTATCTCTTGCAAATACTTTAAGTACTCTTCAAGTCCATTGAAGTCGTCATTGTGCGCAAGAATATTTAGTGTAATGTATGCTTTTTTGCCGTGTTCATGCAAAAACTTAACAGACTCACAAAGTTCGCTATCATCAAAGTTGTCACTAAATGCACGAAGTCCAAATTGTTTGCCAGCAAAATAACAAGCATCAGCACCATAATACACCGCTGTTTTGAGTTTTTCCATATTTCCCGCTGGGGATAGTATCTCGTACATATTTTCTTCCTTTTAGTTATGTTTTAATATCTATAATGTTGTTATTATTTAATAACATTTATTTTATCTTCTTAGTGATACAAAAGCCATCTTCAATATCATATGTTTTACTCTCATATGGGTCATTTGAGACTGCCGAAAGATAGGCTCTGAGATTTACAACAATCGTGCGATTTCTATGCGGAACAAAGTCGTCGCCATTTACCATTCCGCGGAAAAGTACATTGTCGGCAAATATGATTCCGCCAGTATTTAGCAATTTTGAAAGGGTCGGCAAGTACTTTATATACTGGCCTTTTGGCCCATCTAAAAAGATAAAATCATATTTGCGACCACTTTCACAAAGTCGACATATTTGCTCACCAGCATCGCCCAAAACACACTCTACTCTTTTCTCTAGTCCTAGGTCGGCAAAGTTTTGTTTTGCTATATTGTACGACTGCTCATTTTTCTCGATAGTTGTAAGAGTAGCATCGCACTCGCCTAGCATTTTCGCACCGCTATACCCTATTGCCGTCCCTATTTCAAGTATGGATTTCGGTTGGTTTTCTCTCACACAGTCTAGCAGATGTGTAAGAGTAATCGGACGGATTATAGGGACGTTGTGCAAGTGTGCATACTCCTCAATATTCTTTAGATTTGTCACAACATACTCCTATTGGGTTTCAATAATAACTGGCACAATCATAGGACGACGTTTGATACGTTTGTAAAAATAGTTTGTAAGAACTTTTTTGATACTTTGTTTGATTTGTGCCCAGTCTTGGGTTTTGAAATTTGTAGTAATTATTGTGTTTAGTATAAGGTCACGTGCTTCGTCAAACATGTCTTCGTTTCCTTGCATATACACAAAACCACGCGATATAATGTCAGGTTTGCTAGTAAGTCTGCCAGTGCCTGCTGAAATTGTGATGATAGCCATGCATACTCCTTCTTCTGCAAGAAGTGCACGATCGCGTTGGACTGCGCCACCTGCTTCGGTTACTTCAAGTCCATCAACCAAACGTATACCAGCAGGAACAGTGCCTGTCTTTTTGATTGATGACTTTGAAATAGATATTTGGTCACCAAGGTCAGACAGTACGATGTTACGTTCTGGAATGCCAAGCGATTGTGCAAGAAGCGAGTGCGCTCTTAGATGTCTATATTCGCCATGGGCTGGCACGAAAAACTTAGGTTTTAAAAGCGCCAACATAAGTTTTAACTCTTCTTGGTATGCGTGTCCAGAAACATGGACGTCAGCAAGTTTTTCGTATATAACTGATGCACCTTTTTTGTACAATGAATTTATGACATAGTTTATGTTTGTTTCGTTACCCGGAATAGATGACGATGAGAAAATCACAAAGTCGTTTGAATTGATTTCGATTTTTGGGAACTCGCCGTCTGCCATGCGTGAAAGCGCACTGTTTGGTTCACCTTGCGAACCAGTACAAATTATACAAGTGTGTTCGTCTGCCATCTTGTCGACATTGTTTATGTCGCCTAGTATCTCGCGGTCAAATCTGAGTTCGCCGATTTTACTTGCCGTCTCACAAACATTTAGCATACTTCTTCCACTAAACACAACCTTTCTATCGTACTTTTTGCATATATCAAGTATTTGTTGGATACGGTGGATATTTGATGCAAAGGTCGCAATAATGATACGTTTGAGTTTGTTTTGGGCAAACAAGTTGTCAAGAGTTGCACCGACGTTACGTTCGCTCATGCTAAATCCTGCGCGTTCGGCATTTGTGGAATCGCTTGTCATAAGCAATACTCCGGCTTTACTTATCTCACTGAGTCGTGTCATATCCATTGCATCGCCGTCAATAGGCGTAAGGTCAATTTTAAAGTCCCCAGTATGGAAATAAACACCGATTGGAGTTGTGATTGCAAGTCCGTATGCGCCTGCAATACTATGTGTTACTTTTACAAATTCTATTGAAAAACAGCCAAGTTTGATTACTTGTTTTGGTTTAACAACGATAGGTTTGCATGATATTTTTCTGTGCTCACGAAGTTTGTTTTCGACAAGCGCACATGTAAGGCGGCTACCATATACTGGCACTTTAATGTCTTGCAAAATGTATGGCAATGCACCTATATGGTCTTCATGTCCGTGTGTAAGTACAATACCACGGATTTTTTGTTTGTTTTGTTGTAGATATGTGATGTCTGGAATGACAAGGTCAACACCCATCATATCATCTGATGGAAATGCAAGACCGCAGTCAATAAGAATCATATCGTTTCCATATTCTAGCGCCATAAGGTTTTTACCAACTTCACCTACACCGCCTAGAAATGAAAGTTTTAGATTTGTAGATTTTTTATTCATTTTCTTCTCCTATTATATTTATATATTTAAGGACACTTGTCCCACTAAAAACACAATAAAACACCGATGTCTTTGATTTTTACAACCACACAAAAAATCAAATATGACATCATATTGAATTAAAGTTTTTATAGTAAACGAGCACAAAATCACAACTACTCGTTTTATGTGTCTGATATAATATAACACTATTTGGGGTAGATATGCAAGCAGTTTTTCAAAATTTTACACAAACGACAAAAAAAGACACCCAAATAAGGGTGTCAATAGATACATTATATAATATGTTTGTGATTTTTAAATTTGTCAGTATACTCTTGTGCTTTAGGCGCAATAACATTGTAGTTGTCGACATAGTATCGTTGGCCAATCGCCATATAATAAGCGACATTTTGGAATATAAGCACAATGATACAACTTGCAGGAATAGTCACTATAAGCCCCACACCAAAAGTCAAAGCACCTGCAAAAAAGTTTACAAAAATAATGGTAAGTGAAAGTGCAAACGAATTTCCATATGTTTCACTAAAACGACGTTTTGTAACCACAAAACCCTTTTTCATACATGCAAACACTCCCCTATTTGAGCTAACAACTGCAGGCAACCAACCGCCAAAAAGCGTCGTTTTGAGAGCAGATAATAGCGCGATAGTAAGGACAATAATAAAGGGTGCTACAAAAAACAGTAGTCCGTCACCATCAAACATTTTGAGCATGTACACTACAAGTACAAAAACTCCAAAATTAAGCGGTAAAATTGTTATGGAGTAAGCGAGTTGGTAACGAAGATTTCGGTAAAACGAAGTGAAAATATTGTTTGGAAAACTAGCCTTGACATTGCTATTCATATAATAATTTACACAAGTAGATGCGCTCATTGTGAAAAACCTAACGACCATCGAACCCACTACAACAACTACCACTACAAACAATATAATATACAACACGAGCGAGTCAAAATTGTCGATTATTACTTGCCAAAACCAACGAGCATTATCGCCAATATCAACAAGCAATTGTTTGAGATTTATATGATTTAGGAAGTTCATATACGAGTCACTAACAGCTGTTGTCCAGCCCACATCTGCCAAGATATCAAATAAAGGCGACAAAATCAAAGCGCCTGCACCAAATACAAGAGCGCCGGATATTAGCAAATACAATAATGTATGCCAAATCAACGAGCCATTTGAAAAGAATATTTTAAAAGTATTTTTATACAACATAATCTCACCTATGCTATATTATAACAAATCAAAAGATAAATTACAAACACATTATGTTATTAAATTTTGCAAAACATACACAAACTTGCCATTATTCAAAACAGGAATATGTCGGATCAAAAGTTATTTCTTGTGTGGCATCAATTTTGGACATATCATTATCACCACTATCAGTCGAGCAAGGCTCTGTGTCAAAATTTTGCTCGTTATTACATACAGAAGGCTCTTCAAAAGCAGGCTCATTTTTTTGTCTAAAAGGACAGTCTTTGCAAAGTTTTTCAAGGTTGCAAAGTTTAGTATATTGAGTTTGGTCTTTGGTGTCAGATTGTCCAGTACCTTCGACAGTGATTTGGTCGCAAGTTTGGTCACGAAAGTTGTCAATATATACACTCTCTTCTGTCGGTTTTGACACCACTTCTCCCACATTTTCAACAACTGTTTCTTCACTTGCATTGTCGTCTACAGGCTCGACTACGACATAATTGTCAATTTCGTTTTCGACCAACCCATTCAAACCTTCGGGTGTTTCTACACCACTGACCACATCATCGGCGCTACATTTGTTTTCGTTTTCAACACAATCGCTTGAGCATTTTATATCACATGGTTCACAGATAATATTAAGGTTTTGGGTCTCTTTGTCACTTTTTAAAGTTTCTAAATTTTCACCAGCAATAGTTGTGGCAGAATTATCCTTTGAAACAACCCCCAGTACAACAAGCACGCCGCAAAATGACATAATTGCACTTTCTATATTTGTTGTGTCAATCTCAAAGCCCAAGGCTTTTGCCAGATTTTGTAAAAACAATACAAGCACTCCTACAAAAGCCACCCAAAATGTGTATTTTTTAAATTTACTTAGTAGTTTTTTCATTTTCACCCCTTGAAGTAACAAATGTAGAAATCGTGGTTTTTATATCTTCAACATCTGCCTTGACATCTTGAACAACCTGCAATGCAGTGCCAAGATTTTCGATTGTTTCTTGGTATTTTTGTTCTCTTGTACGACTATCCTTTAGTACAAATACGAGCAGCATCAAAAACAAAACCGCCCATAGTCCATTGCCTATAGCAAGATTTATTATTTTCTCCCACATCACATATACTCCTTCAATACTTTATTATAGCTTTCGCCAAGCATGTCTTTTATGCGATTGTTGTTAAGTAAAATTTTTGCTTGGTCTTTTGGAAAATCGTCAATAAACGACTTTACCAACTCGACAGTTTTGTTTTGCTTGTACTCTTTTAATACACTTGGAGCATATTTGCTTTTATCGATGGATTTAGATTTCTCCCATTTTTCATCTTTGAGCACTTCTTTTAAGTCACTAAGGTTCTTTTCCCACTCATCTCTACTTCCCTGTACCTTTGATTTAAATTCGAGACTTTCATTGTATTTGGATTTGTATTGTTTGTTTAAATCCAACAACCGTTCGTCAATATCCACTACTGCTGAAATATCATAGTTTTTTATTGCTTCGGCACGTTGTTTGTTTAGGTCCTCAATATTTAGATACAAGTCGTTTAGTTGGGCTGTGAGCAAATTGTTTTGCGAGCAAAAATTGTCATAATTTTCCTTGTCTTCTGGGGACAAAAATGACAGGTCCACAACATTGTTTTGCCATGCAGGCACTAGTTCTGTTTCTTGCTCTAGTGATGAGTCGTTTCCATCGATTGTGGCTGTCATATTTGTGACCTTCTCATTAAGTGTATCTATTTTAGAATTTAGTTCGTCGGATTTTGCAAGACTGAGCACGTTTGCAAACGCTTCGTCCAACATACTATTATACATAGCGTATCCCCCTTTTTCTTCAAATTGACGTTGTTTGATTTTTAAGACCGCTTTATATAGGTCTGGATATTTTTTATGTTCTGTCACTCAGCATAACCTACCAATACCTTCATTCCATATATCTCCGTGTTTGGAGTTTCTGTCTCTATAGAGTATGAAAAGGTCTGACCACTAATATTGGGACGCACGACTTGAACATGCTCGCCGCCATTTAGTTTGACTGCATATTTGTGTCTGTCACAATGCAGTGTGAGCGTTATGTCTTGTTTTGTGATTATGAAAAACTTACTGATTATTTTTTTCTTGTCTGGCATTCCAAAATCAGTAGAGATACTCGACCAATGTTTTAATAGATTTCGGCCAAAAATTGTGTTTGCGTCGTTAAGTCTTGATAGGCGGTTTTTTATCCCATCAAATACCATCAAACCGATGTCTGTCAAAAACGAAGTGTTTATATCTATAAGTTGTATCACGTCTACACCACGCAGTATTTTTTCCAATTTGGTTTCAAGGTCGATACAAAGAAGCACATTGTTTGTGCTTGATTGATTTGATTCAGTTCCAAGAGCCATATTGTCACCAAAGTCGTATTTGGTCGCGATATAATACTTGCCATTTTGACAAACAGTCGCTGTGTTTTTGTAAGACGCTAGCATATGCTCTACATTTGTAACTATGCGTTTACTAGTCGCGCCATTAAACTCATACAAACCACTAGTCGTGAGATAAATTATTTTTGCACCATTTTGGCAAATGCTTTCAGAATATATACGACCGATACTTTGCCCCACATTTTGAACCTGATATTTATTTGTCTCAAAATCAAATACCAGCCTTTGGATACCATATTCTCTGACAAGATACAGATTTTCTTCCATCTTAAATATTCGCAAACACTTACCGAGTGAAACATCAACATTCTGAATGGTGCATTTTTCGCCAGTTGTTGTCCAGTCTTTTGGAAATCTCGAAGTTGTGTACCAAAAAGAATATGGGTCATCATTAAGAAGTCCCACTACACAATCATCTAAAAAGGATACTTCTGAAAGACTATATGTGTAGAAAATAAAATCACACATTTTTTTAGTGATATTATACACATTTATCATATTGTCATACGAACAAGCAATGCAAGGGTCTCCATTTTCATCAAAAAAATTGAAGACACTTGGAATATTTTTTACATCAAATGGTATCTCAAGCATATCACCCGAAGTAGATTTATAATTCCACATATAAGCCTTTTGATTATCTCCGACAACTACCAAACACGAAAGCGACTCATCTTTGAAAGTGAGTGAATACATTTTTTTAGGGACAACATTAGATGGAAAATCAACTTCTACATCTACTCCATTATTTGAAAAATAAAAATTTTTAATCCCAAAACAATCTTTCAATCTATCGCTATCATAGGAAAAATTGTAGACACTACTCGACGCACCGAGATTATCTACAGCAGGCACACCATTTATATTTAGGCCATTAGATATTTTTTTAAAATCAAAAGTTTTGTAATTGATTACATTAGACATTTTAATACCAACCTCTTTTAGGCATGACAATATCTCTATGCTTATTTATGCTACTTAATCCAGAAACAAACTTATCTTCCCACATTTTTGCATCTACAAAATTTCCCATAATATAAAGATACTCACTTACGACACCATATGCAAAAATATTGTCATTGACTTTATTATTATAATAATCAATGTTGTCCGTATATTTAATAGTTTTTGGCAATATGTTATAAGATATTGTCATATTACCACTTGTTTCTGTAATTAAATACCCATTTTCTACATAAAATGCACTTTTAACATTATTAATCAAAACTTGTAATATTTCTATAATTTCTCCTTCTATTATATCAGAAATCAATATTTTATTTTTGTTTGATTTCAAAACTTTTTTCATCTTAACCGGACAATACAATGTTGCAATTTTCCTATTTACAATATTTACGCATTCGACAAGTTTGTTTCTTATAGACAAGCACTGTTCTGACATGTCAGCATTCAAATCAAGTTCTGCCAACAACTCTTCATCATCTAAAAGCACTGCACAATTTCGAATTATTTTATTTACTTGCATACTACCCCCTTAGACCCATGTAGTACAAAAAGCCTTATCAAGAGACATCTGTCTCGAAAGCTTTTCATACTCAAATATCTCTTTAAATTTATATGTATTTTGATCTATGATTTTATTGCATTCGTTTTTCATTATTTCATTATTGTTTTTATCAATTTCATTAAACAATTTTTGTGCATTATTTGAATTTGTTTTTAGCGCATATGCTATCGTCCGAGCATCAAGTGTGGCATATGGCACCACAAAGCACATAGACTTCTCACACAAAGACCAAACTTCATATCGATTTTTTACATTATCATACAAGACATAATACGAGTCGTCTATATCTTGCAATCTTTTTACTATATCAAAAACGTCATCATTTATTTTAATTTTCATAATTTTTTCCTTATATAAAATCAGGGGTGAGATTACTCACCCCACAATTTTAAATTTTACACATTAATGCCAGCAAGTTTTACTTGATTACATGGTTGTTCACACATTAATTCAGCGTATTTAACAAGCGTTGCACTGTAGCATGGATAACCAGGTTTTTGCTTCAATATTGAGCCATCATCACCTTCAAGCCATTCCCAATCACAAAGTTGGTGCAATGTAAATGAATTTGAATTAAGTAGATACATAGTTCCGCTCTTCATAAATCTATCACTCATGACAGGAACTCCAGCATAACTTATCGCTTTAAAACCACCTTCCAAATTTAGTACATCAATATTACGTGAAAGGCTTGCAAGATATGTTTGATATTTTCTTTTTACATCACTCGAGCAAGTAATAAAGTCAATAGCACCACCATAGTATTCTTCGACCTTATCAATACCTTCTTGAATGACTGCATCTGATATATCGCCTACACTATTTTTAATTACAGGATTTAGCCACGAATTTGTGCTTCTTGGAAGCGAATAAATGTTGGTAAAGTTTGTTGTGTCAAAAATACCATCAAGCCCAAAGATTTCTTGTCTTAACGAATTTTGAACAACTAAATAATATCCACCATCAGTAAGGTCACTAATTGTACCAACTTGAGCGTCAAAAGTTACCTTTTTATTGTTGCGATCTATTGCGACAATTTTTACACCCTTATAGGTAGAACTTATTTGCTCATTTGCAGAGTCATAAATGTCAATAATCATACCTTCCATAAGATTGTAGATTTCGTCCACAACGCACACATTTGCACTACCAGATTGGATTTCTGCAAGTTTGCCACTACCATTTCCCATAAGCATACGAGAGAAATTGAAAGTGCTAGCTTTAATGAGTCCTTCCATCTCAGCATTTAACAAATTGACAAATGCTCCAGCATCGTTTTGACTAGCCCTAACAGCTTTATCACTTATCTCGATAGTTCCATAAAGGTTTTTTAAAGTTTGTTTCATTTGAACATAATTATTTCCAGAAGCAGTAGGAAGCACCCCATCTTCTGAGCCAGCACCGATACCACCATTGATTCCAATTGGTGCTGTTTTTATAACTTCTTTTCCAGTAACGTAAGTACTAGATTTTTTAATTTTTGCAAACAAAGGATTTGTGTTTAGATTAAATTGGTTTGTAAGTACACCAAGATAAACACTCTTTAAAGCCTTGTCAGCGGTAGCAAGTGTTACCATATTTTTTCTCCTAATTATTAAGCATTTTCTTTAAGATTTGTTTGGCTTCATCAAGATTTTTAGCACTCAAATTTGGCGTAACAATATGAGTACTACCTACATTTGATGAAATTAATTTTGGTGAAAAATGTATGTTTTCACCACTTTTTTTAAGGATTTTTGATAAAATTTGCTCATTTTTTAACACAAACTCAACCAAATTGTTTTCGTCACTGAGAAAACTTTCCTTGTCAGAAAGTTGTTTTTTGACCACTCTATTGTATGCAGAAACAAGCGGGGAATTTGACATCGCCAAATCATTGTCGCTTATAATCTCATTTACAATTTGTTCTCCATATTCTTTCGCTTCGGGATTTTTATCAAAAAACTCACTTATCTGATTTTGCCAATCGTCTCGTCTAAAACAAGGTACTTTCGCATTATCTTGTTGTTTTTCATATTCGGACAATTTTTGACACTTTTTTGTAAATTCACTTTGCAAAGATTTGTACGCCTCCATAAGTGCCTTGGCATTTTTAAATTTTTCTATTGGAGAGTCCTGTTCTACTCGCCCTTCACTTTCTTCATGTGTCGCTACACTATTAGGGGTATCTAAAGATTGTTCTCCAATTATTTTTTCATTTTCCATTTTTATCTCCTACTTATTTATGTGGTTTGAATTTAATATTACTTTGATACAACTATAAAATTTAACTATAAATCTTTACACAATATTTTAATAGATTGTATCTATTAAAGTTATGATTATATAACATTTTGCAATTTGTAACATATGCCTTAATTTAGTTATGAAATCATAATTTACATAATAATTATAATTGGTTATGAAATCATATTATAAATAGATATAATAACATAACTTTATTGGTTTTCTTTTTGCATTTGCTTATGCACCTTAATATGTTCGTTTAGTATGTTTTCGATTGCTGGATTTTTTTCGACAGCATCTTCAAAATCCTTACTAAGTGCAAAGCATATATGCTCATTTATGTGGATATCATGCTCGTCTATAAACTTTGGTGACGGCATTTGATTCCCTTTTATAAGGTTGTAATTTTCTTTATTTGCCCTATTTTTTTGCAGGGTCTTTGCATCTTTTGTAGTTTCCAAAATCCCAAAGCCAAGTTGTTCGAGCACTTTTTGACGTGTCGAGAGCGACATTCCGCCATCTTCATCGTTGAGTAGCCCCGCATTTAACACTTCGTATATCATGCTGCGCCTTTGTGCTATAGTTTGCCCTACTTCGTTTTCAGTCTCAAATACTATATCTTCACAATTTAGGTCACTATTTTTCCAATACAACATTTCTATCTCGCCATTATCGTTTATTAGTCGAGTGCTATGCGAATATACAGCAAACTGTTTGTAAAGTCTTAGTATGTGTTTTGCAACATTTTTAACACTATCCTTTACTTCGTTTATGCTAGCTGTCAGTCTCGCTTCGTCTTGTTCGATAAGTAGTTGGAGCACAACGCCACTAACATTGTTGTAAAGAACATTTTGATGTTGGAGATCACTCACACCAGAGATATTTGAAAATTCTTCTATAAGTTTTTCTTCTTCTTTATCAAAAGTAGATGGCACTTCTTCGTTTTGCAACATTTTAGGAAAATTTGCACCTTGTCGATAAACAAGAACTTTTCCCGGCGACAACCCTTCTTCTTCCAAATTGTCGATATCTAGCGACCCATCTTCGACAGCCAACACACCCATTGCGATGCGATTTAAAAACTCATGTTTGCGGTTTTTAACTGCATTGTATGCGCGTTGTATCGGAATGCATCTTTCGATAATTGAAGAACCCCAAAAACAATTTGGAATGCACAAGCATGTTTGCTTTACAAACGGAAAAGAGCGTTTGCCATCAAAGGCATTTATGTACGGCAACTCACCCATATAAACAAGTTTGTCACCAGCAACAATAATCAGTCTACCATTTGGGAACTCGACTGTTGGTTGTTCGTATCTCTCAACCACAATCACTTGATCATGGCGCATAGTTCGGCCAACACTCACACTGTTTCCACTATAACCCAATCCACCTAGGATACTTGTACTATCAAGAGAAAACACATCGGTATCGCGACCTTCTACTTCAATACCCCAGATGTTTTTGACTTCATCTCTATGATATGCTCTAGCATGAATAATACTTTTGCAATCATCAATTCGGCTATACGTATTATTGTCGGGGAATATTTCAAATGGTGACACAACTGAAAGTTCGACTTCGCCTTCTCTGATACTTTGACCGCTATCGTCTATTCCAACAAACTTGCCTTTGCTACTATTCCATGTGATTTTATAGAACGAAGTCCCCGTAATCTCACTCCACATTGTTGCTTCGGCTATAAGCGAACTCATGTCCAGGTCATAACAAACTGATTTAATAAGATTTTTACTGACCTTTGCACAAGCTATGTCTTTAGGGTCGTCACTAAACGGAAGAACGGTAAGTGTAGGCTTTACACGAGCCAGCTTTGCCATACGCAAATCTACTAAAGGTGCAATATGATTGTATACTTCACGTTCTTGCCAAAAATACTGTTTTCGCTCACTAACAATTTCATTGTTTCCGTTTATGTACGAGTATTGATTTCCAAGTAGAAAATTTATATTAAGTTGCCACGTCATCTCAAAACTTTTTCGATTTTGACGACGCAAATCAAAGTCTTCTAGCACTTCAGACACTATTTTTTGTTCGGTTTCTTTATCCAAAACATCTTCAAAATGTAATTTTTTATCCATTATTTCTCCTTTGATACTATTTGTTTAATATGTTTTTTGGGCTTTTGGGCACAATTTTTTTGCCCAAACATGTATAGAGTGTTTTTGCACATGACTTGCAAAAACATAATCGGCTTCTAGCAAATATTTTTTCGTTTACCACGACAAAATCAGCCATGTTTGAACAGCCCGGCACACTACATTTGAGTGTTGTTGTCATCTCTTCTATCGTCATCTTCTCCCCCCTTTTCTAATAATTTTTGCAGTTTCTCTCGCTCAGAATACAGTTCGGCATCACTAAACGACTTATATTCGTTTTGTTCGTCAAGTCTCGACAGCAATATTTGTAGCGACGCAAGGTCAGGCGGAACACTTTTTTTATTAACCTTTTTCTTGCACAGTTTCATATCATCTTTAGTTTCACCTACATACTCTTCGGTCACTTCTTCGCACATATATCCGAGCGCCTTTTTCATTAGAGCATTTTCGAGTTTTGTCCGCTCATCTACTCTTTGCATTAGTACCACCCCTTTCTAAGCTCTCTAATCCGCCGCTCTTTATCTTTCTGAATTATCGTCTTGGTTTCGCGTTTGATATTCTCCGGTCTCGACATGATGTAGTATCTCAGTTCGTCCATTGCATGGTCGTCTTTTTTAATAGGTGAATCTTCATTCCCCCAAAAGTATCCTTTGATCTCTCGTATCATATTTGTGCACGATTTAAATATGAAAAGTTTGGCCTTGCCGTCTGCATTTTTAAGATATGACTTCACTCTTTGTATCCCACTAAACATGTCTTTGTCTACACGCGGATTTGCCAAAATACCGTTGTCATAAAAAAGTTCGGTTACACTTTTTGACGATGCTAAGGTACGTTGATTTGCTGCCGAGTCTATAAGTGCAACTACCCTACCATTTGAGTCTCTTTGCCAGCCAAGTCGGTCACATATATCTTTTATTGCTTTACTGTGATATATGATATCGCGACCACTCTCATAGTGTTCGGCAATGACATATATGTTTCCATCAAAGTCGACAGCATACCAGTGTGCACTAAGTGGATTTTTCAGTCCCGGGTCGATGGATATTTTATCGTACCAATCATGCGGGACATCAAACGGCTCGATTACATGAATATTTGAATCAAACTCATTATATACAAGCCCACCAAAACTAGAAAACAGCCCAAATCGTCTTGCATTTAGTTCCTCCGTATTAAAAGTTTCGGTCATGTGTTTGACCTGTTCGGGATTTAAAAATGGATTGTCTGACCACTCCATATGGATATGCCAAATTTCTGGATTATTGGCTTCGTTTAGATAGATTGTGTTGTAGACCCAAGTAAGACCTTTGAGCGGTGTCATTGTTCCAAAAACGTCTCCAGCCCTGTCCATAACACGCATACAACACTCGACATAGATATCGTATGGCGGTTCTTCATCAAACCATACCCAGTTTAATGACGTGCCTTGGAACTTTTCCCTGCCCTGGTCACAACTTTTAAAGCCAATACGACTTGTTCCACCAAACACGTTTTTTATGGTAATCGTATCAATCACACCGCTTTCAAGAGAGGTTTTTTTACCACTAAGCATTGTGACATCTACTATCCAGTCGGGGTTTAGATAGTGCAATATCTTTCGTTGGGCAACATCACGTTGGACTTGTGTACTTAGCGACACCACCCAACCATCACAATCTGGCGTATTTTCTCGATACGGGTGTATGCCACGCGCCAACCATATCGCTTCGACAGCACCACACTCGGTTTTGCCACTGCGATTTCCACCAAAAACCCAGCGATTATGTTTTGGGCATTTATGAAACATGAGTTGCTTTTTATGCACCTTATCTCCCGTATTATAGGCAAACAAGTTTTTGTTGTTTTCACGTCGACGGATTTCGGCATCAAGTAGTCTTAGTTTTATTTTAATTTCATGTGTATTCATTTTCTCCCCAAATGTATTTTTTTAGACATATATCTCCACATTTTTTACAAGTCTTAAAATGTAACAAAATTAATTTTTTGTTAAAATATACTTAGGTGATTATATGGCAAAAATAATTTTGATTTTTTTTATAATTTTTACGTCAATTTGCCCTACAAAAAGTGCATACTGTGAAAACACACAATATGCACAAATACTAAATAGTGGCGACTTTTTATATCGTTATGATGTATATGACCAAAGCCATTCAAACGTAATTTGTCTTCTAGAAAAAACTTATTATGTCGAAGTAATCAGCAGTTCTACAGACAAAGTCCGTGTAAACTACAACGGTGTAAGCGGATATGTAAAACCATCTTCGATACGGCTTGTCAAGGGTGTACCCACTACACCATATCCGACCGATATAAAATTACAAACATACAACAAAAACTGTTATCTTCGCACAACTCCCGAACGTGGCGACAACACAATTTCTATTCTTCCCGCCAATTGTACTAGCCTTATTTTTATCGGACGAACCATAGGCGAAAATGTCGAGGATTTTGGACAAAATACGTGGTACTATGTCGAGTATCTAAACGTAAAAGGATATATTTATAGCAGTTATGTCCAAAACATCTCGAGCATATTTCCAAACGGTGAAAACCTTGCATATATTGTCGACAGGTCTGGGCTTTTAAATCCCTTAACAAATCTTGAGTGCATCATAATCGTAATCGCTCTTACAATTCCAAGCCTGCTCATCTTATACATCATTTTTCGCAAACCGCACGACAAGAAGCCGCATCGCAAGGTCAAAATCGACTTCGGAGAAGACAGCCTTTGATACAACAATTTTTGTCAATTTTATCTAATTTGCGACAATATCAGTCTAAAAAAATTAGTACCCATAACTTTTTTGAAAATTTATTTGACTAAGTTCTTTGATGACATTTTTCAAAAAATTGTACTCTGGCAATTCTTTCCCCAACTTGCCAAGTGCTTCGTGTTGTTGATTTTTAACAAGCAAATTACTTAGCCATTTTTCTTTCCCAAACATTTGACTAAGTCTTATTTCATCAAACCCCATACACTTTAAATTTTTACCAAATGCAACAATTGCTTCGTCCTTTTTCCTAAAAAAAGTACGTTCTACACACCCCATAAGTTTTGTAACCTCTGTCGTTTTTAGGCCGTCAACATAAAACAACATCAAAACACGTTTTTGTTCGAACGGCAATTTGTTTAATCCATCTTCGACTAGGACTTTAAGATTTATAAGATTGATTTTTCTATCGGTCAATTCGATGATATCATTTGCACAATCGTATGTCGTAAGTCCGCGTTTGTCAGTGTAAAACATTGAGTTTACCCCCTTCTTGACTATTAGGTTGTCGATGGCACCCGTAATCGATTCGAGATACCTATAAACTGATAATAATGTTTTGCTCCATGCTTTCATTTTTGTTTCTCCATTTTTCATTTTTTTCTTAATTATATTTGTGTAAATGCCAAATGTCAAAAGGTTATGACATATTTTTGCAAAATATTTTTAAATTTAATATTTAGTGTACAAAAATACCTACTTTTCAAACATTATCGAACATTTGCCCTATTATATACACCTTAATATGACAACAGTATGTCATATTTAAAAAAAAATATTTTTTAGAGACCATAAATATGAAAAATTATTTTACTACAAAACAAAAATAATTTTGTTATTTGTTTGTCAAAAGGGTCTTATTTGATATAATATATTTATAATTATTATATAAACTACATAAGAGGAAGACATGAAAAAACTCGGAAAATATATTTTATCTTTTTGTATAGGTGTTTTACTTATTTTGGGCGTAACTTACTCACCCACTTCTGTTTCGTTTGCAGACGAGTCACCAAAACAATCGCTTAGTACTATTTATCCTTCAAACATCAGTCACTATCTTAATCTAAATGACGTAAAAGATTTTTGCGTAGTCGGAGACGATATATTTTTCATAACAAAGGGAAAACAAATTGATGCGGAGTATTATTACTCTTTCGTAAAATACAATTTTACTCAAAATCAAAAGCAAGTCATTGTTGATGGAAATACTCGAAGCATAAATGGTGCAATCAATTCGTTTCAGTATATGGATTATGCAAACAACATGATAATGTTGAGATATGGAATACAAACAACCATATATGACACAAACACTTGCGAAAGAATAGGTAATATCGAACAATTTGGAAACAATCCAACACATTCGACACTTGCAGATTTTGGCAACGGAAAGACAGCTTATGCAAGCATTTATCAAAAAAATTCTACGTCTTATCTAGGTGTCGCAATTTTCGATGGCAAGGACAACCTAAAAAATGGCAGTTATCTAGCAATTGGCGAATATGATTTATCGACACTTAGCATCGATAGCAACAGCATAAGCAACTTGGTTTTGAACGGAAACAATGCCTTTATTGTTAATGGTGATGATATATATCCATTTAGTATCGAGCAAAACGACACTACCTTATCACCATCTTGTCACGAGAAAAAAACCATTGCAGATTTTGATAAAGACACATGCAGTTTGCGGGCTTTCACATATGAAGATGAGACATACATAGCTAGGTCTACTGCTAAAGCAATCTCATTATTTGATAAAGACATAAACAACACTCCATCAACCACACTTCGTTCCAATAATGATGCCAACAACATAATATTTGTAAGTAATGATGTTTTGTATTATTACAACAGCAACGATTGTAATATAGAGGCCTACACCATCACAATGTCACAAGACAACAAACTTTCACTTTCAGACAGCACTACTCTACTCATGGGCAAAGGCAGTGAAGTAGGAAGATTTGACAATGTAAGTGACATCGCAATGAAGTGCAACGAATATGTTTTTGTGTCTGACAGAGCAAACAATCGCATTCAAGTCATTTACCAAGACAGAAGTGTAAAAGTCATCGAACTTAAAGAAGGAAGCACAAACTATTATGCAACATCAATTATGCTTTCTTCCGACAACTCTTTGTATTTTATACGTACAGACTCAATACAAACATCTCTTTGCAAGGTTAATATATTCACCGAAGAAGAGCCTGCAGTAGTTAAGGTAGTAGACCTTCCAAACGCCACTTACGATTCTACAATTACTGACGGTGACAAAATTTATTTACTTAGCGAAAATACTGTAAAAGTTTATGATACAAACTCCAACAGTTTTGACAATGATATAAATCTCGATTTTACAACAAATGCATATAGCAAAATAGATTATATGGACAATTATGTATACATCACAGTCGACAAAACCTTACACAAAGTCAATGTATCGACCCCAAGTCTAAAATTTGAAAATGAATTTGACGACGATATCGCCGACATTTCCATTCCCACTTCTGACCAGTCGATATATATAAGTTTTGAAGACAAAAACAATATACAAAGATATTCATTTGACAACGGGGCTTTGACAGATTGTTTGACCAATATCAGTTTTGGCGACGAATACAAAATAAATGTATTTGAAGTCAATCCACAAGACGGAACAGTATATGCTTATGATGAAAATGCTTCACGCATAGTGTACTTTAACAATGACGATTTTACACAAGGTTATTGCGATTTTGAGTCGTTTCAAGACGATGCTTTGACTTTCGAGTTTGGATATACAAGCATAGTCAAATACGCCAAAGTGCCTGCTCAAACCTATATTTATGAATACATAAACTATAAAGGCAATCATAGTTTGTTTGACGAAGACAAATATGTGATACTACTTGACACCAATAAATCCACTAGTGTGTTTAGTTATGTATTGTATGTCCAAGACAACAATGTCAAACTTGGCTATGTCGAAACAGATTCAATAACAACTTATGCTGTAACAGCTGATCAAAACTATTCGCTTATTACATCTTACAACAAAACACCTATATACAAATTTCCGACAATTATAGGCAGTTATACAACAGGCAGAATTGAATATATTAGCACAGTAATTACCGCCGTAGCCACCTACCCTATTTCAATCGACAACACTTCAAATACGTATTATATCATTATGACAAACGACGGCAGATATGGTTTTGTCGCATCATCATACGTAACTGCAAATGTAAACATATCACAAAAGTTTAATGCAAACAGCACTATCAAAATATATGATTATAGCGAATATGTAAATGTTTATTCTGATAAAGAAAAAACAACCATAATTGGAAAATTGCCAAACAATTATAGAATTTATGTGGAAAATCTAGATAAAAACGAAAAATTGACTCTGATAAAATACCTAGATGACGACAACAATATTGTAGTTGGATACATAGACACAAAGTATATCGCAACAGATGGGACATCACCTATTATCACAACGGCAATTATACTTTTTGCAGTAAACTTTGTGATTATTATCGCTCTAATTGTATGGTTTGTTATCTTCAAGAAAAAGCAAAAGAAAGATGCTCTAAACGAACAATCTAAAAAAGTAGAAAACAAAAAGAAAGATGACAAAACTCAATCCAAAGAAATCGAAAAACAATCTCAAAACAATACAGACAATCAAGAATCTACTTCAGATGAAAATTTGGAAAATTAGAATTTTAAAAAAGACCCATTAGGGTCTTTTTTATTAGTTTGCATTTTTTATATAATAATTATCTATTTCACCAATACTAGTTGTCATTTTCTCATTGTTTAAGTCATCATCACGTGTGATTTTTGAAAGCGACACTTCGTATGCAGTCTTGGTCACAACTTCGTCGTTGTCAAGTCGCTTTTGATACTCGCGACTTTGTATTCTGCCCACAACAGTGAGTTTTTCACCAACTTCAAAGTTCTTGACAAAACGTGCATTTCTACCCCACGCAATACATGGCAAGTAGTCGCTTTTATTATAATTACGATTGACCGCAATAAGCAAGTCGCATATTTCACGTTTGAATGGTGTTGTGCGGTAGATTGGTTCTTTACAAACATAACCTGTTATTTCGATACGATTTGGATTTAATCCTTCATCATATGCTTCTACTTCTCTAATAAACATCGTAAGCATGAGTCGGCTCTTATCTCCGTCAAGTTTGTTGTACGACCTAAACTGGCCATGCACCCCTATCATATTGCCGACCTTAATATTGTCGTTTATTAGTCGCTCACTGATGGTTACTGGCAAAACATCATACGAATCACTAAGCCTTCGTACTTTAAGGTTAAACTCATAAAAACCTTCACCAAACATGTCATGGCTAAATGTAGGCTCGCTTACTATCTCTCCTGCTAAATATACTTTATTGTTTTCCATTTGTCCAAAATTCATAATTTCCTCCGTTTTTCTTATTTTTGTCTTTGAACACCAAGACTGTCTATATAATAATTGTCTTGCATAATTAGTTCGCCCACACTTACCACTTCATAACCCATACTCGTGAGTTTGTCGAGTATAAGTGTAAGACCTTCGATGATATTGTCCGAATTATTGTGACACAAAATAATGGAGCCATTACAGATTTTATTTAGAACACGACCGAGCATTTCGCTTCCACTAAGTCCCTTCCAATCGAGCGTATCAATATTCCACTGAATAGTTTTCAATCCCATTTCGTCGGTTATATTTAGAAGCGTATTGTTGTATGAGCCGTATGGCGCTCTAAATAATTTGACCTTATCCCCCGTGACTGCTTCAATTTTGTCTATCGATGTTGTGAGTTCGAGTCGCATTTGGTCGGCGGACAAATTTGCAAAGTCTGGGTGGGTATTGCTGTGAGTGCCTATCTCAATACCAGCATCTTTTATGGCTTTGACCATATCGCCGTACTTATCTACCCAAAATCCCACCAAAAAGAATGTTCCACGGCAGTTGTATTCCTTTAGCACATCTAAGATTTTGAGTGTTTTGTCAGCGCCCCATGCCGAGTCAAATGATATCGCAACTTTTTTCTCAGTCGTATCCACATTGTATATGGGGACAAGTCGCGGTGCTTTATTAAAATACACCATGGCCGACGTGCCACCCATAAAATTCAACGACAGAAGTACCGCAACAAGCAATACGACAAGCACCATTTTTATGTCTTTTTTCTTCAAACATACGAACTTCATAAAGTTCTCCTCTATTCTATTTTAATTGCGGTTTTTTGTTAAATCGAGAAGCAGTCAAAATAAGCCATATCATGACTGGTTTTGTCGATTTAGGACACTTCGCAATTTTTATACATATATGCTTGTCCGTCTTATTTCATAACCTAATCGACAAAAAAAACACCCCACATAATGTGAGATGTCTTATTTGTTATAGGCTTGTAGTATATCTAAACACATTCTTTACTTCAGTAAGTGTGCCCAGTTTTTTACCAGCACCAGTTCGTTTGTCAAGCGGAATGTGAGTACGGACTACAAAATTAAATTTGTCACCGTCATAAAGTACATAATTGACGTTGTTTTTAAGAGTATCAGCAAATACTAGTCGTGATGACTTAATGCATTTCACACCTTTGCGGTTGCGATTTGCTAGCGGGATTTCAGAGTATTTGACAAGTTTGCCAAATCCATTTTCACATATCATAACAAACGCATCGCTAGGATTTACTTGATTTACTCCAACAACATAGTCATCATCGTCAAGTGCTATGCCTTTAATTCCGGCAGAGACTCTACCGAGTGGTGTTATGTCAAATGTGTCGACTATTACACCCATACCATTACGGCTAAACATCGCAAGTTTTTTCTCGTCTTGCAATAGTTCGGCATAGATAAGTCGATCGTCTTCTTTGAGTTTGATGCCCGCAATAAGTTGTTTGGAAGCGAGATACTCTTCTACCTTAGTTATCTTAATCATACCCTTTTGAGTCACGAATATGATGCGGTCATCTTTATTGTTTTCACTTAGTTCGAGCAAAGATACAACATCTTCGTCAGAGTCAAGACCCTTACAGTATGAAGTGAGATATGCACCTTTATCCTTCAATTTTGCTTGATTTATTTTACCCACATCAAGCCTTACACAGTTTCCAAGGTCAGTAAATGCATAAACACTCCTATCGGTTTCGGTTTTGAATGATATCTCCGGAATTTCGTGCAATGTAGGATTTTGACTAAGTTCTTTTGTTGCAAGATTATAGCTCTTTGCATTAACAGTCTTTATAGTAAGTGATGGCGAATAAATCAGATGTACTTCTTCGTTTGTAGCGACACCTACTATTTGCTCGGCACTTTCTTCATCACTTTCTTCGTCGGTTTCGTCGTCTATTATTTGAGTCTTACGGTCACTACCATATTTCTTGGCAATCTCCATAATCTCTGTTTTTACAATTTGCATTTGCATAGCTGGATTTTTAAGTATCTCTGTATAACGTTTTATAAGGTCTTTAAGTCTATTAAGTTCGGTCACTAGTTTGTCGACTTCGAGACTAGTAAGACGTGCTAGCCGCATATCAAGTATTGCTTGGGCTTGTACATCTGTCAATTCAAAACGTTTGATAAGTTGGATTTTTGCATCAGTTGTGTTTTTACTCTTTTTAATAATCGCAACCACTTCGTCAATATTTTGGATAGCAGTAAGAAGACCTTCCAAAATATGTTCTTTCTTAAGCGCTGCTTCTAGGTCATACTTTGTGCGATTATAAATAACTTTTTGTTGGTATTTTACATAGTAATCGATTATTTCTAGTATAGGCAAAAGTTTTGGTTTGCCGTCTGCAATTGCAACCATGTTTACATTAAACGAACATTGCAAGTCACTACCCTTATACAATGCTTTTAAAATCGCATTTACTTTAGCGTCCTTTTTGAGTTTGATTACTGCACGCATACCACTACGGTCGGACTCATCAACAATGTCTTGTATATATCCAAGAACGCCATTTTTGTCGGCTTCTTTTAATTTTGCAATACGTTGGAGCAAAACCGCCTTATTTACTTGATATGGTATTTCGGTAATGACAATACTCTTTTTGCCATTGTCGCCATTTTCGATATGGAGTTTGGCTCTGAGCATAAGTTTGCCTTTACCAGTTTCGTAGTAGTCACGAATACGACTACTTTTTAACATATAACCGCCAGTAGGAAAATCTGGGCCTGGCATAATCTTTAATGCGTCACTTACTTTCATTTTTGGATTGTCAATATATTTAGCAACAAGCGTGCACACTTCTTTAAGGTTGTGGGTAGGGATATTTGTAGCAAGTCCAACAGCGATACCCGAGCCACCATTTACGAGCAAGTTTGGAAAACGGCCTGGAAGCATATCTGGCTCTTTACAAGAGTCGTCAAAGTTAAAACTCCAGCTTACAGTATCCTTCTCGATATCTCGTAAAAGTTCGAGACTGAGTGGAGCAAGGCGGGCTTCGGTATAACGCATAGCTGCTGCAGAGTCGCCATCGACACTACCAAAGTTTCCGTGGCCACTGACTAGGATTTCGCCCATATTAAAGTCTTGCGCCATTCTGACCATTGTGTCATATATACTGCGGTCGCCATGTGGGTGGTATTTACCCATACAGTCTCCGACGATACGAGCACTCTTTCGATATGGTTTGTCCGGCAAAACCCCGACTTCTAGCATGCTATATAGTACACGACGTTGAACGGGTTTTAGTCCGTCTTCGACACGTGGCAATGCTCTATCCATAATAACAAATTCGCTATATGGAATCATGCTCTCATGCACAACTTGTTCGAGTGCTTTCGTAATTACGTTTTGCGAACCAAACTCGTTTTGGTTTTGCGATTGTTTTTCTTTCATTTCTTTTCCTACTTTATTTTACAACATTATTTACTAATTTTTCTTTTTGTTTTTCTCAAACTTTGTGGTTTCTTTATTGAAGTTTGCATTTTCTGTAATGTACTGTTTTCTGGCTTCAATATTGTCACCCATAAGTGTTGTTATCATTTTCTCTGCTTCTGCCATGTCTTCGAGAGTTATTTGGACAAGAACACGTTTTTCGGGGTTCATTGTTGTCTCCCAAAGTTGTTCGGCAGTCATTTCACCAAGACCTTTATATCTTTGAACACTATACCCTGCTCCAACTTCTTTTACGGCCTTGTCATAATCGTTTTCGTCATATACGTACACAATCTTATTGCCCTTACTAACTTTATATAGCGGAGCAATGGCAGCATACACGTGGCCTTCCTCTACGAGTTGGCGCATATAACGATAGAAGAATGTAAGCAATATTGCTCGAATGTGCGCACCGTCTTGGTCGGCATCGGCCATGATAACAACCTTATAATATTTTAAGTTGTTTATATTGAAGTCGCTACCTATTCCTGTTCCTAATGCCGATATAATAGTTCGTATTTCTTCATTTTCAAGTACTTGGTTTAGACGTTTTTTCTCGACATTGAGCGGTTTACCCCTTAGCGGAAGTATAGCTTGGAACGAGCGGTCACGGGCTTGTTTTGCACTTCCACCCGCACTGTCACCTTCGACTATAAACAGTTCGTTTAGTAGCGGATTTCGTCCAGTACTACTGCTGAGCTTTCCGATAAGGCTATATGAGTCGGCATTGTTCTTTTGTCTCGCTACATCCTTTGCGTGTTTGGCCGCTTCTCTTACTTTAGCTGCACCTTTTGCCTTATTGAATATCTCAGTAATTGCATTCTTCATCGACTTAGCTTCAAATATTTTGCTAAGTTGTTCGTACACAATGTTTTCTACTTCGGGTTTTGCTTCTGGATTTCCAAGCTTGGTCTTTGTTTGTCCTTCAAATTGGACATTCTTCATCTTTATACTAAGCAGTGCAGTAATTCCTTCACGATAGTCTTCACCTAGTAGATTTGCATCTTTTTCTTTGAGCAGTCCCCACTTACGTGATGCTTCGTTAAATACACGAGTAAGCGCCGATTTTAGTCCGACTTCGTGTGTACCGCCTTCGGTTGTTGGAATATTGTTTACATAACTGAATATATTCTCTACAAAACTATCTGTGTGTTGGACAGCAAGCGACAGTTTGACAAGCTTACTTTCGCCTTCTATATATAGCGGTTCGTCATATATTACACTACTTCCAGTGTTTAGATACTTAATATAATCCTTTAAGCCTTGTGTATAATTATACACATATGTCTTAGGTTTGCCGTCTACAATTTGATTTTCGTCAATCACTGTAATGACAATTCCTTTATTTAAAAACGCCAATTCTTTAACACGTTTTGTTATTGTATGCACGTCAAACTTGATATTTCCAAAAACACGATCGTCAGGTCTGAAAGTTACTTTAGTGCCCGTTTTGGTCGATTTACCCACAACACTTAGGGGTTTTAGCGGAACGCCACTCGATATCTTGTTGCCCTTTTGTATAGATGCGAAATCCATAGCGTATTTTTGACCATCACGACAAACTTCGACTTTAAGCCACTCACTAAGTGCATTTGTTACGCTCGCACCTACGCCATGAAGACCGCCGGAGTACGAATAGTTGTTGTTGTCAAACTTACCGCCCGCATGCAATTGCGTAAACACGACTTCGACACCGCTTACTTTAAGGGTCGGATGTTTGTCTACCGGAATTCCACGTCCGTCATCTTCTACAGACACAACATTGTCGTCCATAAGGGTTATGGTTATGTTGTTGCCATAGCCATTAGCAACCTCATCAATCGAGTTGTCGATTATCTCCCACAAAAGATGGTGCATACCTTTCTCCCCAGTTGTACCGATGTACATGCCGGGACGAAGTCTAACTGCATCAAGTCCTTCCAAAACTACTATATTCTTACTATCATATGTATTGCCCAATTTTTACCACCTATCTTCAAAATCTTATAGATTATACCACATAATGTCAAAATTTGTAAAATCAAAAACCTTTAAATTGCGTTTTTTACAAAAATCATTTATTTTTGCATAAATATTATATTTTGTGTATATTCATAAAAACACAACAAACATGTTGTTAATTTAATATTGTTATATAAATATCACAATATATACATTATTGAAGCATATTTGTCATAAAATAATCTTATACAAGGTGGTGGATTATGAAAAAGATTGTATTGTGTGGTGGCGGAAGTGCTGGGCATGTTATACCAAATATTGCACTACTCCCCGAACTGAAAAAATTGTACAATGAAATACATTATATAGGGAGTGACGGGATTGAAAAAGAGATTCTGGCAGGATATCCCGAAATCCATTATCACGAAATATGTGCAGTCAAACTCAACCGAAGTCTTACACTAAAAAACCTTAAAATTCCGTTTGTATTAGGAAAAGCAATTAGACAATCAAAAAAAATACTAGAAGAAATCAAACCAAATGTTATTTTCTCAAAAGGTGGATATGTATCAGTTCCTGTTGTTTTGGCGAGTGGCAACATACCCGTAATTGGGCACGAGAGCGATTTTACAATGGGGCTTGCAAACAAAATCATTTATCGCAAATGCAAGAAAATGTGTTTTTCGTTTGAGCAACCTTGCAAGAAGTACAAGAAAAAAGGCATTTTTAGTGGGAGTCCAATAAGGAAAGAGATTTTACAAGGGAAAAAAGAGAGATTGGGACTAAACTTCGATAAACGCACAACACTACTTTTTGTCGGCGGAAGTCTTGGCGCTGGCGCACTAAACGATTTTATAGACAACAATTTTGAAGTACTAATTAAAAATTACAACATCATACACATCGCAGGTAAAAAATATCAGCAAAAACACCACAACAAAAACTACAAGTGTTATGGATACATTAAAAATATCGAAGATTGTTTTGATGCATGTGACGTCGTAGTTTCACGAAGCGGAAGCAATGCAATATTTGAATTTTTAGCACTAAACAAACCAATGATTCTCGTTCCACTTCCAAAAACTTCCTCACGTGGTGACCAGATTTTAAATGCCGAAGAATTTGAAAAAAAGGGTTTTGCTAAAGTAATTATGCAAAACCAATTGTCTTACGAAAATCTCACCACTACCCTATCCGACCTAATACACAACAAACAAAAATACATCAACACAATGAAAAAGGCAAATAAGGATATTGGAAACAAAACAATAATCGATACAATATTAAAATACTCAAAATAGATGCAAACACATCTATTTTAAAAATTTAAAAATATCGAACATTTGTTTGATTTATTGTTATTTATATGTTATTATAGTTGTATGAAAATAGATATTATGTTTGGAATACTTCTTACCATACTCCGTAATGGTCGAACTAGAGCAAAAGAGCTTGCTTCAAAATACGACGTATCAATAAGGACAATTTATCGATACATAGATATGCTAGACACATCTGGTGTGCCTATTGTCAGTTATGTGGGAAAAAATGGCGGAATAGAAATATTAAATACCTTTAGTCTTAATAGTGCTTATTTTACTTTGCAAGAAAAAATCACACTTATCGAATGTAGTAGTTTCATTCAAAACAAATCGCTTCAAACCCAAATACAAACAAAATTATTGTCATTATAAAATACACTTTGACGCATTTTATTATGTGCTAAAGTGTATTTTTATTTATATTTATGTATTTTAATTAATTACATATTACGTATTTTTATTTAGCTTTATGTATCTTTATTACTTTTTTAATTTCTTAAGAGAACTTAAATCAACACTATCCAAAACCGAACTATCAAAATGCGTTATGAGCTTCGAATCCAAATAATTTGAATGAATAGCATACTCTATTTGTTCGGTAAGCTGTTCTTGAAAGTCCAAATCAAGATTTGAGAATAGATAGTTTGCGAGCGAACCTGGAATAGTATTCATTTCATTTAAATACAATTTTTCACTATTTTTATCATAAATAAAATCAAATCTCACGACACCTTTAAGTCTAAATATATCATAACATCTAGTCGAATATTTAACTAGATCATTTTTAATCTTTTTAGGTATTTTTTCTTTCTTACCCTTATCGACAAGGCAAGCATTGTTTGTTTTATCCTTGATGTATTTGTTATTAAATGATAATATTTCTTCACTCGTTTTTGGGCTCTCAATTCCAGACACTCTCAACCCTTCTTTACTTCTATAAATTGCAATATTGTATTCTTTTATGTCGCTAATATACTTCTCAATTAGCACATTTTTATCAAATTTTAAAGCATTTTCAATACTTGTCGGCAAATCATGAGCACTTTTACATACTTTAATTCCAATACTACTTCCGAGTCTTGATGGTTTTAGTATGCAAGGAAAACCAATTTTATTTACTACATCTCGAGCAATTTTTTGCACATTTTCAAAATAGTCAAATTGTGATATCGTCATGCCATCAACAGTAGGAATGTCAGCGCTTTTTAGATAGTTTTTAAAAGCACACTTATCAAGTCCCAACACACTTCCCAACATATCAGAACTAGTATAAGGAATATTATTTAAATTACACAAGGCAGAGATACAACCATCTTCTCCCCTAACACCATGCATGCAATTTAGTACGCAATCTATCCGACACACTTTTTTTAACGACTTATTCTTTTTTATATAAAGACAATCACTCGATGGCAATATGACTACTTCTTTTGTTTTTGCATTTATTCCAGCAACATCATTAAAATTATCAAACCTATCCAATAATTGCCATGCTCCATTTTTGCATATATATACACAATAAGTGTTGTACAATTCTTCATCAATATTCATTTTTGCTTGATAAGCGGTTATAATCGAAATATCGTGTTCACAACTAACCCCACCAAATATTATTACTATATTACTCTTCATTATTTCTCTCCTTAATCAAAATTATCTGGCAAATCGTTTTCTATCAAAACAACATCACCTTTAGAAAACTTATTAAAATCTACATCTGAAAATTTGTCACAAACAACAATGCTATCATTTGCAAAATTTTCAGCGATGAGTCCCGAAACAATTGCATCGCGATTAGTTTTGTTTACGACATAAACCAAATCTACCCTAGACGCCATATACTTACCCAAATTATAATTTTCTTTATACAAATTATCCCCTTGGTCGATTACACCAGGTGTGACTACAATTTTATGAGAATTTGAAAACAAGCACAACACTTCAATTGCACACTTAAAACTATCGGGATTGCTATTATATGCATTGTCAATAACAATATAATCTCCGACCGATTTTAATTCAAGCCGATGACGTATGGATTTTAAGTTTGAAAGTCCACAAGCTATTTGACCTTCACTCAATCCAAATCTTAATGCAACTGATATAGACAAGGCAATATTTGTGACGTTATGTTTACCTAAGAGACATGTGGAAAATGTATTCACAACACTTTTACCACATCTATTGTATTTAAACTCAAAAGTAGAACCGCGAGAACTTACACTAATGTCACCAAACTGATAAATATTATCACTATCAAACAACATATGATTATTGTTCAAGTTTGAAATATCATCAATTACAACATTACAGTTTTGACCATTTTTGGATTTTAACAAATAATCGATAATATAACTATTGCTACAATTTAAAAACAAATTAGATTTATCTGGGATAAATTCATATAGTTCCATTTTTGTTTTTACAATATTACCAATCGATTTGAATGACTTAATATGTTGTGGACCGATAGATGTAATCACTCCAAAATCTGGTGAAAACTTTTCACACAAATACTTTATCTCACCCACTTTTTTAGCACCAAATTCAAGTATTAAAATCTCATGATAAGGCTCTAGATTATTGAGTATGCATTTGCATATACCCATAGGCGTATTATATGAAGACGGAGTCATACAAACGTTATATTTTTGCGACAACAATTCAAACAAAATGTTTTTAACACTAGTTTTACCATAACTACCAGTAATGGCAATTATTTTTAAATGTTTCATATCGCTTATTTTTTTTCTAGCTTTTGCGATATATCTATCACAGATACATTTTTCTATAGGCAACATAATAAAAACAACAAAACTATATGTAATAAAATTAACAAGATATAAAAGACTAAACTTACATGTTTTTGACAATATCATAAAGATTATTGTCAATAACTCCAATAATGCGTACATTAAATGTAATCTTATCATGCGTTTTGTATGTACATATTTTACTTTCGATTTATTAAATTTTATTAATAATTTTGATAATTTAATTACAATTGTTACCAAAAATAAAGCACAAAAAATAATCATTATTGTTTCGTTATCAAACAATATATCCGTAATCAGAAACACTAGGTTTATTACAAAAGACACTAAATCAATATAGTCAAATCGTGTGTATATTTTCTTGTAAAAATTCAACAGATTATATCCTTCTAACTGATAAAAATATACATACTTAAAGAAGTCGATTTGACACAAAATAAACAGTTCTACTAGACTTACAATTCTCATTTCTTAGCACAATCTCCGCATACAAATGATTTTACATCTTTTTTAATATAAGAGTGTTTTTTCACATAAACAAAATGGTCTCCATTATATACTTTTAAAGTAGAATTTTTTATATCTTTATTCATTTTTTTGGCCATGATTAGTGGTGTATCTTTATCTTGCCTACCCCAAATAATAAGTGCCTTTGAATTAACATATTTTAGAAGATAATCAAGATGTTGATTTACCACTTTCAAATAACTCAATCGCATCAATTTGTCACCATTTTTGTATTCGGCACTTCCAAATTTTTCATCACAAATCTCATTATGGCAAAATTTTTTAGCGATTTTGTATTCCCATATTTTCAGATAATATGTAAGTCCATATCGTGGCCTTAGTCCAGCAGAATCAACAAGGACCAATTTCTCAACGTTTAAATCGAACACCGATGCCAATATAAGTCCTATCCTTCCACCAAACGAATGTGCGACAATACTTACCTTTTTGATATCATTATTTACACAAAACAAGTATATCGATATCGCATAGTCGTATATATCATAACTTTTTTCAGGCATGGGAGTTTCACCAAATCCATACAAATCAAACAAGTAACAGACCTTATTATCGCATGCACTTCTAGCTAGTTTTTCCATACTTTTTTTATTTCCGCCATATCCGTGTAAAAAAAATACAACATCACCATTTTTACCTAGTTTGTTGTATTTTAATTTTACATATTTCATTTTCACCACCTAGAAAAACTTCCACATTATAATCGCATCACTTAAATCATTATAATATTTCTCTCTAGTAGTGGTTGGTTTGAATTGGTTTTTGACATAAAACTCAATTGCAGTTTTATTTTTTTCGCTAACTTCCAAATACATTTTTGTTACACCAAGTTTTTTCACAACATCAATCGCACGATTTAAAAGTTTTGTGGCCACACCAAGTCTTCTATATTTTTCTTTTACAGCAATCTTAACCAAGTTTGCTTCGTCAAAAATATGAAAAACATTTATGTATCCTACTACTTCGTCACCTTCAACAGCAATCAGCATCTCGTTCATGTTGTTTTGCAAATCAGCCAGTAGTGTTTTTTCAGAATAGTTGTCTTCAAAACACTCTTCTTCTATCAAAACAAGGTCTCTCAAATGTGATTTTTTCGCCTTTATTATTCGCATTTGCCAGTTTCCTTTTCTTTCAGCATGCGTTCTGCTTGAGAAAGTTGGATGTAAAAAGGTTCTGGATTTTCGCAAAATCTTTTTAGGCCAACGGCATTATATATTTGTTTGTTAGCAATTTCGCCATAAGTGTCGATTACATTTACTTTATATGACTCAGGCACATCAATATGTTCGGAATCAATAACAAAAACTGCGTTGTTTTTAAGCACACTAGCGACATTTTCACGTTCGACAACACCGTACGATACCACTTTACTTTTTTGTATTTCTCCATAATACAACGTAGAACTTGTACACTCTAAAAGTACAACTCCATTTTTAACATGTTCACACAAAAGTTCAAAAATACTAAGATTTACAATCGGTTTGTTTTGAGCATAGGCGAATGCTTTTACAATACCAAGTCCAATTCTGATACCAGTAAAACTACCCGGCCCGCTTACATTTACAAAAACATCTATGTCACCCACAACGACATTGTGTTCGCTTAAAAATCTATCAACGTTTATCATTAATGTTTCGCTATGTTTTTCATACGCCGGCAAAACTTTATATTCCAATCTGTCATCATCACCAAAAAACAAGAACGATTGTTTTTTAGTTGTGTCTATTCCAAAATATTTCATCTTACACTCTCTCTATACTAAATTGTCGTTTGTTTTCGTCGATACGTCGTATATCAACGACAACATAATTTTCGTCAAGCAATTCTTTTACTCGCTCGCTCCACTCAATAAAAATCACAACATTGTAGTCACGATTTTTTATATACTCTTCAAAGCCAAAACCCGTACTTTCCTCAACACCATCAAGTCTATACATGTCAAAGTGCAGAAGTCTAAACTTTCGACCTTGATACTCCTTCATGATTGTAAATGTCGGGCTTGTTACTTCGTCCTTTACTCCCAAAGCTTTTGCAACAAACTTTGTAAATGTTGTCTTGCCTGCCCCAAGGTCACCATTCAACAAAACAACATCTCCACCTTTTATCATTTTCGCAAACTTCTTTGCAAGTTTTTGCGTTTCTTTAATGTTTTTTACTGTACATTGCAACACAACAACACCTCTATTCTATTATCTTATACACCAATTTTTCTTTTCTAGGTGGTTTTTCTCCAAAACCAAAAGCACCGTATACTAACTTATACACATCTTCATCTAACTCGTTTTGCGAATAAATAGTCAATAATTTTTCACCAGCAACCACCTTGTCGCCCACTTGTTTGTTTAGCAAAACACCCACAGAGGCTAGATATTTTTCGTCCGTATTCGCCTTGATTCTATTTACAAATTCAGCAATTTTTCTTGCATCGATTTCCGTAATATATCCACCCATCGGACACAAGATTTCGCGTTTTGTGGGAGCATCAAGAAGCAAATTTGGATTGTCAAATACGTCAATCGAACCACCTTGCGCAACCACAATTTCCTTTAGTTTTTGCATCGCATGTCCGTTTGAAATAGCGTCTTCTACCACCTTGTATGATTTGTCATAAGGTAAGGTGTTTGCAAGCGAATATAGTTCGGCACTAAGCACTATGGAGAGTTCTCTAAGTGGAGTTTTTTCACCTATTAAAGCCATAATAACGCTATAAACTTCTAGGTTACAACCTACTCCATATGACAATGGCGAATTCATATTTGTGACCATTGCAACAACATTTCTACCATCTTTTTTGCCTATCTCAACCATAGTTTTTGCAAGCTTTGTTGCACTGTCAAGGTCTTTCATAAAAGCACCTTTTCCGCATTTGACATCAAGTAAAATCACGTTTGCACCACAAGCCAATTTCTTACTCATTATAGAGCTCGCTATCAGTGGAATGCTCTCAACAGTCGCAGTACGATCTCGTAGTGCATAAATCTTTTTGTCAGCAACCGATATCTCGTCAGATTGAGTTATCATACTAGCATTGTACTTGGCAATCATTTCCTTAAACTGTGCTTCTGAAAGTTCGTTATTAAAACCTTTAAATACTTTAACTTTATCAGCAGTTCCGCCTGTAAACCCAAGCGACTTACCACTCATTTTTGCAATCTTTACACCAAGACATGCAAGAGTCGGAACAACAATAAGTGTTGTCGTATCACTAACCCCACCGCTCGAATGTTTGTCCACAACAGGGAAATCGTAATGGTAGGTTTTGCCACTCGCCTGCATAGCCTTTGTCATGGCATACGTTTCGTCAATATTCATGCCGTTTATTTTTATAGCCATAAGAAGCGCAGACATTTGCTCGTCAGTGACTTCCCCCGTCGAGTAGCCTTCAATAATAGCATTTATCTCATCAGCAGCCAATTCGACTCCCAAACTTTTCTTCTCAATATAAGGTCTAATATCCATCATTATTTCTCCTTCTCAACGTTTAAAGTTTCGTCAAAAGCCTTCACCATAACCAATGGCACAACATAAGTCCCCAAAAATCCGAGTATCGCATAACTAAGCGGAACAAGATAAACTATAGTAATAGTTTTGTCGAGTATAAAATATGCCGAAAACATTATGAGTGCGCCCAACAACACTTTAAGAAACATATTTTTCAAACTGCCAGATGGCGAATAGTTAAGTGTTTTTTTATCGAGAAAATATCCAAGCAAAACACCCAAATAAATACCTATGCAGACATATATGCGTAAGGTCGCTTCAATGTCAAAAATGTCAGTGAATAAAGTTACTAAATAGATAATGACCGGAACGGGTGTTGCAAACAACAAAAACTTCAATAATGAAATTTTCGATATTTTTTCAAACCAATCCATTAGATAAGAAAATCCAACAGCACAAATTGTACCCAATGCAAGCCCAACCAAACAATCACTCAAAAAATGTCTACCAAAATACATTCGGTCTATGGCGAGCACACCGCCAACAACAACTAGTGCAATAGGATAAACAATCCATTTCCACAAACTCAATTTTTTGTGGCGATTTTCATAAATAACCGAACTTGAAACAACAACAGAATAACTTTGGCAATGTCCACTAGGCATTGAGAAACTATCATCTTGAGTCGGATAAGGACGTGGGCGTCGAATAATATTTTTCAAAGAAAAATTAACTAAGACACTACCAAGATAAATGCCAGCCATTTTAAAAGCATATCTTTTATCAAATATCCAATACAACAATAAGAACATTATAAAGAAAAACTTCTCAGTACCCAAGACTTCTATAACAGACAAAAAAGAGTCCCAAAAACTGCTTGATATATTATAAAAATAATTAACTATATTCATACACGACTCCAAAATTGTTATTATATTATATCAAATAATGCATTTTAAATAAAGTATATAAACAAAAAAAAGAAAATAATCGTAAGTAAAGTATATACAAATTAAATGCAGTCAAAAATCAAACATGAGATATCTTAGCACTATATTAACAAGTATTATCCGAATGTCGCTCATATTTCTAATAAGTCTAGTATGGACAAACGACATTACAAATAATAGTTATGTAAGCATAATTATTTCTATTATAGTATCTGTATGCATAGAAGTTTTAATAATCCTAATTTCACACAAAAAAAACATAAGGGCAAACATAAGTAAAAAGGAACAAATTTTAAAAGATGATTGGCAGACGATATTGAGTCTCCAAAGTCAGACAGAAGTCTGCAATACAATTACAGAATTAATAAAAGAAAAAGAAATCGTCAATAAAAATAGTTATGTGATAATAACCAATACAAACACTCTAATCTACCCCATTTTTTATAAAGACAAAATACAAAATGTAGACATAAATATAGTATACAACATTAGCAAAATTGAGAATGTCGAAAATGTAAAGATTTTCTGCAACAGCATTGACGAACAAGCCAAACTTCTCATATCAAAAATTGGTGATAAAAACATAACCATTTGCGATATGGATACAATATACAACCAATATATAAAACCAGACAACATTCCGTGTCCGAGCAGTATTAGATTAAAGCACCCAAAACCCAAAACAAGTCTCGAGTATCTAAACATCATATTTAATAAAAAACTCACGAAAAACTATATTTTTGGTGGAATTTTAATATTATTTGCGTCTTTTTTCACAAAATACTCTCTTTTATATGAAATTATGGGGACTGTTATGATTATATGTGCTTGTGTTTGTCTTATTAAAAAACAAGACAAAAAGACATAAAATATGACCAAATATTTTATGTCAAAAAATATAACAATCCGAAAAAAAATAATTGCAAAAATTTGCAATTATTTTTTTAAATATCTTATATCAAATCAAAACACATTCAGTTATGATTATTATTATTTAAGAAGATTATTTAGTATTTACATTTTTTATCTTACTATCTTTCTTACTTCTTCGAGTTTTTTATCAGTCTTTTTATCGGACTTTTTGTAAAGCAAAATTTTGCTTCCAATTACAGTAACAATTTCACAACCACATGTCCTTTCCAATATCGGCGCAATTTCTTTCGCACTTGCAATTGAAGAATTTTGAACCTTAACTTTTATCAGTTCGTAAGCGTAAAGATTGTCATTTATTTGCTTTAATACACTTTCGTCTATATCACCCTTACCTATATAAACTAGGTCAGGCAATTTTTGTCCATACGAACGAAGTGCAATTCGTTGTTCTTTAGTTATCATAAATCATTCCTCATACTCAAATTCGATATCGCCGATAATAACAGTATCACCTTCTTTGAGCCCTTTTTCTTTTAGTTTGTCAATTATGCCTTCATCTCTAAGTTGCTTTTGAAAATACGCATTTGAAGTGTAATCTTCAAGCACAACCCTACGCGTAATTTCATCAATAAGATTTCCAGTTACTTTATATGTATGGTTGTCGATTTTAGTAATCAAATATTCTTTAGTGTCTCGTTTGTCGATATCGTATTCCTCGACTTCTAGACGTTCGGTACTTGGAAGAGTAGATAGTTTTTGCACAACAGCTTTCAACATCTCATTTAGTCCAACATAACTAACAGCACTTATTTCAAACACTGGAATATCCTTTGCGATTTTGGTTTTAAAATCATCTACAACCTTATGGTCTTGCAATAAATCACATTTATTTAGAGCGATTATTTGTGGAATATTAGCCACCTTTTCGCTATAGTTTTTAAGTTCGCGATTAATAGCCAAATAATCTTCGTAAGGGTCACGACCTTCACTTCCAGAAATATCCACTACATGAATCAGTAGCTTTGTACGTTCAATGTGTCTCAAGAAGTCAAGACCAAGACCAACACCTTCACTCGCACCGGATATAAGCCCCGGAATATCCGCCATTACAAACGAACTGTCAAATGCATTCACGACCCCAATATTTGGCGCTAATGTCGTAAAGTGATAATTTGCAATTTTAGGTCGAGCATTGCTGACTGAAGAAAGCAATGTGCTTTTTCCGACATTAGGAAAACCAATAACCCCTACATCAGCGATTGTCTTGAGTTCCAATATTATTTCAAAAGGTTTTGTTTTTACACCAAGCTCGCTATATCGTGGCGCTTGACGCGTTGCGGTCGCAAATTTTGCATTGCCACGTCCGCCTAGCCCGCCTTTTAGCAAAACAATTTCGTCATTTAAATCAATCATATCTGCAAGGACTTTATTGTTTTGTGCATTTCTAATTACTGTCCCCAAAGGCACATAAATGATGACATCATTGCCATACTTTCCATAACAATTTCCGCTTCCGCCGTCTTGACCGTTTTCAGCAAAAAAATGTTTTTTGAAGCGGAACTCGCCCAGATTTGAAACTTTATTTGTTACTCGAAAAATTATGCTTCCGCCATTTCCGCCATCACCACCATCAGGCCCACCATTTGGCACAAACTTTTCTCGACGAAAACTAACCTTACCATTTCCGCCATCACCCGCCTTGCAAGTGATTTTGACTTTATCCATCAACATATCAATTATCTCCTTTGTATTTACAAATTTTTCCAAACACACAATCTGTGCATTTAGGGTTTCGTGCTGTACAATAATACCTTCCAAAAAGCAAAATTAAGTGATGTAATTCTGCCCAATCGCTTTTATCAAAACTTGCCATAAGGTCGTTTTCCACATCGCGCACATTATCTGCACTACTCAGCCCAAGTCTCCGCGAAACACGATACACATGAGTATCAACAGGGATTGCAGGTGTATTAAACGCAACAGCCAATACCACATTTGCAGTCTTGCGTCCAACACCGCTAAGTGACATCAGCGACTTCAAATCTGACGGAACTTGTCCACCAAACCTTTCGACAATTTGACGGCTACACTCAATTATGTTTTTACTTTTATTATGGTAAAAACCACATGGTTTTATTACCTTTTCGACTTCTTCAATATTTGCAGAAGCAAGTAAATCTGGAGTGCCCCATCTTTTGAAAAGTTCTTTTGTGACAATATTTACACGCTTGTCAGTACATTGCGCACTTAAAATAACAGCAATCAAGAGCTGAAAATTGTCGGCAAAATCCAGTTCGGAAACAGGATTTTTAATGACAGAACGTAAACCATTTAAAACATATTTATTGTCCATATATTAATTATATCACAACAGAAAAATAATTGCAAAAACAATATGATTATTTTATCGGTGCATACACAATTCTGCCCGACATGTTTTTGCGGGCAAAAAATCCAGCAAACGAATAGTTTTGCGACATACCAAGCAAGTGTTTTGCCTTGCTTAAGTTGTTGTATCCAAAAACTACCGACAATCCACACGAACTGGTTATTTCTCTTGGAGTGTTTATTATTTTTGTTTTGACACCATACTTGTTTAGTCCACGCGAAAAAGCGAGTGCTTGTGTTCGGTTTTGGAAAACTGCCAGTATATCCATATCTTCTCCTTCACAATTCACCCCATTACTTCATATTATTATAGAAAACATAATTATGTTAATGGAGTAAATTATGATATACCTAGACAATGCATCTACAACTCACAAAAAACCACATTCGGTCATAAGAGCAGTCAAAAAAGGTCTCACTACCCTATCGGTAAATCCTGGCCGTGGGGGTTATGACCTTACAATTAAAGGAGGTCAAGAAGTATATGACACTCGGGTCATTATTCACGAGTTTTTACACAACGACAGCCCAGAAAATGTCGTGTTTACAGGAAGTTGTACCCAAGCCATAAACATGGCACTTAGAGGAACTATCAAACCGCATGGACATATCATAACTACAACATTTGAACACAACAGTGTATTACGCACCCTAAACTATCTTAAAGAAAAATACGACATATCATATACAATAATCAAACCAAAAGGGCTTATTATCACCCGCGACGAAATTGTATCGTGCATCAAGCCAAACACATACATGATAGCAATCAATCACAGAAGCAATGTGCTCGGAGTAACACAAGATATTGAGATGATAGGACAGATATGCAAAGAGCGAAAACTACTCTATTTTGTAGATGGAGCACAAAGTGTCGGGCATGCAAAAATTGACATGCAAAAGTGTAACATAAACATGCTTTCTGTAGCAGGTCATAAAGGCACTTTTGCTCCGCAAGGCATAGGTGTGTTTGTAACAAATAATGTAAAAGTAAAACCGCTCATAATGGGCGGCACTGGGACATATAGCGAAAGCATAAGCCAACCAATCGACTCTCCAGAAGGTCTCGAAAGCGGAACCTTATCACTCCCAAACATACTAGGTCTAAAAGCGGGAATCAAGTACGTAATGCGACATTTTAACAAAATTTCGCTAAAAATATGCAAATTTTCGAGTATTTTATATGAAAAACTGAAAAAAATACCAAATGTAATTGTGTATAGCCCAAAAGAAAATGGTGGGGTCATAGCATTCAATATCAAAGGCAAAACAAGTAGCGAAGTCAGTGATATTCTTTCAAACACCTACAACATCTGCACACGTAGCGGACTGCATTGTGCTCCACTTGTGCATAGCTATATGGGCACTACAAAAACCGGCATGGTGAGAGTATCGTTGTCATACTTTAATAGTTATGCTGACATAACCAAATTTTTAAAGGCGGTAGAAAAAATTTCTACCACCTAAACCAACCATATCCTTGAATATTTCTGTCTACTCCAAGTCCTATTCCGCCATTACAGATTTGTCTTTTGACCATGTCTGGCGAATAGTTTGGATGCTCTTTTATAAGACGACTACACATCGAAACTATCATAGGAGTCGACACACTCGTGCCGCTCATTTTTATATAGTTTGCTTTATCGATTTTAAAATCTGCAAGCCCTACAATATCAACACCCGGCGTTAGTATATCTGGCTTATAACGGTTAAATGCCGGACCACGGCTTGAAAAATCAGCTACTTTAAATTTGGATATGTCGTAATATTCACCTACTCTTTCATCATCGATAGAGCCTACTGTTATGACCTTTCCGCTCGCTCCTGGCGACTTAATGCTATTGGCTTCTGGGCCACTATTCCCACCCGCACACACAACAACAATGCCACTATTCCATAGTGCTTCGGCACCTTTTAATAGTGGGTCGTTTTGTCCAATAGTATTACTGCCAAAACTCATACAAACAATTTTGATATTGTATTTCTGTTTATTGTCAAACACCCACTGCATGGCTTTGAGAATTGTGCCCGCACCCGTCTCACCATTTTTATCAAGCGCCTTTATACTAATTATGTTTGATGATATATCCATACCAGAATACTTACCACTACTCAACCAACCTTTTCCACAAATTACACCAGTAACAAACGTACCATGCCCATTGTCGTCATAAATTTGTTTACGTCCATTTATAAGGTCGAGCCAACAAATTATTGGATTGTGTCCACCAACAATATCGATATGTGGCGAAACCCCAGTATCAATAACTGCAATTGAAAATTTGCTTTCATTTGAATATGTCGGAACGTCCATGATTTCTTTTGACACATGGACAAGTGTATTAACTTTCACCGATTGTGTTATGTATTTGACATCATCAAGACCCGCCAAATCTATTATGTTTTTATAACTAAGTTGCATGCCATAAGCCTTGATAAAAGGATACTTTTCGATTACTCGTGCCTTCCCCAATACTTTTCCAAGTCGCATATAGTCCTTTGCATAAACAATACATTGTGTGGTTTTTGCTCGCGATTGAGTACAAACAAGATTAAGTAAATCTGGACAAATTTTGTTATACATTTTTACTTTTCTCCAATAGTTTTAACATCGTTTCTTTCTGCTCATCATTTAAATATGGCGACAAGGCAGATGTAAGTCTGGAACACTCTTCATCACTCAATCCACCTTCTTGTTTTTTCTTTTTGCTAGCTTTTAAAAACTCCGACATCAATTGGTCAGTGCTCATATTTCCATAGTACTCAATCATATCGTTTATGTTGTCTTCTTTGATAGTATTCTCTTCTTTTTCATTTGGTCTATAATGTTCTTCTTTAATATATTGGCTAAATTTTGACATAATTTTCTCCTTAATTCACTATTTATTATATGAAAACATATATAATAATGTTTATGGAGTGTGAATATGCAAGAGTCATTTTATGGTAGTTATCCGACAGAAAAATTTCCAAGTGAATATACAAAACAAGGCCAAGCCGTACTTATGCAAAAATTTTTAAGCGGTCAAACAGAAACAATCGAGTCACAAAAAGACACTGTAATCCAAACGCAAAATGTCAATCAATCACCCACATCAGAAACCAATCAAAACAATGTTCCAAAACTAGACATACACAAACTCATGCCACTAATTAAATCAATGTCGCAAAACAAATCAGTATCAAAAAATGAATTGATGAAAATGATGTTGCCCATGCTCAGCAACAACAATGGCGAACTAAACGAACTATTGTCTCTCATGATAGACAAAAAATCGCAAGAAAAAGATATGATAGATTTAAGTTTTGAAGAGAATGCAAACAATCCAAAAATAGCATCTTTCAAACGCGTCGAACAATAAAAAAAATCGAAGTCGATTTGACTTCGATTTTTTATTAGTTTACTAGACTTCCATTGTCTATGACAACTTGTTTGCCACCGACAAGCGAGAATAGCGAGCGGTCAGAGATAGTAATAATGCATGAGCATTGGTTTGCTTTTATAAGATTATTAATGTGTTTTACGACCACTTTTCTATCGCTATCGCCGAGACGAACAAATACATCATCAACAAGCAGTACATCAAGTGGACGGAGTTGGAATCTAGCAAGTGCAACTCTTACCCTATCATAGTATTGCAAATCTTTCATTTTCATGTTTGCAATAGTTTCAAGGTCATATGTCTTGATAGCATTTTCGATTTTTATATTTGCCAGTTCTTTCACAACCTTGCGGATTTTGAGTACGTATTGAAGATTTTGCAATACTGTCTTGTTTTCCATAAAAACTGGTTGGGTTGGCAAAAAGCCCAACGACACATCGCTCTTAAAATTTATTTTGTCAATGGGAATTTTGTTTATAATCACTGACCCGCTTGTGGGTTTAACAATGCCTGCAAGCACACGCATAAGGCTGCTCTTTCCACTTTCTTTCTCGCCAAAAATGGTGACTTTTGCACCATCTTTGATTTCAAGATTTATGTCGCAAAGTGTCAGATAGTCCTTAGTATATGCCAAGCACAAATCTTTTATTTCTATCACTTACTGCCACCTTTTAGTGTGTTACTTCGATAAGACCGATATTGTTGTCGGCACGTCTATACACAACACTTACTAGTCCAGTCTCAACATTCAAGAATACATAGAATGTGTGTTCGAGTGCTTCCATTTGGGCTATTGCTACATCTACAGTAACTGGCTCCAAATCAAATCTTTTTACTTTAACAAGTTTTTCTTGAACAGTGTCTTCAAATTGGTCAATAAATTCTGGTCTTTCTAGACGTTTGAATTTGTTTTTAAATCTTGCTGTATTTTTAAGGATTTGACGTTCGATTTTTGGAAGTGCAAGATCAATATTGTTGTACATATTGTCACTAGTTACTTCACTACGGATAAATAGTCCATTTGCATTTATAGTGATTTCTAGTTTTTGGTCATTGCCTTGTTCGGTACAAGCAACTTTGATATCATAATCACTATTAAAATACTTTTGAATTCTTTCCAACTTTCTCTCTATTACTTCTTTGAAGTTGTCAGATATTTTATAATTTTTTGCTACATATTTTATTTTCATAGTACTCTCCTTTTGTTTATATCATTTTAACAAATCTATTTTTATTAGGCAAATGTTTGATATCAATTTTCTACTTTGAGTACAAGTTTATTATCTCTTGCCGATATAATTATTGTGCTGTTTGGGCTAATTTTATTTTCTAGCATATCTTCAGCAATCTTGTCTTCTATCTCTTGCTCAATAAGTCGACGTAGCGGTCTTGCACCATACTCAGGATTATACCCTTTCTCAATTAGATATTTTAGCGCACTCTCTGTAACTTTTAATGACACATGTTGTTCGTTTAGACGTCTGTTTAGTTTGGAGATAAATATCTTTGCAATCGATTGGAGTTGTTCGTAATTTAGCGGATGGAATACAGTTATGACATCTATACGATTTATAAACTCTGGCTTAAAACTACGTTTGAGAGCATTTAGAAGCGTCTCTTTTATTGTTTCATAATCATTGCTAGTTGTGCCGCTTTCGCCAAAACCGAGTCTGTTTGTGCCCCTTGGCAATTCGCTCACACCAACATTGCTTGTAAATATAATGATTGTGTTTTTAAAGGATACTAGTCGGCCTTGACTATCTGTTAGGCGGCCTTCGTCTAGAACCTGCAATAGCAAGTTAAACACGTCTGGGTGTGCCTTTTCTATCTCGTCAAATAGCACTACTGAGTAAGGTTTGCGTCTTACAGCTTCTGTAAGTTGGCCACCTTCATCAAACCCAACATATCCCGGTGGCGAGCCTATGAGTTTGCTAACACTATGTTTTTCCATGTATTCGCTCATATCTACCCTAATGACAGAGTTTTCATTGTCAAACATGGCTTCAGCAAGTGCTTTGCAGAGTTCGGTTTTTCCGACACCAGTTTGACCTAAAAACATAAAGCTACCGATAGGTCGGTTTGATTCTTTAAGCCCAATACGTGCACGGCGAATGGCTTTTGAAACAGCAACTACGGCTTCATCTTGACCAATAACCCTATTATGCAATATCGACTCCAATTTGAGTAATCTATCCTTTTCACTCTCTGTTAATTTAGTTACTGGGATATTAGTCCATTTACTTATGATCGAACATATGTCGTCTGATGTGATTGTTATGTTGTTTCGCTCAGTTTGGACAGAACTCAAAATTTGATTTTTCCTTGTCATCGCTTCCTTAATTTTATCACGGCATAACGATGCTTTTTCATAGTTGTCGTTTATAAGAGCGTCACGTTTTTCGGCTTCATAACGCGAGATTTCGTCTTCAATAGCAGTAAGTTCGTCTGGCTTTTTAGTTCCATAAACCTTGGCTTTGCTACTTGCTTCGTCGATAAGGTCGATGGCTTTGTCTGGCAAGCTTCGGTCCATTATATAACGGTCTGATAATGTCGCAGCAGCAATAATTGCTTCGTCAGAAATCGTAACTTTATGAAATGCTTCATAACTGTCTTTAAGTCCACGTAGTATTTGGATTGTTTGCTCGACAGTAGGTGGATTTATCATAACTGGTTGGAAACGACGTTCTAAGGCCTTGTCTTTCTCAATATATTGGCGATACTCGTCAGTAGTTGTCGCACCGATTGTTTGGAACTCGCCACGAGCCAAATATGGCTTAAGCATATCAGATGGATTTACTTCACCCTTATCTCCACCAACTTGTGCAAGTGTATGGATTTCGTCGATAAACACAATTATGTCTTTGTTGTTTGTGATTATGTCAATAAGGTCTTTAAGTTTTTCTTCTAGTGCTCCACGGAATTTTGTTCCTGACATCAACCCGCCAAGTTCAAGAGAAAATATGGTTTTGTTTTTAAGAAGTTCGGGCACATTCCCGTTTGCGATTTTGAGTGCAAGCCCGTCAATTACCGCACTTTTACCAACACCCGCTTCACCTATAAGGACGGGGTTGTTTTTAGTCTTACGGCATAGTATCTCGATGACACGTGCTGTTTCTTCTTCACGTCCGATGATAGGGTCAATCTTGCCTTGACGAGCTTTTTCTGTCAAGTCTTGCCCCATCTCCAAAAGTTTTTCTGGGAGTTTTGACTTGCTTGGTTGGGTTTGAGTGTATCCGCTATTGTTTTGCTCAGCATAACCCCCGCCAGCATATACATTTTCATTTTTGAGTACTTGCAATACACTTGTTTTTAAGTCGTTTACATTTATGCGAAAATTCTTTTTAAGTATGGTTACGCCATAACTGTTTTCGCTAAGAAGCAACGACACCAGCAAGTGCTCGGTCGAGATAAAACTATGACCGATTGACGAGGCAAAGCGTCTTGCTGTTACAAAAACTTCTTTGTTTTTTGGTGACAACTCGATTTGATTGCTCAAAAACGAAATTGTGTTTTTGCTCTTATTTTTTGAAAATATTTCGTCAAGTTTTTCACAAGTTACACCATACGAATTTAGTATTTTGCTTGAAGCACTATCAGTCACCGATGTAATGCCATACAAAAGGTGCTCAGTTCCGACTTGATTATAGCCGTATTGTAGTGCAACACGTCCGGCATTTTGCAAGCAAACATTTACATTGTCAGTAATACGCATATCGTTATTGTACATCTTTATTCTCCCCCTTTATTTTATCTATTTGTTTTTTAATTTCACCAGCATCTTCATACCTTTCTTCTTCGACTGCTTTTTGGAGTTTTGATTGAAGTTCGGACAACTTCGATGGTTTGACATCTTCAATCCCTAAGTCAATGTCGATTGGACTTTCCATATTTTCGAGCATGTCGCGGATTTCCATTTCAAATGTGTCATAACAATCCTTACAACCAAGTTTGCCACGTCGCAAAAAGTCCCTAAAAGTACTTTTGCAAGTAGGGCATTTTTTCTCATTATAATCAAGAAAATTTAAATTAAAAGCAGGCTCAAAAAAGTTTGGGAAAAAACTATCATCAAATCCATTCCAATCACCCCAGTCTGTCATATCTACACATTCACTACATAGATGGGTCTCATATGAATCACCGTTTATAACGACAGTTTTGTGAAAGGTTGCTTGATTTTTTTTACATTTATCACACAACATAACTATTCTCCTTTTAATATATTTACTATTATATTTCGCAAAATATTTGCTCGTAATTTATTTTCCATCTTAAGTGGACTAGCAAGTGTTTTATTTGAAAGCACACCTTTTAAAAGTTCCACTTCATGACTTGATAAAAATTTTTTCTTTTCCAAAACTTCAAGTATTTGGAGTGATGTACTATAATCTATCTCGTCACCAACCGTAGTAGTAAGCAAATTTTTGAGATAAGCATTTTTTTCAATATCAACCCTTTGAAGAGAAATATATCCACCACCACCCCTATGGCTTTCAATAATAAATCCACGAGGATGTGTAAACCTAGTAGATAGTACATAGTTTATCTGGCTAGGAGCACAATTAAAATACGAGGCAAGTTCGTTACGAGACAAGTTTATGTGGTCATACTCATCTAACTGCTCCATTATAAATGCTTCGATTATATCACTTATATTTGACATCACAACCCCCTTTTAAAAAAGTTTGACTTTCTTTGACTTTCAATTATTTTAGCACTGAGATTTTATAATGTCAACATTATTATGACAAAATTTTATTTTTTTTAAAACAATCACTCCAACAAAAAAAAGACAGAGTCGCCCCTGTCTTTACAATCAAAAAGAAATGAATAACATAATATAATTTATTATCCAGCAAAACCTCTAAGTATTACGAATGTGAAAATTATAAGAAACATTACTTCCATTTCCCTATCTCCTTGTAGGTATTATATCATAACTATTTTTTTATTACAATACTTTTAGATATATTTGTTAAAATAAATAAAAATATCAAAATAACATAGATTTTTATGATTATTTGCTATTTTTTTAATAAATTTCACCATTTATTATCACATATTTTAGATTGTCTTTATTTAGATAATTGACAATTTTTGTCATCTCAGCACCAACAAAATTCTTTCCATATGACGCGTCATAGACTATATATTTTTGGACTGAATTACAATCAAAATCTATAATCGGCTTTTCAACAATCTCAAAAAGTGTCGATTTTGATATGGCATTTTGTATATTAAGCACACCCGATTGGGTACAAGTAATAAGGTCTAATTCTTTAAGGATATCAGGGGTTGTGTCGTCTCCAATCCCTATACACAAATCAAGTCCATGCCCTATCATTGAATATATTGGCGCTATTCCATTACCTTCCAACATATCGGTACTTGGTCGCACGCAAACTTTTGTGTTGTATGAATTTAGTAGTTCGATTTCGTCTTTATCCAAATACACACAACCGCCAAGTACACATTTTCTATCAAGTACACCCAAACTTTCAAGATAGTATATCGGTGACATTCCCGTCATTTTGTCACATTCACCCACTTCATCTAGCGTCATCGAAACATTTGTGTATATGTACATATTATTACATTTTGCAAAGTTTACAACAGCCATTATCTGTTCTTCGCTGTAAAGTGTGATATTGTCAACAACAAGCGCAACTGATGCATTTGGTTTTTTGTTTTTTATAAGGTTTGTACACTCATTTATATACTCGTCCGTGATATCGTCCTGCGGATACAATCTAACACCGATGCAAGCATCTTGATTTAGTTCGGCATATACATCGGCCGAAAGTATATAGTTTGGACTAACATCAAAAAAGTTTGTTATTCCACTTTTAATACATTCTGTTATGAAATATTTCTTTTGTTTGTATTCCAAAGGTGAATATGTATTATTTTCGTTTTGCGCAAACTTGTTTTCAATTACCGCCGAAAATGTTTTGCTCACAACGTAATCTTCTGAATTGTTGTCATTTAATTCGATATCTACAATTTGGCCGTGTATGTTTTTGATTTTCATATGTTCCCCCATATATTTAAAAAAGTCGCAAATGCGACTTTCTATACTCGTTTTTTAGCGTGGAATGCAACTCCAAGTGCGCCTTGCCCTATTTGGGATAAAGTCGTTACACTTGCACACTCAACCCATATTTTGTTGTCAGAGCCAATAAGGTCGACAAGTTTTGATTTAAGCAACATTGCATCTTTTTCACAGTTTGTATGAACGATAGCTATAGGATAATCGGCAAGATTTTCGCCATATGTCTTTACATATTCGACCAAATCAGCGATTGCTTTATTTTTGCCATTAGACTTATTTACGCAGTCTATCTTCCCTTCATCATTTACAGTAAATATAGGTTTTATTAGTGACATGCTGCCATAGTTTGTGTCAAGGTTGTTTATCTTGTTTCCGTAGACATTTTTAAAACTATTTGCATAAAAGTAAAATGCTGTTTGGTCTCTAAACGAATTTAGCGAATCAAGAATATCTTTATCAATCAACCCGCGTTTGTTTTGAATAGCACCTTCAAGACATATAAGCCCGCTTTGAACGGACAGCCCCAGTGTATCAAATGCCGTTATCTCGCGTTTTGGATACTTTATACGCAAATGGTCAAGTGCAAGATGTGCATTCTTTACCCCATCACTCACACTATTTGAACAGTGCAAGTATATTATGTTTTCACCTTGCGACAAAGCAACGTCGAAGATTTCTTCGTACTCTTTCGCACTTAGCGGAATACTCTCAATCTTCAAACCATCTTTAAAATTTTGATATATTGTACTATAATCAAGCGGATTTTCAGTATCGCAAAAATGTGGAATTCCGTCGACCAAATAGTTTGATTTCACAACTTCGACACCCATAGTTTTGATGTGAGCTTGTGAAAAATCAATACACTCATCAACATAAATTATGCTCATAAAAACCCCCTTTTATATTTATACAATGCAAGTGCGAGTATATATTTTCTCGCACTTTACATGTTTGTATTTCGTTATTTCATATTTGGGAACAAAATAATATCTCTTAGTGTAGGTTGGTTTGACAAGATACACATAAGTCTGTCGATACCAAGTCCCAATCCACTCATAGGTGGCATACCATGTTCCATAGCAAGCAAGAAGTCTTCGTCAAGTTCAAATGCTTCTTCGTCGCCTTTCATCTTGTTGCGCATTTGTTCTTCAAATCCTGCTCTTTGGATTTGTGGGTCAACAAGTTCGCTATATGCTTTTACAAGTTCTGAGCCCGCAACAAGCACTTGGAACATCTCGATTACCTTGTTGTTTTTGTCGCTTGGACGAGCAAGTGGAACAAGGTTTGGATAATTGTAAACAATAGTAGGTTGCACAATATTTGGACGGATTTTACGTTTGTAAACATAGTCATATATCGCACCAAGTGAGATAAGGTCGTTTACTTCGTCACGGTCAAATTGGTTTGTGTCAAGCACAACTTTTCTAAGTTCTTCAACGTCATCAATAGCAAGTATGTCTACTCCGAGCACTTTGTTTAGTTCTTCGATGTAGTTTACTCTTGCCCACTTTCCGCCAAAGTCAAGTTTGATTCCTTGATACTCAATCTCATAAGTCCCGCACATCTTCTTAACCAACATTTTGAGTAGTTTTTGAATAAACGCGATGTTTTTATTGTAATCCCAATAACTTGCATACCACTCAAGCATTGTAAACTCTTGTAAGTGTTGGGCATCCATACCCTCATTGCGGAAGTTTTTGCCGATTTCAAATACACGTGGAATGCCGCCAGCAACGACTTGTTTTAGGAAAGTCTCTGGCGATATACGAAGATTGTATACCTTGTTTAGAGCGTTGTGTTTTGTAACAAAAGGTTTTGCTGCAGCACCGCATGCTACACTTTGTAGAATTGGTGTCTCGACTTCCAAAAAGCCATTTTCTACCAAGAAATTACGGATAGTCGAGATAAGACGACTACGCATAACAAATATTTTCTTGGCTTCTGGATTTGTGATTATATCAAGATAACGTTGGCGATATCTAATCTCAGTGTCAGCGATGCCGTGGAACTTCTCTGGAAGCGGCAACATCGCCTTCGACAACAATGTGTACTTCTCAGTTTTGATAGTAAGCTCGCCAGTTTGAGTCTTGTAAATTGTACCTTCAAAACCGACATGGTCACCGATATCAACCATTTCCTTAAAGAACTTGTACTTCTTCTCGCCTATGTCGTTTTGACTAAGGCTAACTTGGATTTTATCATAAACGTCAGCGATTTGAACAAACATAAACTTACCAAAAATACGACGTGCGATTATACGTCCGCCTGTTTTAACGCGAGTTTTTAGTTTGCACGCTCTCGCCTCGCTTATTGAGTGTGTTTGGTCAAACTTTGGAGCATAAGGATTTATGCCAGATTCCTTCAAAGTTTTGATTTTATTTTTTCTAATGTCCACTTCTTTATAAAGTGTTTGATTTTCTACTTGTGCCATAATTTTACTCCTAATATGTTTACATATTAGCACAAGCGACCGCATTAGTCAATTATAACGACACAAATTAAATTAAAATATCGTATACCTTTTTATTAAAATTCACCTTTTTCACATAATTACGGGTTTCTTTAAAGGGTATTTTTGTAAGTTTACCATTGTCACTATACTCTGGATTATCAAGCCAATCACGGACATTATTGGGCCCGGCATTGTATGCGCAAAGTGCAAGCCTTAAATCACCAAACATATCAAGTAGATATCTTAGATACCAACAACCTATCGTCACATTATCTTCAAAATCTGTAATGTCATAATTTGTAAGTCCAAGCCGCATAGCCACTTCTTCAGCCGTGCTTGGCATAACTTGCATAACCCCAACCGCACCACTACTAGATACTGCGTCTTCGTCCCAACCACTTTCGACATTAATAACCGCCAAAACCAGACTCACTTCAAGGTCGTATTTTTCGCAAACACTTGCCACAAATTTTTTATTTCGAACAGGAAAACTGACTGCAAACAAAACAACCACACATGCCAGAGCCACAATTATTCCAAGCACTACAAAACCACTTTTTCTCATACTAAATTATATTGCCACCACACCTGCTAAAATACCTAAAAGTCGCTATATCCGTCGACACCAAGTAGTGTTTTGTTTAGAGCGGTCGATATTATTTTGCCCAGTTCTTCCACTCGCACATCAATATCGCTCGGGGTCATAACCATATTTTCAAGTTCGGCTTTGTTTCGGGCGACTTTGTCCCTTTGCATAGTACCTTGCATACCGCCAAACATTGTGTCGATAATTGTGCTTACATACACCACAAACGGCACCCCGATAGATACGACCTTGCACCCAAGGTTTTTACTAGAAAGTGCTCGCCTTGGACTACGAATACCCGATCCCGGGGTCATGCCACCATTTGAAAACTGAATACACGTGCCAATCCGTTTTATGTCGCTCGCACACAACGAATCCACCACGACCACCACGTCAGGTTTGGTCTTTTTGACCACACCTTCCACAATGTCACAGCTCTCTATCCCCGTCAGCCCTTTGACACTCGGAACAATTGCATTCACAATCGTCCCTTTACCACTCACGACCACTCTGCTCACTACTTCGTGCCCCAAAGTGTCGGCCGTAATATATCGGTTTCCAAGCCCCACAACAAGTATGCGTTTGCCATCAGTATCACCGATATACTCGCCAAGTATTTTACTCAAAATGTCAATTATATAATACACCTTATCGACATTGTCAGTATAACTATCAATTGTAAGCAAGGTATAATCACCAATAGGCTTTGCAAGTTTCCTAGATGTCGACATATCCTTAATCGAAAAATCTTCTCTAATCAAACCATGTTTTAGTTTTCTCAAAACACTCTTTCCGCCGCACAAATCACTGCCCGCTTCAAATCCTATGCGGTCAAACAAAATATCACTCTTCATAAGTCCCCCAAAAAGTAAATTATATATATAATATTCCCAAATAATCCTTGCTATTTACATTTATTTGTGATAAAATAGTGGAGCAAAAATGAAATTTGTATATTTTAAGGAGAAAATAAAGTGGCAAACATCAAATCAGCAAAAAAGAGAATAAACACAAATGATAGAGAGAGAAGCGAAAATCGTTATGTAAAAAGCACTCTTGCTACTATGGTAAAAAGTTTTAGAAAACTTGTTGCAGAAGGCAAAGTAGAAGAAGCAGAAGCAAAACTAAACGACACTGTTGCTTACATCAACTCAGCATGCTCAAAAGGTGTTATTCATAAAAACAATGCTAGCAGAAAGATATCTCGTCTAAACCTTGCTCTAAACAAAGCAAAAGCAAACAGTAAAAACACTGTTGCTAAAGTAGAAAAAGTAGCAAAGGTAGAGAAAGAAGAGAAAGTTGAAGTTGTAGAAGAAGTAAAAGCAGAGAAAAAAGCCTCTGCAAAAAAAGCTACAGCTGCTAAGAAGGCTACAACTGAAAAAGCACCTGCTAAGAAGGCTACAACAGCTAAAAAGACTACTGCTAAAAAAGAAGAGAAATAATAGTAGACAATATAAAAACACTCAGTATAAATTTACTGAGTGTTTTTTTATGTAATTCAATTTTTAAAAATCACATTACTACTTAATCATATTATGCCACATCATCACAAATACCAAGTTGCTCAAAAATATATACAAGCTTTTCAAGTATGAGCAACGACTCCGTCAAACGTTCATTGAGTTTTACAAACTCATCTGACACGCTACGATCTTGAAGTTGGGATAAAGCAAAGTTGTTTAACTTTTCAGTAAGAGTTAGTTTTTCTAAAAACTTTGTTACATAAAGTTGTGACAATTTTTCTATTATTGTCTCCATTGATAATTCTTTCATATTTTTTCCTCCTTGATTTATACTTGCATTATAATCCAAAACTCGACTGATTTCTAATAAATTTATGGGTTTTTCTTAAATTTTATTATCATATCGACATACTAAGTCACAACACGTCACTATTCTCCCCTTTTCGACAAAAATCGCAAGGCCACTACTCGCACAATTTGTCACAAAAAACACGCATATGACAGATAATGTAAAATAAAAAAAAGAAAGCCAAATATGACTTCCTTTTAAACGACAAAAGACCTTATGTAAAATAAGGTTTTTTTATCCGCAGTCATAAGACCGCCAAACTTTTGTCTATATGTATATTGGCACATTGATTTTAAATAATTTTTGATTGCTTAATTCTTTATATTTAAGTTTGTGTGCCAAGTACATATCAAGATTTTGACTCCAAGAGTCACCGCCATAAGGCGGGTCAAGATAGATTATGCACCTATCTCAACCTTACTGTATATCCAAGCATCAACAGTCTTATTGGCTGTGATGTTGATAGTAGCATTTGCCGATGTCGAATTTGAAAGACTAAGTGTATAATAGAACTCAGAATTTGCAAACTCAACACCGCTTGTCGAACATGTAATGTTTGAAACATTGAAGAACATCGAAGTGTACACTGCGACATAATAGTCACCAGCAAGTAGCCCATCAAACACATATGTTCCGTCATCAAGAGTGCAAGTGTATGCTTGATTTGTAGTAACGTTTAGAATCACAATATGCAAAGTCTCGTATCCGCCAATTGCGATACCATTTCCGCGTGAAAGCGAAGTATTTATAGTGATGCTAAACTCGCTATTTACAAAGGATACTTTAAGCACCTTAAACGATGTTCCGTCGCTATATGTATCGAAGTCTATGCTCGAACTATTAAGTGTAGTATATGTACTTCCATAGTACTCTCTCACTTGTGCTGACTCCAACTCATTGTTTGTGTCAGGAACAAGGTTTACATCAAGAGCACTACCGCTTGCATAAACATATATACGTCCGTCACTATCTGCGACAGGTCTTACCCCGTCAGCAAATGTAATCTTGCCGCCATCTACTATTACCGCTAGACCGTCATCAGATATTCTAAGACCTTCACCCTCAAGATAAAGTCTATTTTGAGTAGCCCAACGAAGTGTTGGCAAACTAGTTCCGTCGACATTCCATACAGTGTAAGTGTCCCATGCAGCGAAGTTTCCTTGTTCCTTCAATTCGGACTCGTATTTCATCTCTGCACTGCCAATGTTGTCAATATACGTAGCTCCTATATCACGTGTAGTAGTCCAAATACTATATCCATTTGGTGTATGTCCAAGTATATTCTTGTCACCATATGGAAGAAGTATTCCATTCTTACTCATATTTGAAAGAACAATTTTCTTGGCTTCATTATAGTAAGTGTTTTTAATAACTGTCGAATTGTTTAGATTATTATAGTTACGTCCAACAATTTCACCATAGAATGTGTTGTATTCTGTGTTTGTACTATATGTACCATTATTAAAGTTTTCATCAGTATTGTAGTAAGTATCACTACTTTCTGCTATAACATAATAATATAATACTATTTCGCCATTATTGTAGCAGTTTTCTATTTCAGTATTGTATGTATAACCTACAATACCACCTACTTCTCCTGTGGATACAAGCAACTTCATATTGTTTACACAGTTTGTGATATATGTCTTTGTTGTATTATTACCATCAACGTGGCTTTGACCTAATATACCGCCTGATATAGCATATCCAGTAATAGATAGTCCGTCAGTACTACAATTTTGGATATAGATATTGTAGTCAGAATTATTATGATAAGTAAAACCTACTATACCACCTTGCACACCTGCAGTACCTGTGAGTATACCACTAAATGATGAATTTTTAACTATCGAATCAGAAGTATTAGTTTTGATATAACCGACTATACCACCCAAATATATGCCTAGTCCAGCGACATAACCATTTGTGATGCTTACATTGTCGATATTTACTCCTTCATAGCCACAACCTACGATACCGCCGACATAATATGCACTGCCGAATATAGTATAGTTGTCAAGATTTAGGTTTTTAAGAGTAGCACCAATATTTGGATATGGCATAAATCCAACAAATCTATCGCTGTAAGGGTCAAATATTATCATATTTGAGATAGTGTGGAAGTCACCATCTAAGTGTCCATTAAAGTGTCCTATATTACTCTCGCGATAATTATTATCTACAGCTGTACCAAGCATAGTGCTTATTCCACCACCAAGGTCAAGGTCGGCAGTGATTTTGTAGTACTTGCTGATACTATTGTAAGTAGTATTTCCGCTATTTACAAGATATTGTAGATATCTAAATTGATCAGCAGTCGCTATTAGATATGGGTCACTCTTAGTACCTGTTCCGCCAGCAAATCCGCCAGTCGTTACATCAGCGATACGGCTTATGGTATTTGTGCCAGCGCCATAACCTTTTGTATAGGCTACACCACCACTTACGTACCATGTATCACTACTTAGACCAAGCGTGCTCAAATCTGGAGTACCATTTAGTACATTTATAGTGCCATTACTATAATTCTTTGCAATCAAATTAGTAGACTCTTTTGACCAAACATTTATATATTCCGAACCATAGTATGCTTCATATGATATACTAGAAAGATATATATTATTGCCATTAGTGGTTATTGTGTCGACTACTACGTCTTTTACTACTGATGACATGTTGACACCTACTACACCACCTATTTCGAAACTATAATAATTATAATTATCTGGAGTTATGATATTCAAACCACTTACCGAAGCATTGTTTATCGTGCTACGATACATATATGCTACTATGCCACCAAAACTAGTATAAGTACTGCCAGCAATTACTTTTGCAGTGTTTGAAATGGAATTTACATAGTTGAATGTATCACCAATAGTTTGACCTACCAATCCAGCACCATAACTTGCGAAATTAAACGTAGAGTTTTTGACAGTAATAAAGTTAAATTGGCTATAATAAGACATACCAGCAACCGCACCAGATCTACCACTTCCATGCGAATTGTATATTACTGCATTGTCAAATGTGATGCCAGTAATTGTATCTTTTACACTTGATCCGAAGAAACCAACATAACTGAAATTATCAGTATGGTCTATTGCTTCTTCTTCGCCATCGTATCTTATATACATATTCTTAATCGAATTTTGTGTTTCGGATACGATATTCATACTTGTAGACACGCTATAAGTAGTATCTACATTGATAGCATTTATAGGGGTCCAGAAGTAGTTGTTTAGGTCGATGTCCGCAGTGATTTTGTAATATGCATTATGATAATATACTTGTGTAAGTTCACCATCAATATAGGTCATAAAGGTTGCACCTATATTTACAAGATATGACACACGAGCAAGTTGTGCTGCGGTCGAGATAACAATTGGATTTCCGCTTAGGCCTTTGTAGGCTTGGTCGGTGCCAAATGTTGCGCTAGATGCCGAGATTTCATTTGCTGCTGTTCCGCCGTTTGCTGTAATAAACTCAGCCGAGTGTCCAGCACCAAACGAATATGTCGATGTGTTTTCGTCATACGAGATGTCCACCCATCTGTCTTTTACAAGATTTAGGGTGATAGTCGCATCGTCAGTAATCGCGTCAGTCGTGTAAGTATATGTATAACGTGTGTATCCGTCTACTGTCGAAGTCGAAGCAGTAAAGCTTGTATTTCCACCAGTTATGCTAGTAGAAACCGAATCAAGTTTGTAGCGGATATCTGACATAAATGTGATTGTGAGTGTTTTGCCATACAACACATTTACTGTGCCCATAGTCGAATTTGCGTTAATTACCGATGTTGCGCCACCTTCTGGAGCGAGTGTAATTACGCCGTGAGCCGAATATGCATCAGTTTGATTAATTGTACTTCCGCCTACATTAGGGATATTTACCGTTACGAGACGAGACGTCATACCCACATTAAATAGGTATTGGCCTTTTGTAGCAGTACGCATTGTGAATGAAAGTGTGAGTGTGTTTTCGGTCAAATCTACAGTATAGCTTGTGTCAAGTACACCATCTATCTTGTTGTAAATCTCTACCCCGTCTCGAGTGATAGAAACTATCTCTTCACTAGAAGTGAGATTTGCTTTAAGTTCGACTGACTCTCCAACATTCATAAATCCGGTATCAGAAGGACTGACTGTGCTTTCTACACCAGATGTGATGCTGGTTTTTACCTTATATAGACAATTGCTGCCTGAGCAGAACTTAGCTTCATACTCACCCGCTGTGCTTTCGCTTGCTGTAAAGGAGTATGTAAGTTTTGTGCTCTTGAGTGTATTGCCCTTGTACCAACCTACAAATTGGTGCATACAATACTCGTCGTCACTACTATTTGCCGAAGCAACTAGTGTAACAGTATCGCCTGTTTTATAACTGCCAGCACCCGAAACCACGCTTCCGTGTCCGCTTGCTGTAGCTGTGATAGTATAATCGACTTTCTTAACTACTAGATTTAGCGTTACGTCATACTCCGAATGCGATTGCATTGGCAAAGTAAATAATGTGAATTTATCTTCATCAGAATAACAGCCATCTACAGTCAAGCCGATACTCGATATCCAACTTTCCAATGATATTGGACTTGAAGACTCTGTAAGGTCGATAGTCGACTCTGCAGTGTCTAGATAATATCCATTATTGCCTTTGACATATACGTATATATCTTCATAAACATCAAGGTCATTAACTTCAAATAGTCTATTTACAGTACCTGCAGCATCAAGCACATGAGATTTTTGATAAGAGTTCAAATTTGCTCTAACACCACTTGCACCATCTCCTGATAGATTTAAAGTGAATTTAAAGTTGTTTGAAGCTACTGAGAAATATGGATAGCCATTGTTTTCAGAATGATCATTATACGTGAAACCATCCATAAACCAACTCAATTCTTCTGCAGTACTATACCACATCTCATCTAAGTTAAATCCTTCATAAGTGCTATAACTCTTCATCTCGGCATCGGTCTTAGTTCCGCTTGCAGAAGATGCTAATTCGGAAACATAAACATTTGTGTATGAGATCGAATCAGTAGTGCCATACAATGTACTTGCTTTTGGACTAAACGTTCCGCTTACATATGCTGTGGATACTGAGTAACTATTAGCAGCACCCCAAGTTATTCCCGCGATAGGATAAACATTGCTAGACGAAGATGTCGATGTAATATCGCCAGTAATAGCTGCATTTGTGACAGATGTACGTTGTGTACCAACCAATCCAGAAACAATGTGCATATTTGAGCTGCTATCGACGATTATGTCAGTGTCTACTTGTACATTGTTTATGCTGCCACTAGCACTATATCCTATAAAGCCGGCGATTTTGAATGCTTCTTGAGTAGTTGCACCATATTGGCTAAATGTGATTTTGCTATTTATGATATCGATATATGTGAAGTTGCTTTGGTCATTTGCTCCGCCTAATAGACCGATATTTGGATATGACGTATCATCAACCGCACAAAGTCCGTCAAACACGACATTTAGTCGGCTATTCTTGACTGTGACATTTGATATAGTCGCGCCATTTGAATATCCAAAGATAAGTCCAATATGCGAGTAAGTACATGTTGTCGCAGCACCTGAACTTACATATACATATATGTTTTCAAAGATTGTACGTCGCAATGTGCCGTTTATTTGGCTAAATATTCCCGCTTCAAACCTTCCGTCAGTCATATCGCGCACTGCTTTGATACCAGATATTGTATATCCGTGGCCGTCAAAGGTTTTGCCAGCTGGGATAGTGTACATGGTGTCAAGGCTTGCACCCTTAAAGTCTATACTACTAAATAGTTCGACCTTAGTGACTTCGCTATTTGTAGCAAGTGCAGAAAGTGCGTTTTTAAACTTAGTGATGGATACGTCTCCGCTAAGTTTGATGCTGCCATCTTCGATTGTGACTGTATCGTCACTCGAACTTGTGACACGCTCACCAAATAGATCCATACCAAAGTCATCATCATAAGTATTTTTACCCGGAATATTGTAGAACCAAGGATTTCCACCCTTTTCATAAAGCGACTTGATGAAGTTCTCTAAAGATGATGTATCTTCTCCAGTAACAAATGTAACACCAGTAGGGGTTGTGCCATTTAGGAATGTAATATTGTCATAAAAGCAATGACACCATACATCAGTACAATTTACTGAAATTCCATCACAAATTCCGATTATATTTCCATAATCCACATTACCAGTCAAACCATATAGTACTACATTTTCCAGGGTGACAGAATATTCATCTATCATAATGATAAATGTTTGTACTTGTACATCACCTCTAAAGTAAATGTTTAGTAATGATACATCTGTCTCTATATTGCCTATAATACTGAAAGCGACACCTGCATCAATATATACATTTTCGATTACTACATTACTTGCATTTCCATTACTATCATAGTAAGTAGCATCTCCTTTAGATATTCGACCTATCAAGAGAGTATTTAGATACACAATATCAAATTTCATTTGTACAAAATCAATATAGATATTTGTGATCTTACCACCATGTAAATTAGCTACAAGAGCTCCACCATTTCCGTGAGCATAAAAGTCGGATTCTTCGATTTTGATACCATCAATAACGACGTCTCGACCATTTCCCAACAATAATGCTTTTGTAGATGTGTGCATTATTGAATCACAATCATCATAGGAATCATAATTTCTTTTATTCTTCAATCGCAATGATTTAAATACACCGCCGTCTGAATTTGCAAATAACGAGCCTATAGTGTAGTCATAGTCGCCTTCCATAAATGTATCATCTTCATCTTCAAAGTGATATGAGTGACCATAACATGCTTGATTTGAGATGAGATAATCGTGGCTGCCTACAAATACACCATTAAAATGTTGGATAGGGAGCCATAGGTGACCGGAAAGGTCGATATTGCCTGTTTGGACAAAGTACTTGCCATCAAAACTTTCTCTATCTTTTGCAGATTTGTATGAGATCCATGCAAAATTTTGAGCATTTGCTATTTGATATGGGTCTGCTGCTGTACCTGAGCCACTTGGAGCGGTGTAGTTTCCGCTATCTATCCATGTGTTGTTTGTGATAGTAAGTGTCAATGATATGCTATCGCCTGCTCCACTTGGGATAGTGTATTCGATATATGCATTGTCATCTACTACATCTACTGTCGATGTCGTAGTTCCGTCTGTCAAAGTCAATTTCTTGACTTCGCTACTTACAAAGCCACTAAATCTAATCGATGTAACTCCACTTGCAAGAGAAAGATTTGAAATTTCCGATGGATGTATCAAATCGTCACCTATTTTTAAATCGGTAGTGCCCTTCATAGATGTATAGTGTAGATCGCTTGTAAATCCTATCACATTCAAGCTGATAGACTTATTTGAGTTGTTTTTATATGTAAGTGTGATGTTGTATGTTTTGCCTAGTGTGTCTGCCGACCAAGTATAACTTAGTGACGACGACAATCCACTAGTAGCACTTAATGTGCCAGCGTTTGTCGACCAAGTAGGTGTGTCATAACCTGCTACTGCTGTTGTGCTAAGCTCTGCACTGCCATTGTTTTTACGGATAATAGTGCTTAGTTTTGAACTACCGCTAGTCGAACCGCCGATGTTTTCGTCTACTGTCACTGTATTTCCAAGACCGCTTGGAGATGTAGTGATGTTTATGTAGTTTAGACCGGTATGTGAGATAGTAAGTGTGCTATCTTCTGTCACGCCGTTTGAGTCTGCGCCATTGAAGTAAACATATGATGTCAAAGTTCCACTTGTGACATATGTATTGTTTGAGCCATCGATAGTGTATCCATTGCCAGAAGCAGATAATGTAACATAGTGGTGTGTGTTTGTGGTAATCACAACTCTATATCTTATTCCATCATCGGCTTTTGTGAATATCTTACTTCCTGTCGCACCTACAAAGCCGTCAGTAGTGACGTTTGTCCAATCACTCCACTCGCCATTTGATAGACTTGATTGTTGGATACTCCAAGTGCCACCAGTGGTTGTAAATTCTTTGTCGTGTGTAACAGTGATTGTGTGTTGGGTCAAGAACTCGTGTATTGCTGTCGCATTGTCTTGAATGTTGAATTTGATTGTGCTGCCACTCGATGTTTGGGTTTGGTCACCGTATGTGAGCGTCCAATAGTTTGTACGGTTTTGACCTTTTGGAGTCGCTACAAGTGTGATGGTTGTGCCCCACTCGATGTTTGAATACACTTTAGTTTGAGTTGGGTTTGTCAAGGTCTCTTCAGTGTCACCAAACGAAACCTTAATAGAAGCACATTGGTCAAATGTGTTTGCCCCGACTGTGAGACTAAATGTAGGGTTGTATACGGCTACATAATAGTTGCCGTTGTTCTCTTCGTTTAACTTTATTGTTATGCTGCTTTCTGTCGAATAGTAGCCGCCTACAGCAGTATTTCTAACGTTGTTGCAGTTATACTCTACCCAGCCTTTGAAGACATAACCAGCTTTTGTAGCAGCTGTGTATGTCACAGTATCTGTCATCTTGAGAGTGCTTTGGCTTGCACTGTCAAGGATTGTATCGGTCTTGTTGTTTTTAGTGCTATTATTCAACTTACCTTGCATCTCTGCAGTACATGTGATTGTGATAGCACCACGGATGTTTTCGATAGTGATACCATCTTGAGATAGGGTTCCGCCCGTAACAGCATATATAGGATTTGTGTACATGCTCCATACTTCAGCCGTGTTGTTTGATGATATCGAATACTCCGCACCTAGATATGTGAGTGTACTACCCGATATCGAGTAAAGACCGCTATACACTTCATGTTTGTATTCGCTATCATAGTATGCTTTACTACCACTAATGTAGAGATATTTACCACTTGTAAAATCACCGATAGTGATTTTGCCAAAATATCCTACTTTTGTGCTGTCTGATACGTGGTCAGAAGTGTAAGCAAACGAACCAAAGCTATCTGACGTCCAAGTTGTATCTTCCTTAATGTTGTTATTAAAGCCATTTGGAATAGAAACTTGCATTACTTTAGTGATATCGTACTCAATTTCGGATATATTTAAAGTAAGTGAAGTAATCGAACTTATAAGTGTGATAGTTTGTGTGCTATTTGTATAAGTTGTGCTATTTGTAACCCAAGATACAAAATCGTGACCAACAGGGATAGTAGCAGATAGTTCGATTGTGGTATTATGGTCATAATAAGTCACACCATTATATGTTATTCCAGTACTACTTGCAGTAATAGTGATAATACTGTTTGAGATATTGTCCTTATAACTAGCAGTTACGTGAGTGTCGGTCACTGTGGCAGCCGATTTTGCCACAACTGAGTATATATTTGTATAAACAACTTCGTACTTGCCAGCAGTGCCTCCTAATGCAGTCATGCTGTATGTCAAACCAGAAATTCCATAATCGATAAATGTCACTTGAGGAATTGTATTGGCGTCAAGCGTTGTCGAACCATTCAATACTCCCGTTGCGCGAGCCGAAGTCTCAGACTTGCTCATTGTGAAAGTGATTGTTGTGCCTTCTTTGACATATACAGTCATGTATGTGCCACCTACGGCAGTCATGGTTGCTGTGTTTCCGCTTAGAGTTCCTCCAGTTACACTGTATACACCATCTCCGCTTACAGTGTAAGTCGCACTTGGTGCACCAGTTGCGCCACCAAATTGATATGCGAGTAGCGGAGTGCCTATAAATACAATATCATACGTTTCAAGGTCGACACCAGGTATAGTGTTGTTGTCACAATCTTTTCCGCCGACGGTGAATACAAGTGTATTATCCGAAATAGTAGTAAATCCTGTTGTGTCAGAATCTATTTTGGTATAATTTTCGCCGTCATACAAGTACCAGCCTTGGAATGCATAACCCGATTGTAGTGCTGCTGTAAGAGTAACAGTCGAACCTGCAAGATATTTGTTGTCTGCACTATAATACTTAGTGCCAGATGCGGTTAATGTCGCAGATGTGACATTTGCGGTAGTGAAGGTTTTGCCGTCGTCTGTTGTTTTACCGCTATCAGTATTAAGGCTATAAGCATAAGTATAATGCGCGGTGTAGGTACCTGCCCTACTTGCAAACACTTGGAATTCAAGTGAAGCAGTGTGAGTTTCAGTATCGCTCATCCAGTCAGCATCGCCATATTCAGCATCGCTTGGTTCAAATGTCCAGTGCGAGAACTTATATGACTTACGTGCATTGCTGTCCACATAGTCTTCAGCAACAATTTTGACATATGCACCTTCAAGGACTTTAAGCGAAGGAGTATTTTGTGTAGCAACATACACCCTTTCGTTATTTGTAGATGTATGGTCTTCAGCACTTACATCGTCATATGGTCGTGCAGTAAATTCAGCTATAGGAAGTACTGTATCAAAACCAGTAGTACTTGCTTTGATAGAAGCCGTAACTGATGAAGTAGCATCACCAGTAAGTGTCAAATAGTCACTTACATAGCCAATACCATTTTTCCACAAATTTACATTTTTAAAATAAGAGCTATAAAACTCAGCGCTATCTGGATTTGGATTTACATTGACATCGTCGCCTATATAGTAATGGCCAAGATGCATTGTGATATTCAAAGTATCAGGAGCTGCGTCGTTTAGCACAACATACATATCTACACTTGTAAACTTACAATCGTCGCATTCTGTAGTGTGCTCGGATAGTCCTTCTGCCACATGTGAACTATTTGTGCATGTACGAGTCCAGTTTGTAGTCATAATAGTGTTATTGCCAGATACTTCGTATACTAGTACAAAATTATCATATATCCAGACTACACTACTGCCGTCTAGCATTATGTTCCTTAAAGTTAGTCGTGACCAACTTGCTTCCGAATCTTGAAGAAATCTTATCAAGTATGATCTATCAGTATTGGTAATTTTTACTTGTTTGTATTCCCCAACAGAAATATCTATACTTGTGACTCCTTCATTTATACCCTTGTCATTTAGAGAAAGTGTAGTAGGATTTGCAGAAACTAGGTCTACATAATCTTTTTTATCACAATTCCAGCTTTGGAAACGATAATTTGCATTAGTGTTTGTGTAAGTAAGTGTTACGCTCGAGAAATATCCAAGAGTTATGCGAGTAGGCAAACTATTTGAGTATTGGATATCTGGAGCACTACTTGTGTGTGAGGTTATTGTTATTTCTCCGCCAGATGGTTGGGTAATATTTAGATTATATGTATTTTCTTCAAAACAAGCAGTTATTTTTACATCTGGAATATCGTAAATATACACATAGCCATCACTTACTTGATAGTCAAATTCTCCATAATGCACAACATGCTCTGCGTCAAGATATAGGAAGTTGTCTTTTACATAGTAAGTATTTCCGCCATATGTAATAGTGCTATTTGTTTTTATATTACATGTCGAATAATTACGTGATACTGTTATTCCATCATCACTAATTGTGATTGTACCACTATCCTTTTCAACTGTACCAATTGTTACTTTATTTACTTTCAAACCTGTGAATGTATAACCGGCATTTGCAGTATATGATACAGTAGCAGTGTTGCTATATTGATACTTTTCATTTTTTCCTTTTTCTGGATCATTTTTTACCGAAATTGAAGTCAATGTTCCGCCAACACGTGTATTATCATCTTTTGTCTTTTGTGTAGTCTCTACACCATTATTATCGCCAATATTAAATGTATTGTAGTATTTACGACGCCAGTTTGCATAGATATCGTATGTCGCGCCGTCTTCGCCATATATCATATATAAGCTTGTATTAATATCGGCTTTATCATTAAAGATCACATCTTCAGTATCAAATGATTTATTTGTACAACTCCACTCTTCAAATACATATTCGTCGCCTGGGCTTGTTTTGCTAATTGCAGGTATATTGTAAGGTTCTAATACACCTACTAAGCTACCAAGTTTTAATACATCTATATCTACATCTGGATCAATATCTTTATTTGGATACAACAACTCGTTGTCATTATTTCTACGATAATTTATAGTATACACATTTTCTTTAAATTCCAGAGTGATACTAGTATCACCAGTAATTTCAACTTCAATTTCACCATCAGCATTTGTTTCTGTAAGGCAAGTGAACAAATTTTCATGTACACTCACAGTTACTCTAAAAGTACTGCCTTCAAGGACTTTATTAAAGGATAAATTACCATCGCCCAAAGTAGCAGTTCCAGAAAAATGGATATCAGCAATTACAAACTCATAACTTTCTTCTATGAGCATATAATTATTAAATCTGCCACCATGTAGCAAATATTTGCCAGTATAACCAGTTGATACATAATTGACTTTGTATATTACAGTAGGTACGTTATGCCATTTTTTGAATGTGGCAGATGTAGAAACTGCACCTGTAGGATGTGTAAAGTCTAATCGGATACCAGATATTATTGTATCAATATCATAATCTGAGCCATCATTTGTTATATAAGAACTTGTCACATCCGTATCTTCTAATCCACTGTATGAATATGTATCATAATTGTATTCATCTAACTTGGAAGAAACAATTTCAAATCTGTAATAACCATGATATCCAAGTGTGGCATTGATACGATCATTATTACTAGTTGCAATAAGTGTTCCAGAACCAGTATAACTCGCATCACCAAACTCCCACAAAGTTTTAGTAGCTACAGCATTGTTTTCTGTAGTTTTTCCACCACTTGTAAGCTTGCTATATGCAGTATATGAAACAGTAGTTTCAGTAAATTTCAAAACATATTCTTTATTCTCTATAGCATCACTATCTTCTATGCTGCAAGGGAATTTAAGTGTGTAAATTTTGTAATTGCCTGATTCAGAGTCTAATACGACATATGTCCCTATCTTTGTTTTATTTAACTCTACTGCACCCCCATTTTCGATTAGAGTACTACCTATATACCAGCCATTATCTTCCCAACCTTTAAGTCGTTCTTTGTGTATAGTATATGTAATACAAATATAAATTGGTGTTTCAAATACATCATTCTCAGATGCAAAATATTGGGCTTTACTATTTTCTATGTAATAACCATTCTCATCTTTTGATACTTCCTTTCCTTGAATGGTAAAGGTGCCATTCAATAAGGTAGAATAGTTATTATTTGCATTCATAGAAGTAGCAATTCTTCCTACATTAGCACCTATTTGCACATATGGATAATATGTAAATTCAAATAAAGCATTATCTTTTACATAACCATATCTACCTATCAACTTATCAGATTCATTTTTTACTACATCAAATACGTCATTATTACCAGAATTAGATTGTGTTATCGTTTGTATGCTATTTACATAATTTCCATTAATATCTTTATCATCGGATCTGATTACCTTAATTAGTTCACCACCTACGACATTAAAGATACGGGTGCCACGTATTGATTTTAAATCTTCACCTTCTATAGGTTTATCCCTATTATTAGCATCTACTATGTCTACATATTTAATAACATAAGCGCCTCCATAACAAGTATTATATCCATCTACAGTAGTATTGGAAGAAGCGTATAATAAGGATACACCAATATAATCATTTGGATGTTTATCCAAGTTTTTATTTGTAATTGTTGTCCTTATTTCACGTACTACAATATTATATTTAAATTCAATAGAAGGATCAGATGTACAAGCAGTGATAGTCTTTTCACTATCTTTATCTTGATCTACATTGCTATAAATATGAGAGAAGTATATTTTATAATCATCGTTTACTATTGCATCACCGCGAGAAAACTCAACTTTACTACCATAATCTATTACTTGAGATGATGTGAATATGTTGTTTTCATCAGCAAAACCAGCGGCAAAAGTAGTTTCTGGTGCACCTACAAATTTAAGAGAAGCCGTAGAAGCCGTATAAGTGATTTTTAGTGTAGGATTTACTTTCTCTTTTGCCCAAGTAGAAGCATAACCATTATCATTGTATTTATTTTTTATAGTCGCCTTAAATAGTTCGACTACATACAAGGTGTAACTACGAGGTCCGGTCGGATTGTCACATTTAAATTTGTTGCCCGCAGTGCCTTTGTACAAATCGTTCCAAATAACACGATAAGCCTTTCCACTTGCCGCTGTCACAACAGCTTCAAGTTGTAAACCAGTCAAGCTTGCGTCTACCTTCTTAAGCACAACTTTGGAGCCTGGCCCTATAGACGTAAACGGCTCGCTTTGCAATTCATTGTCGTTGCTATCCAACAATCTTACTACTACAGCCGAAGGAGCTGTCGTTGTTTTAGAAATGTCTAGCGTGATAGTGTAGTCATAAGCGCCTGGCCCAAATCTGTACTCCAATGTCGCAACACTATTTGTAGTGCTTGCAAGGTCAATCACGCCTACACTGTGTGCATAATCAGCTGTACTAGCATAATTGGTGTTTGTGTAGTCGGTGGTGTTGTTGTGTTTTGCTGCACCAAGAGTAAAGCTCTTACTATTTCCCTTTATAACACTGCCGACGAAGGTTGTGTTGCCATTACTCATTACAGGAGCATAATATGGTCCCGAAGTCGTCCCTGCTAGCCCACCGCTAGTACGAACATCGCCAAGTTTAGTCGAAGTCGTGCTTGTCGTGATAGCGCTAGTGCTATAATATGTCGTAATAGTGTTTTGGACACTAGAATTTAGCCCAGTGTAAGTGACTTGATAAGCCACATAAAGCTCAGCCTTAATAAATATGTCTTCTTTGAGTTCATAAAGCTCGATTTTGCCGGCACGAACACTGCTTGGGGTCACAACCACCTTGCCGATATATGTGCCAGTGCCACTCTTAGACGAGTTTGCACTATATGTACTGCCATTTAGATAAATATACTTGGTCACTGCTGTTGTCAAATGCCCAGAAAGGATTTCCGCATCCCCTACCTTGAGTGTTTGCACAACAAGTGCGCCATATGCGGTGTCTATCGAATAATTGTATGTCTTCGCACGCGCAGTTCCGTTTGACGTTGTGCTGGCCGCAACTGCATAATCATAATGACGACCGTCCATAGCATCGTTGTACTCTTTGCCTGTCATGAAAATATCATAATCACTATCAAATGAGCTTTCAGCCGTGCTGAAGTAAAGCATAATCACTGCCGAATAATCATCAAACACAGCATTTGAAGCACTTATAGTGTAAGTAGCCGTAGCATAACGTGAAGGTGTCAATTCAAATGAGTAACTAAAGCCCCTATCACTTTTTATACTTGTCAAGTATACTGGAGTGTCATAACTTACATTGTCTTTTATGACCTTAAAGCTAAATGCCTTGTTTTTCTCTACCCAAGTATACCAATTCTCCATTGACCAGCCATATTGTGTAATTTTAACACTGTCTATATCACCTGTCGTAGTTGTGCCATTGTTATTTAGAGTATATCTAAAATATACTGATAGAAGATTTGTCTCAGCACCCATAGTAAGCAATGGATACTTGTTTGAAGGGTCGTATTTTTGACCGCGATAGATATTATTTGATATATCGCTGTCGTCAGGTGTAAATATCCAATAACTAAAATCTTCAAAATAATAATTATTTACATCTTGAAGCTCAGCAGTAGTCATACCCACAGGTTCAGCATAAAAATTATTATGTCCGCCATCTTGCAAATATCCAGTCCCATTGCTATATTCACCATCCACAAAGTAACAGACAAAGTCTATGCACGCACATTGTGCTCCATCGAATACATAACGTGTATCCGCTACACTGCTCATTCCAGTGCTAGGAGTGTAGAAATTAGCTACATAAGCGTTATTATCATCACTATAACCATTTAATAAGTATGCCAAAGCATAGAATTTTGTACTAGCTGATGTGGCTTTTGCGATACTAAAATCAGTATAAGCATCATATATAGCACCTGAATGAAGATAAGCAAGGCCATATACGTCGCCATATACTTTTACCGCACAGAATACATCGAACATGTATGAATCAACTGAGTTGAAATAGACCATGGACACAACGCCAAATTCGACATCGCCCATATATTCTACAACTTCCATAGCATATAGACCGCGAATGCTGTCGTCTGTACGCATACCGACACATTCTATAGTGCCAGTTGTGTACGAACTACTGCTAGTGTATGTACCATTGTTGTAGACCAAACCGGCAAATTTCGCACCAGTAAAGCAAGGGTCTACAAAGATAAGGTCTGAGATAGTGCCATTGTTTGTGTGCATAAAACAAGCATATTCTTGATTTATGTTCATATCGATAATCGAGTACAAAGCCGAACCCGAAATAGTGCCGCTGAAGGTTTTGATAGGGTCAATATACATCGTATTGCCGTTTGCATCAGTGCCAAGATTGATATCGGCGCCAATCGAATAGTATGCAGTCGCATAACTTCCGCCACTGTTGATTTTGTTTACCATCCAGCCAAACTTCGCGGCTGTGTCTATCACGTATGGACTGCTTGAAGTACCGCTGCCCGTAGGCGCAACAATATTGTCTGAGTCATTCCACTTGTTTTGCACAACATTGATTACAAGTTCTGCACCTTCGACACCCGCTACTGTATAACTAAACGTAGCCGAAGTCGTCGTTGTGCTGGTAGGTGTAATAGTTACACCATTGTATGAGATACTGCCCACCTTGTACCCGACTGGGAAATGCACAGTCGCAGTCACAACTGTCCCCTTTGTCTTCGCTTCAGCAGGACGTGATTGATATATGCCCACTGCAGTGCTCATAATTCCAAGATAGTTTGTATCATCGATAGTGACATACGCACTCTTGCGGATTACATTTCTAAGTGGACTGTTTGCCCAAGTAACATAGGTTTCATTATTATAATCCCAGTACTCAAGGTCGTCGTCATAGTCGCCCCATATCTCGTCCGGAATGTTTATAACTCCGCCATCGCCATAGCAGAATTCACTGACCAAGTCATCGCCTACAGCCGAGCCTTCTTGTTGTATAAAGATATAGTCTTCATATGTCGCCAAGGAGTAAGTCACGGTGTTTACTACATCAGAAGTCGTAGCCGTGTAGTCATAACCCGACGCAGCTGTGTTTTCGACTTTGCCCGTGCGGGTCACAGCAGCATCTAGGTACTCGCCCGAAGTCGCAGGATAGTTTAGTTTGATGTCAGTGCCCGCTATCGTAAACAAGCTCGTGTACTTGGTGCTGCCACTAAGCGACGATGTCAAATACACTTGACTGCTCGAAAGCCCGGCATTGTTTTCGATAGAATGCTTGTACATCTTCTCTGTGCTATAACTATACGCTGTCAAACTGCCCGTCATACTTGTGCTAGTATTACTGCTCGAAACAGTAAATGTGTACGCGCGATAGCCGTTGCTGTTTGTGCCAGTCGTACCGCTAATCGTGCTAGCCGAAGTATAACTATTTGCACTATTTAAAGTCCCCTTTGTAAGCCCACTAACATACGCATTGTCAAGGACGTAGCTGTTGCTACCACCAGAGTAATAGATATTTGAGCCGTCGGTCCAGATATAAGTGCCACTAAATGAAGTAAGTCCAGTCCAGGTCTTAGATTTCCATGTGTTTGTAGATTTGTCTAAGACATATTGAGCAGTTCCACTTGAATAATAAATATTTGTGCCATCGGTCCAGATATATGAGCCATATGTAGGTTTATTATTGCCTTTCCATGGCATAGTAGTCCACGCACTTGTGGATTTATCAAGGACATATTGAGCACTTCCATATGAATAATATATATTTGTGCCATCGGTCCAGATATATGAGCCAGAGAATGATGTAAGTCCACTCCAGGTCTTAGATTCCCATGTATTAGTTTCAGTATTTAAGACATACTGCGCACTATTTTCTGAATAATATATATTTGTGCCATCGGTCCAGATATATGAGCCGTAATAAGGTTTATTATCGCCACTCCATGTCTTTTTACTCCATGTGCTTGAAGACTTGTTTAGAACATAGCTAGTACCACTATATGTATAATATATATTTGTGCCATCGGTCCAGATTTGACCACCGATAGGTTTCTCACCTTGCCACGTCACTGCATTCCATGTATTTGTAGATTTGTCTAGGACATATTGTTCATTACTACTTGAATAATATGTATTTGTTCCGTCGGTCCAAATATTTGAGCCATATATCAAAGCTATTCTAGAAAATGATTTTTTAGACCATGTGTTTGTTGATTTGTCTAAGACATATTGAGTACCAACGCTTGAATAATATATATTTGTGCCATCGGTCCAGATAGAATCGCCATTAAATGATGTAAGTCCAGCCCAGGTCTTTTTGCTCCATGTGTTTGTAACTGTATTTAATATACGTTGAGTACCTAAACTTGAATAATATATATTTGTTCCATCGGTCCAGACGTATAAGCCATCAAATGATGTGAGTCCGGTCCAGGACTTTTCACTCCACGTGTTTCCATTTAATACATATTGTTCATTACTACTTGAATAATATGTATTTGTTCCGTCGGTCCAGATACATGAGCCAGAAAATGATGTGAGTCCGGTCCAGGACTTTTCACTCCACGTGTTTCCATTTAATACATATTGTTCAT
>CAYSUK010000001.1:0-45877 GCA_964434265.1 uncultured Christensenella sp. | reverse complement strand
AGTCCGGTCCAGGACTTTTCACTCCACGTGTTTCCATTTAATACATATTGTTCATCACTATGTGAATAATATGTATTTATGCCATCGGTCCAGATATAATCACTATTCCATACAGCAAAATCTTCTTCTACAAAATTCACGCCGGACCAGGAGTCGCTCGCCGCATAACCGGTGGTGTTGCCGGTACGTTTGACAGTGACGTCAGCGCCTTCCATCGCGCCATAAACGACATAACCGTCACGGACATCGACAGCGACCGCGCCAGAGACTTCCATGTCAGCATCGGCAGCAAAGTATCGATATGCTTGGCTGATGTCGACAATAAGTTCTACCCACATCATTTGTTCATCATAACTATAATAATCCCATCTACTCCAATCAGAAGATGTATTATAGTCAAAATCACTATTTATATCCGAAACAATAACCTTCTCTGTATAATAATCTTGATGATGATGATCCCAATGATACATACTAGCCGTGTACTTATATGTATCGTTGTTTAAATTGAATGTAAGTTTGTCATCTTTCGCCAAATATATTGTAGGCTCAGAAGCATTTGGCATATATGGCAAAGTATATTGGTCGTTTCGCTTTACAGTCACTATCGAATTGCTAGTACCGAGCGAATTAGATGCACTTATCATGGTGTATTCAGATGTTCTTAGGACATTATACACTTCAAAGCCTACGCCATTTATAGTGAGCGGAACCCAGTATGCTGAGTGGTTTGCTTTACTTATTATGTAAGTGTCGTCTGCATTAAACTTCCTTACGTATGGGCCGCTATTGTCCCAATTTGTTCTGATGTACTTATTTGCGAAGAAATCATTGCCGACAAGGCCATTGCCGCCGTTCTCAAGCGCAACCATTTGTGCTGTCGTGAGCGAAGTTTGGGTAACAATAGTATTTGTATTACTATCCTGCCACAAAGATATAGTAGTAGCAGTTCCATTTGCGGTGTAGTATACATTGTTTGAATTTGAGTAAGTACCATAATCTACACCATTACACATCGAAATGTTGTAATAACTATTTGCTTTGATATAGAAAAGGTTGTTGTCAAAACTTACCGTATTCATACCTTCGTCTGATACAGATAAGATATAAATACCACCTAAATCTGAAGAATCTCTACGAAATACATTTGATTCAAGTCTAAAGATATTGTTGTCAAAAGTAAGTACCATATCACAGTCGCCAGTAGCGATACCCGCGACAAATAGTCCATCATCAGGTACAAGGCCGAAAGGACCAGGTTGAGACAATAATGCATAATCACTAAAGTTTAGCTTGATATTTATGTCATTGTTTGTGCATGTAAGTGTATTAGCATATCCACAAATACCGCCATATCTACCACTATAAGAATCAACAATTCCAAGCAACATATCTATATCGATGATACAGCCATCTATTTCAAAGTCATACCAATACTCATCACCTACGATACCACCTATCTCTTCGTATTCATCAGGCCATGCATCTGATGTGTCTATATTAAGTGCTACGATATTTGAGTCTTTTAGATAGTTCCCCCCAGCAGTAAAATTTCCAAATAATCCACCATACACATTCATAAATGTACTTCCCCACTGATCGATATCAATATCGAAACCATTTACGGTGATATTTGAAGCGTAGACTGTAAATATACTACCTGCAAGACCGCCTATAAACATATTGCTGTCAGTGTCTTTTACATTTATAGACGAGTTTAGAGAAAGCCCTTCTGCTTCTATTGTGACATTGTCTAGAGTGAGTTCAACTGCCGCCCAACCAGTTACAAAGCCAGCGTGTATCTCATCAGTAGTAGCCCAAAACGAGTCGATGCAGATGTGGCAGTTTGTAAATGTGACATCTGTCACTGTCAATTCATTAATAGCGACATTTGTAATAATACCAAAGTTACTCTCGCTAGACAAAGTACCTACTTTTACCAAGCAGTCTTCAAAGTTTAGATTGTGAACAATTGATACATTACTGTCACCAAAAAGTCCGCCGCCATTTGAGCCGAGCGAGTCAAGACCGTAGATAGTGTGGCCATTGCCGTATACGTTAAATAAACTGTCGCCTTTTATAGATGTCCAGTACTTGCCATATAGATAGATATCGTCGGTGATGTCTATTCGGGTGAGTTTGCCTTGGCCATTTTTGTTTATATACTCGGCCAATGCACCAAGTTCAGCCGCGCTCGAGATGTTTATCGATGTAGTAGTGCTACTTATCGAGAGCGATGTGGTGTTGTTTTGGCACCAGTTGTTTGAATGCACAGTACTGTCAAATATTTTCACACTACGTGGATAGTATGTAAATGCTTTGGTATTTGCGCTAAAATAAAAGCCAGCCAATTTGGTGACACCTTCTGTACCGCTTATAGCTATCCAGTATGCTGGGTCAAATTTGTCGGATTCAGCGCCATATGGTGTGGTCGAAGTGTTATCTATAGCAGTGGCTGTGTTTCCACCTTCACCATTGTTGTATGATTCATTAGAAGCAGAAAATTCTTTAAGAGTATAGTTAAAGTTGCATGCATTAAGCCCGGACACATCTGTATATCCACACAAACCACCCATATATGGATATTCTGCTATCAGTGATATATTGTGGGCAGTATTTGTTGTTGTTGCTTCTAATCCAATAAAGCCAGCTATACCGCCTTGAGAATACCATACATTTGGATAATCTGACATCGCAAACTGACCTGTTAAATTTGCCCAGTTGTCAGAAAGATAATAATTGGAATCTGTCCTATCATCTCGACCTACAATACCACCTACAATTACAGCGCCGCCGTTATTTATCACACAGTCTGCTACGTTGGAATTATCTGTTGTTACTTTACCATGGTCAAAATATATCTCTACGCTATTGCCTATAATATTTCCAGTGTTTGCACCACAAAGTCCGCCTATATATATTGATGGCAAAATTGTGCTTTCAGCATATATGCTAAACCCTTGACAGATCATGTAAGGATTGTCACAATTATAGTATTTGTAATCCATAGTATCATAATCCATAGTATCACTTATGTCATATTTGCCGACATAACAGTTTTTGATAGTACCTGAGTTTTCGGCGATTAAGAGACCGCAATTTATAGCCGAGTCACTTTCTATATATTGGCTAAATATCGAGACGTTTGCATCGCCGTCGATGTACAAGTTTACGGCGTCGACAATACCCGCGTTTGTGCCGGCGAGTGTAAAGCCGATGTGAGTAGCAAAGGTCTCTTTGAGACAGTCGCCGTAAATATCTGATGGATACGAGTATGCACCATCGGTAATATTTTCGATGTCTGGGTATACGACAGAACCGCTATTATAATAATTGACTTTTGCGACAATGTTTAGATTGTGGACTATGCCACTACTGCCTATCGCTCTAAAAATAGGGACCATTCCACTTAGTGCGGTGATATCAAGGGTGTATCCACAGCCGTCAAGCAAGCCTTGGAATGTGCCGTCGACAAGTGTGCAATAAGGGCTTACATAGGTTTTTTGAGGCACTGTGATATCGTTTGCAAGTGCGAAATACTCATATTGTGCATCGCTTCGACCCAAAGCAGACAAGTCGGAAGCGGTTTTGATAAGATATGGATTTTCTACTGTGCCTTCACCCGAAAGCAAGTTTGTGGTAGTGACTTTTATGTCGTATTCGCATATGTCGTAGTAGTCAAAACTTATGGTTTTTGAAGCTGTAGCCGTTGTGCTCGATGGTTTTACAACATAATTAGTAGTCTTAATAAGACCGTATTGGCTGTATTTGTTTACGGTGATGTCTAGTACTTTACCAGCAGTGCCAGTCACTGTAACACTACTTGACGAGCTATTATTTGGCATACGCAACAAAGTTCTGCCATATTCAAAAGCCGATGTATCTTGGGTAGTATTTGTACTCTCATAACTCATATCACCGGTTAAATTTTCAAGATATATTTCCTTGGCTACCGTAGAACCTATCTCTTCATAATGTTTGGATATGCTTCTACCTGGTGCCGATTTAACGACTGCAGTACCGCCAGTAGATCCGCTTACTGGGAACACGCTAGTATATGGGAATGCAAATCCATTGTTTACACCGCTCACTGCTGTGTAGTTTGAGTCAAATGCTGTCTTAAATGCTGAGTCATTATAACCTAGCCTTACCTCATATGTAGTACTATAATTGTCAGCGCTACCATGGTTGCTAGAACTATTGTAGTAGTTTGTGTATCCAGAAACAGCCTTGTATTGATGTGCTAAGCCATAGCCAGGATAATATGCTTCAGAACCTTCAGAAGTATCACCATCAAGATAGCCTTTTACATATGGATATTCTGCATTGTAGCAGTTTAGGATATATAGATAGTTTCCATACGCCGTACCCATACTACCATCACTACCGACAAGTCCAGCCAAATAACCTCCTTCAATCCAACCTTCATATTGAGCAGTCATATTACCATTGGTCGACGAGTCGCCTAGTACAGGCTCCAAGTACACTTCTGAAGTGCTCCAGCAGTTTCGAAGAACAACCAAGGAACTACTATTTAAAGACTCGATATTACCTATGATACCACCAAGGCCATAGCCAGCAGAAGCATAACCTTCGACTATGACATAAGTAGTACAGTTTACAAAATATGTATTGCCGTAACCCGATGTATTGACTACGCCTACAATACCGCCGACATTAGCATTTGAAGCCAAAGTATAGCCTTCGACTTTACAGCCGTAGAATTGGCAACCGCGAGCCACACCTACGACACCGCCGACAGTGGAAGAACTAGCTGAACTACGTATACTATTGTCGTGCGTAGTATAGACATACACATTTGATATCAAAGCTCTTTGAGCCACACTGGCAAGGATACCAAAACCAGTATCACCTTGATAGCCAAATTCATCCATGTATGCATCTTCAATTACAAGGTCATAGATGGCAGTAGTATAATTACTACCCGCGTTTGGAGTGGCGCCATTTGACGATAGATTTCCCACACCAGCCACTAATCCAAAAAGTCCACCGTAGTTGTAGTTGCCTACACTACCTTGATAATCATATCCACCAAAGTCCACACCCATAATTCTATAGCCATTGCCATAGAACACACCGGCAAAACCTTTTGCTTTTGTAGTATCACTAGGAGAAGTACATTTTTGACTACTTGCCACATTTTCAGTATTTAAAAAACCACTAAGACGATCAGAAACAGTATTACCGACAACCATATTGCCATCGTAGATATTTCTACCATATTCGCCATTATCAAAGCGAAGATCAGCACCAAGAGCGAAGTAGTAACCATAGCCACCATTCCAGTAATAGACAAAGTCTGCAAAACAGCGCCATTGGGCTATGGTTTTGATGATAAAGGGATCATTTTTAGTACCTGTACCACTTGCAAAGCCTTTTGATGTATCATCTAGATTATAAGTAGACGACCATGAATCACTCAAATTACCGCCATCAGCCAGCGATGATGAGTTTGGGGAGAGATCGACTATACCTGTCACCATGCTAAATATACTACAGAACACCAAAACGAAGCCTACAAGCATAGACTTAATGAGATATCCGTATGGGTGTTTTACTCTAAAATTTGGTTTTTTGGCTCTTGTTTTCACTTGAACTTCCTTTCTCGTAAGTAGTTTTTACAAATTTACGAATTGTATTTCATTTTTCATTCTTTGTGACAATATTTTTTGGCACGGGGTAATAGGCACAGCTATACACGCACACGTATAAATAATATTATCTTAGGCATTATATATCTTTGCCATACATTAGTCAAACGATTGTGGGCGATTTTGACAAAATTTTGTATTTTTCGCGGTTATTTTTATTTTCGGAAAGTGGCTTGATTTGGCTAGTTTTGGGCGGGGGTGCGAGACAAAAACGGCCTGCGCGGGGGTGCGGGCTGGTGGCGAGCGGCCCGCCCTGTCTGATCGCGGTGGCGGGGTGCGGGCGGGGCGAAGTCCCGCAGCGGAGCCGTCCGGGGCGGGAGCGCGGGCGGCGGCGGGAGCGCGGGGCGAGCCATGTTCTCGCCCACTCTCTGTCTGTTTGACGAAAAAAAGGTTATGATGTCATAACCACGTGGATTATTTTATCATAACCAATTTGCTATTTTATGCCAAAAATCTTTTTTACGAGACTTGCTTTATTTTTGTTGTACGGCATATATCTTATGCCCAAATCTATTGCGTTTGATTTTTTAAGGACCGATTTGAAGTGGCTAAAAGTCTCAAATGACTTTTTGCCATGATAACCACCCATTCCGCTATTCCCCACACCACCGAAAGGCAGTTTTTCTTCGGTTAGGTGCATTATTGTATCGTTTACACAGCCACCGCCAAAGCTTAAATCGCGAAGTATCATTTTCTCTTCAGCTTTTGTACAGCCAAATACATAGCATGCGAGTGGTTTGTCGTGAGTTTTGAGTTCTCTTACGGTGTCGTAAAGGTTGTTGAATGTGAGAACTGGCATTATTGGGCCAAAAATCTCTTCGCCCATAATTGCATCGTCCCAAGTCACATCGGCAAGTATTGTCGGAGACAGTTGGCGACCGTTCCACTCGTTTCCGCAGTACACCTTGTTTTCGTCGATAAGGCCTTTTAGTCGTTCGACGTGTTTGTCGTTTATCACATAAGGGAAGTTTTGAGTCAATGTGTATTGGGTGGCAATTCCAAGGTCTTCAAGGTCAAGAGTTTCTACGTCCACACCCTGTTCATTTGCCGCAAGGAGTTTTTCCTTTATTGCATCTTTTGTTTTTTTGTGCTCAAGTTTTTTATCATAAGGCAAAACCTCGTCACCCACTACAAGTTGTTTTACATAATAAAATTTCTCGATGTATTTTTTGCATGCCGACAAAAACTCGTCCTTTATCTCTTCATTTACAAGCACATAATCAGGAGCGACACATGTTTGACCAGCATTTAGATATTTGCCCCACACAACGCGTTTGGCTACAAGGTCGATGTTTGCATATTTATTCACAATGCAAGGCGATTTTCCGCCAAGTTCGAGTACGCATGGAGTAAGGTGTTTGCTGGTTTTCTCCAAGAGCAATTTAGCAACATTGGTTCCACCAGTAAAGAACACAAAGTCAAATTTTTGCTCAAACAATTCTTGGTTTTGCTCTCTGCCGCCAAGCACTACAGATATATATTTATCATTAAAAATACTCAACATATTTTTAATCGTCTTCGCAACACTAGGTGTATAATTGCTAGGTTTTAGCACTACAGTATTTCCGCAAGCAATAGCATCTACTAGCGGAATCAAAGATAATTGGAGTGGATAATTCCAAGGCGCAACAATAAGTGTAACCCCATAAGGCTCAGCATATATCCTACCACTTGAAGGGAAATTTACAAGCCCGGTTTTTACACGTTTTGGTCGAGACAGTTTTTTAATATGTTTTATCATATAATCAATCTCTTTTAATACCATACCGAGTTCGGTCATGTCGACATCAAATTCACACTTATTAAAATCAGACAAGAAAGCATCATAAATCTTATCCTTATTGTCTAGTAAGGCTGACTTGATTTTCTTTAAAGTCGATATTCTAAAATCAACATCAAGGGTCGCACCAGTACTAAAAAATTTTCTTTGAGACTCCACAACTTTGCTTATATCCATAACACACCTCTTTATAATATTGTATCAAAAAGACAAAAAAAGTAAAGACATTTTTGATACTAAAATCAATCGCCAAAATCAAACCCACCACCACCAATAAAACACACAAACACAATAATTTAAAACAATATTATTTTAGTTTGATTGCGAAACTATATGCAAACAAAATAATTCAATCAAACCAAACACAAAACCAATAAAAATCACAAAATATAGCAAAAAATATATAAAAAATTAAACTTTTTAAAAATTACTAAAAAATCATAAAACATACTCATTTACAACAATAAACATATAGTTTGTGTCAAAAAGGCAAAACTTGCTGACAAAAAATACGACCCAAACAGGTCGTACAAATAATAATATTAAAATTACAAATCGATAAACATACTACTAATATTGTTCAAGGTTTATTACTTTAGTAGCCACCTTATTTACAAAGTCTTTACTGTGACTTACAAACAATACTCCACCAGAATACGACTTTAAGATACGTTCGAGATGATTTATTGCAAGTTTGTCTAAGTGGTTTGTTGGCTCGTCCAAAATAAGGAAATTATTTTGTTTGATAGACAGTACACAAAGTTTGATTTTGCTTTGTTCGCCACCACTAAGATATTTGATTTGTTTTTTCACATGTTCGGAATTAAGTCCACAATTAAATAGCTTGTTTCGTGCTTCTTTTTCACTAAGTTTTGGAAACATATTTATTATATAACTTAGCGGAGTCCCTTCGATATGATTGAAGTCATTTTCTTGTTCGTAGTATCCCGTCAATATATTGTTTGACCAAGTATATTCACCACCAAGTTTGTCTACCATGCCAAGAAGCGTTTTTAAAAGCGTAGACTTACCTATTCCATTAAATCCCACGATAGCCACTCTATCACCTTTACATACTTCAAATGAAATCTTGTTTTTTAGCAATGGTTTGTTGTATCCTATCACCAAATCATTTACTCTAAGCATCAGATTTCCGGCATATGGCTTCTCATTAAATTTGAATGTAGGCTCAAGCCTTTCGCTTGGTGGCTCAATTAGTTCTATCTTATCTAGCATCTTTTCCCTACTATGAGCCATCTTTGCAGTAGCCGCTCTTGCCTTATTTTTGGCAATATAGTCTTCCAACTTCTTGATTTCCTTTTGTTGTGACTCAAATCCTTTTTCTAAAAGTCGTCTTTTTTCTTCTTTTACTGCTTGCATTTTTATTAAATTACCCGTATATTTATTCAATATTTTATTATCCAAATCATACACATGAGTAATGACATCATTTAAAAAATGCTCATCATGGCTTACAATAATAAAAGCTTTCTCGCTCGATTTTATATATTTTGTAAGCCATTCGATGTGGTTTACATCAAGAAAGTTTGTCGGTTCGTCTAATATCATAACATCTGGGTTTTCCAACAACAGTTTAGCAAGTAATACTTTTGCACGTTGACCGCCCGACAATGTATCGATACTCGTATCAAGGCCAAGAGCCGTGACCCCCAGTCCATACGATATTTTCTCTATCTCACTATCAATGGCATAAAAATTTGAATCAAGCAATTTGTCATACAGTTCACCGCTAGCAAACAACAGTTTTTCAATCTTGGCATCATTCGTTTCTGTACCAAGGCTATTTATTATATTATTGTATTTTTCTTCAATATCATAAAGTTCTTTGTAAGCCCCACGAAGATATTCGCGTATGCTACAATGCTGATTAATTTCTGCATATTGGTCAAGATACTTTATATTATACTTTCTATTTATATAGATACTCCCCGCATCAATCAGCTTCTCACCAATGATGATTTTTATGAGAGTACTTTTGCCAGCACCATTTAGCCCTACAAGCCCTATTTTTTCACTAGGATTTAAGACAAAATTTGTATTACTAAAAATTGTCTTTTCACCAAAACCCATAGAAAAATCTTTTATCTCTATTATACTCATAATTTTTCCTTTTTAGATAAAAAATATTTACGCAAATATATGCTTTTATTTGCATAAATATTCATTTAAATTTTATATTCTTTTGCTTAAGATTTTTACTCTATTTTGAAGTTCTTCTTTTCCAAGCACTACACAAATCGAGTACAAATCAGGTGTATTTTCTCTTCCAGTAATGCAAACACGGATTATTTTACACAAGTCTGCAATATTTCCGAGATAATTTTCAGGATTTGCTTTGTATTCTTTATTGTTTACAGCAAAACCTAACGATTGTCCAAGTGATTTTATTCCTTCAAACCACTCTTCTTTGCTTTGATTTTTGTTAAAGTTTTCTGTATATTTATGCATTATTTCTTTAACTTTTTCTGGCGATATTTTTGGGAAGAATGCATTTATGCATAGATTTTCATAAGGCACAAACATATAGTCGAAGTACTCTTTTATTTCTGCATAGTATTTGATATCCTTACGTGGTTTTTCGCCACCCCTATCTATCGACAAAACATTTAGAATGTATTTTTTGTTTTTAGTTATGTAATCACAAAATTCTACATCATACACTTTTGCCCAGTCTGTGAGATTGTTGTACAATTGTTCGGCAGACATCTTTGCAATAATGTTTTTAGATATGTCATTTAGCTTATTGAAGTCAAACATAGGATTATTGCTTCCAATATTTGACATTTTGAATGGAAACTCTCGATAATTTTTATCTGGGTTTTCCTTTCTCCAATCTTCAAAATTGCTATTTGCAAGTGTAAGCAAGTATTCGACAACAGCTTCTTTAGGATAACCCAATTCTAGATAGTGTGCAGTATTTGCTTCTGGATCTTTTCTTTTACTTAGTTTGCGTTTTTGATTTGTTTCGCTATCAAGTTTTGAAATAACCGGCGTGTGTGCATATTTTGGTGCAGGCAAATCAAAAGCATTAAAGAGTTCGATATGGCATGCAAGCGATTGAAACCATTCTTCGCCACGAACAACAGTGGTTGTGCCCATAAGTGTATCGTCGACTAAATGCGCAAATGCATACACTGGAATACCATTGCCTTTTATTAAAATAACATCTTTGTTGTTTTCTCTTATCTCGCGTTCGCCTTTTATTAGGTCGACAATATGGATAGTTTTGTTTATATCGCCAATCGAACGAAGTCTAAGTCCAAACTGTTTGCCAGCCTTTATGTTTTGTTCTACTTCTTCATAAGTCAAATCACGGCATGGGTCTTTTCCTTCGATAGTATCACTATTTTCAAGTTCTTCTTCACGACGTTTTAAAATATCGCTTTTAGTCTCGGATACTTCGCAAAAACAAGGAAATGCACGGCCGATACTTACTAGGTGTTTTGCAAAGGTGTCATAAATCTCAGTACGATGACTTTGAATATATGGGCCATAGTTTCCAATCTCTTTCAAATTGTCGCCACGATAGCCTTCATTTGGGGTAAGTCCATAGTATACAAGCGTGTCATATGCGATACTTCCAGCATTTTTAATCTCGCGACGTGTATCTGTATCTTCAAGACGCATATAAAATACACCGCCAGTTGTGCGTGCAAGTGCTTCGTTTATAACACATTGCGAAAGACTCCCTAAGTGCAAAAAGCCTGTTGGGCTTGGTGCAAAACGCACAACTTCGGCATCTTCAGCCAAATTGCGACGAGGGTATTTTTTCAAATAATAGTTTACGTCGTGTCTAACATTTGGATATAATAAATTAGCAAGTTTTTGATAGTCCATAATATTCTCCTTAAACATGTATATTCTAACAAATTTGTCCAAAAAAAACAACCTATATAAAGGCTGTTTTTTATATTATTAGAAAATACCCGCAAAACTATTTACATAATTTATAAATGTTATGGTCGAAAAGTCTTCTACAAGTGACAAATTTGCGCGGTTAATTCTGCTAAGCGACGATTTGTATTCATTTAAATTTACAGTTCCGTCACCTAGTCGAATTTGATTGTATTTGTAGAAATCAAGTTTTGCATAAACATCTTTGTAGATATTTATTTTTTGATTGTATGCTTTTAGATAATATATAAAGTTCTCCAATTTTTCATTGTATGTTTGGCCTACTGTAAGCTTAACATTGGCCGAACTATACAAGTTTCCGCCTATGTACATAGATTTGTTTATATCCTTGCTAGGATTATTGTCGCCACTGTACAACAAAGCGACATTTACATATTCTCTTTTTTCAGTTTCTATAGCATGTTTTACTATAGTATTTAGGTCGCACTCGCGATACTCATATGCCTTAACATTCTCATAATATATCATTTGTGCAATATTTAAATATGTTTCATCAATCAATCTATCCAACAATAATTTGTTTGTGTCTTCATTTTCGCCAAATGTGTAAGTATCCCAAATGTATTTTACATGGAAATTTTTAAAGGTGTTTACAAAATCAAAACTAGCTTCAATAAGGTCGTTAAATGCATAAGTAAAGCTTGTAAGATTTATCGCGCCTTCAAATGTAATAGCATTTATTTCGTCTTCTGCTTTAGTTTTTTCAACGACAAACTCAGCTATTTTACTATCAAGATTTTTTACCTTATTATATAATTTCTCAACATCATCTTTTTTAACATCGTGTTTTATAAGGTCATAACTTCCATACAGATTATCTGCCCAACTTGTATAATAATTGTACGTCCAATCTAGTATTTTTTGCTCGATATTCACAAGCGCAAAATAACGATTGTACAACTCAACATCTTCCCAGCCTTCACTGTTGTAAGAATTGGTTATATCTTCAAGTCCCTTGCCTAGTTTTCCATTATAGGATATAACCATCGACGTACCCGGAACCTTGCCGTCAGAACTGCGTTGACCAAAGATATAACTTCTCTTTTGGACATTAGCTTCTCCGGTTACGTCATAAGAGTATTTTTCTACCATGTTGTTGTAATATGACTGAATATCAAGTAAGGTGTGCTTTTTGCCACAACCAATAAATACACCTATTGCCATGGCAGGTATTAGTAAAAATGCAAAAATTTTCTTAAACATATTTGCCCCCTTTATATCCCAAAACCATATGCTTTCAAGATAGCTTGAATATCAGCGATATATTGTTGATTTAGATTTGACATAATATCTTTAAATTGACTATCGCCACTAGCGACACCATGCAATTGAGTATTTGACAAACTCAAAACATATTTCAAATCGTTCTTGGCGTTTTTTACTACTCTATTGTATTTTTCCAAAACTTCATCAGCACTTGAGCCGTTTGCAAAATTACCCACACCCATATGAATATCTATAAAGTGTGTAGCATTTAAAAGCATGCTTTCCGAATCGTTTGCAACATATTCGCTTGAAATAGCCGAATTGATTGTCATGAGCGATAAGTCCATTTTTACTGTACTTGTCTCTATAATAAACTCACCATCAAAAACATATTTAATTACCATGTCTTTAAGTTCTTCTATCATATCACACTTTTTGCTAAGCAAATTGCGATACGACTTTACAAGTTCGAGATAACGTGAAGTAAGTTCGGTTTTGCCGCTAAGATTTGAATTTTGCTCATATTTGTCGCACTCACGTGCAATATAATAAGCTTTACCACTACTCTCATCGATGGTTTCAGTACCATCTACGATAGAATAAACTTTCTCATCACTTGTACTATAAGTATACGAATATTGATAGTTAAGGACAGATTTGAGTTGGTCATTAAACTCACTCATTGCCTTATTATAACTCTTAATGGTTTTGTTCATAGCCTTTTGGTCGCTATTTTTAACATCATTCATCAATTGGGCATATGCAAAGTAATAATCAAAAATACTGTCAATGCTCTCTTCAATAGCAGCATAGGTATAAATCTTTTTACCGCCAACATTTACCTTATAGTTATTAGACAAATTGCCACTAGGTATGCCTTTATAAAACAACAAATTGCGATAGTTTATAATATCGGCATAATTAGTCGAATCAAACTCATAGTACTTTTTATCTGTCGACTCGTAGGATATATTTTTATTGATAAATTTATAGCCTGTATAATATCCCTTTTTTGTATCAACAAGAAAATCTCTATTCTCAGAATCATCTATCTCAACTTTATGATACTTATATTCTATTGAGCCGTGGCCATCATACTTATAGAGTTCGTACAATTTTGAGTCGATGCCCAAGGAGTCACGCTTGTCAATAGTGTCAGAAAGTTTGGTAAACGTCTCCAAATCGCTATCAGGTTTGAAGAACAAAAAGTAACTTGTAAACCCTAATGCGACCAGTACAACAACAGTTATTGCTATTCGCCAAAAATACTTCATAACTTACCCCACATATATTTATTTATATAATAATAACATTATTTTGTCGACTTGTCTATTATTTTGCAAAACATGTTTTACTTGTATTCGACCTTTTTTAGTGCCAAGCCTTTGCCAGAAAGCGTTTTGCCAGCACGAGTGCGGTCATGGGCTTGTATTATACTCGATATACTGCCATCTATTTTGCCACTTGCAATATCAATAAGCGTGCCTACAATAATCCTTACCATATTGTAAAGAAAACCACTACCTGTTATACAAAACTCATACAACACACCATCACCACTTAGAGTCACGTCATAAATAGTTCGAGTTTTGTCTACCACTGACGTATTTGTAGCACAAAAGGACGAGAAATCATAAGTGCCTATAAGTTGAGACATATTTTGACTAAAAACACTCATATCCACCTTGGACTTTACTTGTGTCGCTATGCGGTCATAATATGGAATACTCTCTTTTGAAAGATAAAACCTATACACATACGTCTTACGAGTTACGTCATATCTCGCATGAAAGTCGTCTGCCACATTTTGAATAGACAGTATACGAATATCGTCTGGCAAAACCGAATTAAGGTGACCAGCAAAATTTTTAGGAAGTGCAGCATCGACGTCAAAATGCGCTGTTTGACAAACCGCTGACACTCCTGCATCTGTTCGACCGCTAGCAAAGAGATTTATATCCACTCCCAATATGTTTTGCATAGCACTCTCGATTGTGCCTTGTATGCTATTGCCCTTATTTTGTCTTTGCCAGCCACAATAGTTTTGGCCGTCATAACTTATCTCTATTAAATATCTCATATTATTATTGTAATACAAATTGACATTTTAGGAAAACTTTTTGACATGTTTTTACTATACATTTGACTAAAAAAATGCAAATTTATATAATAAATACAAATAGCATAATATATATATGTGTATAAAAGGAGAGAAAAATTGGATAACAGAATTACTATTGACGGCAATACCGCCACCGCAACCATCGCATACGCTATGAGCGAAGTTGCAACTATTTACCCCATCACACCATCAAGCCCTATGGCAGAGGTTTGCGACTCGAAAAGTGCAGCCAATGAGCCAAACATATACGGAACGCCTTTGAAAGTTGTGGAGATGCAAAGCGAAGGTGGTGCAAGTGGTGCATTGCATGGTTGTCTTGCAAGCGGAAGCCTTGCAACAACATTTACTGCAAGCCAAGGACTACTTCTTATGATTCCAAACATGTACAAAATCGCAGGTGAACTTCTTCCTTGTGTTATGCATGTAAGCGCGCGTAGTCTCGCAACTCATGCACTAAATATATTTGGCGACCACAGCGATGTTATGGCAGTACGTCAAACTGGTTGGGCGATGTTAAACTCGACAAGCGTACAAGAATCAATGGACATGGCACTTATTGCACACCTTGCCACACTCAAAAGTAGTATCCCATTTGTGCATTTCTTTGACGGATTTAGGACAAGCCATGAGATAAACACCATATCCAATATCGACATTGAAAAGATAAAAACAATCCTTCCTTATGACAAGGTTAGTGAATTTAAGGCTCGTGCACTAAACTCAACCACTCCACATGCACAAGGCACTGCACAAAATCCAGACATTTTCTTCCAAAACCGCGAAGCATCAAACAAGTATTATGATGCCGTGCCAAACATTGTCGAAGAAACAATGAGCGAAGTGTATGGCATAACCGGCAGAAGATATCACCTATTTGATTATGTCGGACACCCAAAAGCCACTAGTATAATTGTACTTATGGGTAGCGGATGTTCGACAGCGGAAGAAACAGTGAAATATCTAAACAAATGCGGACAAAAAGTAGGACTTATAAAAGTACGACTATATCGACCATTTAGTGTAAAACACTTTGTATCAGCACTACCCAAGTCTGTAAAAAACATCGCCGTACTAGACCGAACCAAGGAAAGCGGAGCAATCGGCGAACCCTTATATCAAGATGTAATAACAGCGCTTAGTGAGAGCGGTAGAAATATATCAGTCATAGGCGGAAGATATGGCCTTGGCAGTAAAGAATTTACTCCAAGCATGGTCGGTGCAGTTTTTGAGAATCTAAACTCAAAACGACCTAAAAACCACTTTACTGTAGGCATAGACGATGACGTCACCCATGCCAGCCTTAAAATCACAAACACCATTCACCCATGTGCCGACCAAACTAGCGGTTGCAAATTCTTTGGTTATGGCGGAGACGGCACTGTATCTGCAAATAAAAACTCCATAAAAATCATTAGTGAGTGTGCAGGGCTCTATGGCCAAGCATATTTTGAATACGACAGCAAAAAGAGTGGAAACGCAACAATATCACATTTACGTTTTTCAAAAAATCCAATAAATGAAAGTTATCTACTAGATGATATCGACATTGTAGCCGTTCACAATCAAACATACGTCACAAAATACAATATTTTGAAAGACCTTAAAAAGGGCGGAAAATTATTATTAAACACATCATGGAAGGGACACGAACTCGATGAAATGTTGCCGTCATATATCAAAAACACCATTGCACGCGACAAAATAGAATTTTATACAATAGATGCCTATGCCCTTGCAAAAGAATTGGGGCTTGGAAACAAAATAAACCTACTTATGCAAAGTGCGTTTTTCAAGATTGCTGACATAATTCCATTTGAAGAAGCCAAAGAAGCTATGAAAAAACATGCTTTAAAAAGTTATGGTCACAAAGGTGAAAAGGTTGTGGAATCAAACTACAAAGCAATCGACATGGGCGGAAATTCAATTGTGAAAATCGACTACCCTGCTTCTTGGGCGAACATAACCGATGCAAAAGTCGCTCCATGTTCGGGCGATTGTAGCACATGCGAACAAAAGTATTTCCACGACTTTATCTCGCCAATATCAAAGCTTGAAGGAAACTCACTCCCAGTCAGCGCATTTAGTCCAGACGGACATGTTCCGACAGACACTACAAAGTGGGAAAAACGTGGAATTGCGACAAGTCTTCCTTGCTGGAACAGTGAAGAATGTCTCCAATGCAATATGTGTGCATTTGTTTGCCCACATGCAGCAATCAGACCACACCTTATAAAAACCAGCAATCTTAAAGGAGCACCAAAGAGTCTATCTACTCTAGATGCAACTGGTGAGCCGGGATACAAATTTGTTATGCAGGTAAATCCACACGACTGCACAGGCTGCGGAGTTTGTGCTAGTGTCTGTCCTAAGAAAGGCAAAGCAATAGAGATGGTCGACGCTGTCGACATAAAAGAAAAACTACAAGCCGAGTACGATTTTGTAGAGTCTCGCCCATTACTCCAATCAAAAGTTTTTGGCGACAACACAATTAAAGGAAGTCAATTTAAAAAGCCATACTTTGAGTTTAGCGGGGCTTGTGCTGGTTGTGGCGAAACACCATATATAAAGGTACTCACCCAATTATTTGGCGACCGCATGGTTGTGGCAAATGCAACCGGTTGTAGCAGTATTTATGGCGGTTCTGCCCCTACCTGCCCTTATGCAAAGGACGAGCAAGGACACGGCCCTGCATGGGCAAACAGCCTATTTGAAGACAATGCAGAGTTTGGTTATGGCATCAGACTTGGTCAAACTATCCAACAAGAGAAATTGAAAAAGTATCTTTCCGAATACAAAGACTATAAGGACAAAAAGACAAATACACTTATTGATAGTTATATGTCCGAGACCGACCCACACAAACAAAGAGAATTGGGCGAAAAGATAATTGTTGAGTTATCAAAATCAAAACCAGTCACTCCAAAAGGAAAAGAAATAGTCGAAAGTATAGTCGCATTAAAAGGATTTTTCGCAGACCAAAGCACATGGATAATCGGTGGCGACGGCTGGGCATACGACATCGGTTATGGCGGACTAGACCACGTACTAGCAAGCGGAGAAAATGTAAATATATTGGTACTTGACACCGAAGTATACAGCAATACGGGTGGTCAAGCCAGCAAATCGACTCATATGGGAGCGGTTGCAAAATTTGCAAGCAAAGGCAAACGAACTCACAAAAAAGACCTAGCACTTATGGCTACAACCTACAAAGACGTGTATGTTGCATCTGTTTCAATGGGTGCAAACATGGCACAAGTACTCACCGCTTTCAAAGAAGCCGAGGCCTACGACGGAGTATCTTTGATTATCGCATACGCGCCATGCATCGAACATGGAATAAATATGAAAGACAGTCAAAGCGAGATGAAACGCGCCGTACAAAGCGGTTATGTAAATCTATGGCGCTACAACCCACTACTACTTAAAGATGGCAAAAATCCATTTATCCTAGATTCGCCAGAGCCTACACTTGATTACAATGAATTTATTATGGGCGAAAATAGATATTCGAGACTTGCAAAAACCGACGAAACGCTTGCAAAAGCACTATTTGAAGAAGCCAAGAAAGAAGCACTTGAGAGATATGCAAACCTTAAAAAACTAGCCGGTAAATAGTGCTATGCAAAGTATTATGCAAATATTTAAAATATGTCGATAAAAAGGGCTAAAAGCCCTTTTTATTTTTGGGCTTTTATACTCTCATAAGGACACAACAATGATTACCCTCCAAGTATAAAAAAGAGCAAGTCACTGGAAGATACCAGTGCCCTTGCTCTATTATCTCGAAGAAGTGTAAATAATACATATTTACCTTTCTTCCCACGTAAAACAGTGATAACTTAAAACTAAATTATTTGTTTTACATTATTATATTGTGTAGTGTGACATAAATTATTCACAAATTATTTACTTTTTTTGAAAAATTTTTTAACTTCTTTCACAAGCGCTTCAGGAGTGTAGTCTAGATGTCGCAAAAGATCTTCGTAGTTTGCACTCTTGCCAAATTTGTTTATGCCAAAGACCTTGCCATCTAGTCCCACATATTTGTACCAACCCACATCACTGCCAAGTTCGACCGCCACTCTATTTCGCACATTGTTTGGCAAAACTTTTTCTCTATATGAAGGACTTTGTTTGTCGAAAACACTTGTACAAGGCATACTAACAACTCGTATGCTATACCCTTCTTTTTCTAGCATTTCTGCTGATTTAAGAGCAAAGCTTACTTCACTTCCTGTCGCTATCAGTATACAATCAATTTTCTCGTTACGTTCTTTGTGTATTATGTATGCACCTTTTCGTGCACCATCAAAATTTCCATTTAAAAATGGTACTTTTTGGCGACATAGCACAAAAGCATTTGGTGAATGATTTTCTAATGCAATACTCCAGCATGCCTTACATTCATTGTAGTCTGCCGGTCTAAAAACTCGTAAATTAGGGATTGCACGAAGCCCCCAAAGGTGTTCGACAGCATGATGCGTAGGACCATCTTCACCCACAGCGATACTATCATGTGTAAAGATATAATTTACATCTAGATTTTGCAAAGCACTCATTCTAATGCCGTTTTTCATATAGTCAGAAAAGACAAAGAAAGTCCCACAAAATGGCTTAAATCCCCCATAACTGGCAAGTCCGTTTGATATGGCACTCATACCAAACTCACGCACTCCATATTTTATCATGCGTTTGTCATAATCAATCGACGATATGTATTTTTCGCCATCTATGACGGTTTTTGTGCATGGTGCAACATCAGCACTGCCACCTATTACAAAATTGTAGTGCTTTACAATTTCATTTAGTATCCTTCCGCTAATTTCTCTAAGCGACAAGTTCTCTGTACAGTTTAATTTTCTCAACCACTCTACCCCGTCACTTCCATCGCATTCAAGTTGGGTCATAAGTGCTTTGTAATCTTTTTTGTAGTGTTTTTTATAATATGCCAGCCTGCCATCAAGTATTTCTTTGTTGTCAGCAAAATGCTTTGCTAAACTTGCAAGCCGACTATTTATTTTCTCATCAAACGTCCAGGCGTCACACGTTACACCAAGATTTTTTCTAAGTTGTTCGATTCCCAATTCGCCAAGCGGAGTTCCATGTACTTTCGCTATTCCTTGCATGTGCGAGCCATATCCAAGTACAGTTTTGACAATTATGAACGAAGGTTTGTCTATACTCTTTTTTGCTTCTTTTATGGCTTTCTCAAATGCCTTTGTATCGTTTCCGTCTTCGACCTTGATTATATTGAAGCCATAGCCCGACACAACTTTCTCGGTGTCTTGTTCAAATGTGTCGCTTATATCACCTTCTATGGACATGCCATTAAAATCATATATCACAATAAGTTTGTTTAGTTTTAATGACCCCGCCAAAGACAAAGCTTCGTGACTGACCCCTTCCATGAGACAGCCGTCACCCACTAAAGCATAAGTATAATTGTCAAACAGATGACAATCTGATTTGTTGTATCGGGTTGCCATAATACGTTCGGCAAGTGCCATTCCAACAGCCGATGCAACACCCTGACCAAGTGGACCAGCACCAAAATCGACACCCGGAGTAACACCTTTTTCAGGATGCCCCGGAGTAAGTGAATTTAGTTTGCGAAAGTTTTTCAGTTCTTTAATGCCAATATCATAACCTACCGCAGACAAAGTCGAATATAGTATCGAACTTCCATGCCCAGCAGACAAAACAAAACGATCACGAAGTAAGTGATTTGGGTCGGCCGGCACAACATTTAACACTTTTGAGTAAAGAGTATAAATCATAGGTGCAATATCAAGAGCAATACCTGGATGTCCGCTTTTAGCACGTTCTATCATACTTACCGCTCTCAATCTTAATGCATTTATGACTTTGTTATCAATTTCCATTTTACACCCCTTTATAAAACGACAATATCTTTTCCTTAATCAATCTCACAACTTCATTTTGTTTTAGCCCGTCACAATTTACCACAATATCGGCTTTTGGACGCAATACAGTGGTATGGTCGTCAAACATATCTATTTGGTTTTGTTTGTCACTTTTAGTAAGTTTTTGATTTTTAAGTTTTACACAAAAACTTTTTTTGTTCATGTCTAAAAATATGGTAAGAGCATTTTTTGATATTATGTCGGATATCTTATCATTATTTAACATATGACTATCAAGTGTAAATAATGTATTTTCAAATGTCGAAACAAATTTCACTTTCGAAACTTCAATTTTTTGTATGTACTCTAGTCCACAAAGTTGTTTTGCTTCATCTATATCTTGCAAGTCAAACACAATAAGTTCGTTTATGTCAGCATAGTACATGTTTAGTGATGTCGCCAACAATTTACTAATTGTGCGACAATATCTTTTATCAATGCTAAGCACACAGATGTTTGACTTCATAACATTCTCCTTTTGTATATTGTACTACAAAAACTCAATTTATCTAAACAATAGACAGCCCTTTGTAATATTTTTGACAAAAACTTTTACTTTTCACCTCTAAATCTTTTTGCTCTATACTTTTTATTTGGCAATATCACAATCACAAAACACACAGCTATGCCACCAATCGCAATATAATACCACGATACAAATATATAATCATCTATGTTTTTAATTGTTAAAAAGTTTATACTACTATCATCATTTACGTAGCAAACAATGTTCCCGTCATTTTGTGTCGTCAACATATCTGAGTATGCCGTCTTATTGTATGTTTGGTCGTACTCTTGTAGTCTTGCCAAAATAGTTTTGTTTGGCAAATTATACGAATTTTCTCCGACACAAATCACAATATACTCGGGCATAGTCTCTTCCAAAAATACTTGGCTGTTTGATGTAAGGCTACCATGATGTCCCAATTTCAAAACATCAATATCACCTATTCCATTTGTAATTGCTTCTTGTTCGTTTTCGATACGCGCATCACCAGTAAGACAAATACGTCGACCAAGATATTCTATTACGATAATAGGTGAATAATTGTTGTTGTCGTCATATTCTTCCAAGTCAGGCGAGTACCATTTTACACTACAACCTTCACAAATATCAAGACTAAGTCCACTTTGATTATACTCGATGTTTTGCACATCGGCACTATAGAGCGACTTTATGAAGTTGTCATATGTTTTTGTATTTACACCGCCACTCACCCCTTCAACTCTTCTACTATATTGTTTTGGTCGATAAAATGTGCCAAAATTATAATTATCAAGTATAAAACTCATGTTTGAAGAGTGGTCGCTGTCACTGTGTGTAAGTATTCCATACGTAAACCCATTCTCATTTTTGGTCAAGAAGACATTGTCGATATATGAAATAAGTTTTTCACGATAGTCACTAATACCGCTATCAATTATCATAGTTTGTTCATTTGGAAAACGCACAAGAATGCTATCACCTTGCCCGACATCGACAAAGTGTATTTCCAAAGCACTATCGTCTATCGCACTAAGATTGGGTTTTAGGTGAAACAATCCTTCGAATACAGATGGAAAGAACAATGTCACAATCAGTGCCACAATTAGTACTATGCAAATCGGCTTAAAAACCTTATGTTTAGTCATTTTTTCTTCCTTTTAAAAGTAAACAATGTGCGAAAACGTTTACGTTTGAATATCTCAAGTATCTCAGGCATTTTTTCAATAGTCGCCTTATATCCTTCTTCTATCATTTCTTTAGCGCCTGTAAGTTTGGTCTTATCAAATCTTTTAAGGTCAGGACATATCATAACATCGGCATTTAGATATCCCTTTATAGAATTACTCTTCATCATAATGCCTACCGAAGCCCCTACCACGTCAAAGTATTTTCGGCTCTTAGCACCGCTTCCACGTGTACTGTTTATGTCGACAGCCACAACCCCATCACAGCCTTTGAGTTTTGGAACATTTGCTGGGATATTGTTTTGAAGTCCGCCATCATAAAGTAGCGCATCATCGCCCCACTCGACTGGTGAAAACACAACTGGCACAGCACAACTGCCCGCAATGGCTTTGCTTATCGAACCACTTTCTATATGAAGTTCTTTTCCAGACAAAACATCGGTGACTACGGCACAGAATGGGATTTTAAGATTATCAAAACTATCATCAGGAATAAATTTTTTAACAAGGTTTTGTATTCCTTCAGTCGAAGATGGCACAAAGGGTAAAACACCCGACCTTATGTCTTTCACTTTAAGATTAAGCACTTCTTCAATGAGCGTGTCAAGAGAGACCCCGCTTGCATACAATCCGCCTACAAGAGCACCGACCGATGTCCCCGCAATATAGTCCCATTTGAGATTATACTCTTCAAATGCCTTGAGCACTCCAAGTATCGCAATGCCACGACTAGCACCCCCACCAAGGGCAAGTCCTATCTTTTTATATCTTTTTCTTTTGGTTTCTACTATTATATTCATACTTATATATTATCACAATATGCTCCAAAAACAAAAAAATAACACATAAAATGTGTTATTTTTTTAATATTAGTTTTCGTTTTCTTCATACCACTTAAGCGCTTCTTTAACCGATGCAATATCATCTTGAAGACGTTTAACTTGTTTGGTGATGAGTTTGTGATTTTTCTCCAATATTGGGAATCTGTCTTTGTTTTTCTCAATAACTTGTTCGCAGTTGTAAACACTGTCTTTAAGTTCTTTAAGAAGTTGGACATTTTCTTCTAGCTTTTGGCGTTTTGTTTCGTTTATTTTGCCCGACTTATTTACGCCATAGATAGCAACTTTTTGTTTTGCAACTTGTGCTTCTTTACGACGCAATTTTTCACTATCTCGGTCATATGCCTTCTTCACTTTTACGATAGGCATATATTCTTTATTGTTTGTTTTAAGTTCTTTTTGTGCTTCTTTAAGGTCGTTTTCAAGAGTAGCAAGTCTATTTTCATAGTACTCTTTTTTAAAACGTGGTTTTTCGTGTTTGGTCTCAACCACTTTTTCTTCCACTACTGTTTCTTCTACTGGCTCTACCACAACTTGTGTCTCAATAGGTTCGTGTACGATAGTTTCTTCAACTACAGTAGTTACAACTTCTTCCTTAGGAGCAACTGATTTTTGTTCTTCTTTTTTCTCTTTGAGTTTTTCAGAAGTCTTCTTGATAGAATTTAGTCTAGCATTCATACGAGCGATGTTTGCATACTTTTTATCGTTGTCTTCTTTCTCGACAACAACAGGCTCTTTATCTTTAAGTTCTTGCAAAGCTTGAAGCAATTCTTCACGGTCTTGACGTCTTTGTTCTTCAAGTTCGGCTATTTTACGTTCTAATGCAAGTTTCTCTTCGTCTACAACAGGCTCTTCTTCTACTACTTCTTCTACCACTTCTTCAACAACTGGTGCAGGCTCTTCAACTTCAGGTTCTGGCTCAACAACAGGCTCTTCTTCTATAATCTCAGGAGTTTTTATTTTGTAGACCTTGCGTGACTTAGGCGCTTTTTCTGCCTCAAGACTTGCAAGTGCTTCTCTAGAAACTTCGTCAATTATGCCACTGATGTCTTCTTCATCTTCTTCTTCGTCATCCCACATAGGAACAGAGTTTTGTTGGGACATGAGTTGTTTTTGCTCTTCTATAGCTTTGTCAAAATCAACTCCACTTACTGGCTCCTCAACTTCAGGTTCTGGTTCTGGCTCCTTATTTGGGTTTTCATTTTGATAATACATTACTCCGCCGTCTTCTACAGGTTCGTCCTTGACTGGGTCGTATGATTCATCAGGCGATTTACGATTAAAGAAAATGCCTTTGTGTCCATCAACTCCCGACAATATAAGGTCAACCAAAAATACTAGTACAAATGTACCAAAAACAAGTATTCCAGCTATACCCAAAATGTCAACAATGACTTTAAGTGCTGTTGATGCTTCTCCTAATAAATACATATAAAATACTCCTTTAATATAATATTTTTATATACTTTTTAATTTGGTGGAGGCGATGGGAGTCGAACCCACGTCCGAAAAGGTGTCACTTGATACTTCTACACGTTTAGATTGTTTTATTTTACAACCACATCTACTGAACAATCAAAAGCAAACATGACCGACTCGATAATGCGATGCGAGATATCGAGCATAACTCGCAAAGTCACCTACTAAATGTTGCCCTTGCCGACCCGTAGGTAAGTCAGTAGGACACGGCGTGCACTAAGCAACAGCCAAAAGTTTTGAATCGTTTTCTGCGATTAAGTTTAATTTTGCATGGTTTAGGTAGTGCCCCACCACGTGCTTAACCAAATGCTGACCAATCCGTCGAAACCATTACGCCCCCAAAAAGGGTTAATAGTTTTTCAACTGCCTTTCCACTTCCCTAGTCTTGTCTTTTTGTCTAAGCACTTCACGTTTGTCATAATTGTGTTTGCCTTTGACAAGACCAATTTCAAGTTTGACAAGTTGTCCCTTAAAATATAGTTTTAATGGAACAATGGTAAGACCCTTTTCCTTCACTTCTTTGGAAAGTTTGGTTATTTCCTTTTTATTAAGTAAAAGTTTTCTTACCCGCTTTTCATCAGCTGTAAACGACGAAGATTTTTCGTAAGTCTTTATGTACATGTTTTTGATAAATGCTTCGCCACTAGCCGAGATAGATATGTACGAGTCACTAAGACTGGCATGACCCGCACGTATCGATTTAACCTCACAACCTTGTAGCGAGATGCCCGCTTCATAGGTCTCTAGTACGAAGTAATCAAAATATGCTTTCTTGTTTTGTACCACAATCTTCATATTTTACTCCTATATTATATCACAACAGAATAATTTTTCAATACTAAATTAAAATTTTTTTGTTATAACTTTATAACTTATTATAAAAGCACAAAATCAACTTCTCTTGTAAGAATATTTGCGCCCACGCATTTCACCTTAACTTTATCGCCAAGCGCAAATGTATTTCGATTGCCTTTTAGCAAAAATCTTTCCTCAATATATTCATATTTGTCCATAGGCAAGTCTTCAAGTCTCACAAGCCCTTCGACAGTGTTTTGAAGTTCGACAAACACACCAAATGCTGTTACGCCCGATATAACACCTTCCCACTCTTCGTCTAAGTGGTTTCGCATATAAAACACACGATACAAGTCGTCAATATCTCGCTCAACTTTTTCGGCCAATACTTCGCGTTCGCTTGATTGGATACTACTTTCTGATACAAATTGTTTTAATTCTTGTAGTTTTGCTCCATTTATACGATGATTTAGATCGTCTTTGATTATGCGATGAATTGTAAGGTCGGGATAACGACGAATTGGAGATGTAAAGTGACAATAGTATTTGAGTGCAAGTCCAAAGTGTCCAAGACAATCAGGCATATACTTTGCCTTTCGCATAGTACGCAAGCAAACCCTATTGACCACATACTTATAATCGGTTTCGCCTACTTCTTTTAATAGTTTTTGGAATTGAGTAGGTGTCACCGCATCAGCCAAAATAGGACTTGTGATGCCAAGCGAACTTACATAATTGTTAAAAGTCTCGACTTTTTCAGTTGCTGGTGTCTCGTGTACACGATATACAAAAGGAAGTTTTTTAAGACAATATTCTTTGGCCACAACTTCATTTGCCGCAACCATAAATGCTTCTATCAATTTGTGACTATCATTGTTTTCCCTAGGCTCGACATACAATACATCACCAAGGTCATTAAGGCTTATTTTCACTTCTGGAATGTCAAACTCAATGTATCCTGCTTTTACTCGTTCTTTCATGAGTTGTTTTGCAAGCATATTCATATTGTTTAACATCTCGACAAAAGGCTTGTTTTTCTCAATAACGTCTTGATTTCCATTAAAAATAGCAAACACTTCGTCATAAGTAAAACGCTTTTTACTATTTATTATGCTCTCGCAAATTTTGTGACCAACTTCTTTGAAGTTTTCATCATACTCAATAAAAACAGATAGTGCCAAGCGATCTACCCTTTCGTTTAACGAACATATGCCGTTGCTAAGTTGGCGTGGAAGCATAGGCAAAACAAGTTGTGGGAAATACACACTGGTTGCACGTTTGTATGCTTCTTTATCAATAATCGAGTTTCGAGGAACATACTCTCCCACATCGGCGATATGCACACCCAATACCCAGTGTTCCGCTTTGTTTTTAGTAAGTGACACTGCGTCGTCAAGGTCGCGACTGTCCGCACCGTCAATAGTAAAACATATCTCTTTTGTAAAGTCCAAACGATTTGGATACTTAGTTTTGTCGATATGGTCAGGCATGTTTTCAGCAAATTCGAGCACCTTTTTAGGGAAGTTTTCATACAGTTTATAACTTCTGATGACAGCCAGTGCTTCGGTCTCAATAGCATTTGGCTCGCCCAAAACTTCGACAACACGACCATCTGGATTACGTTTGCTGTCATAGTATCGCTCTATAGCAACGACCACTTTATAGCCGTTTGATGCACCATTAGTTTTGCTAAGTGGAACATATATATCCTTGCCAAATTTCACATCGTCAGGAGTAACATAAGCACCAGATTTTGTAAAAGATATTTTGCCTACAATATTGTCATTTCCCCGCTCAAGTACTTGTATTACTTTACCTTCTGGTCGGGAGTTTGTAAGTCTTGTCTCGACCACAACTCGGTCATTGTTTATGGCAGTTTTCATGGCCTTTTGCGGAATGAATATGTCGCTAATATTTGGGTCATCAGGGATAAGAAAAGCAAAGCCCTTGCTTGTTCCTTGAAGTCTGCCGGTCACTTTCACAACTTTCGCACGTTTGTCTTTTTGTGCTAGCATGCGATATGCATCTTCGACCATATCATCGCCGAAATACTCTTCAGTAAGTTCTTTTCGTGTACGCTTTTTGTCCTTTCTACCTTTCTTTACGTAGTTTTGGACACCTTTTTTATCTTTGGCTTTTGGGTCTACTAGTTTGGCTTTTTTAACAGGCTTTGCACCTTGCACGGTTATTTGCCCTGACGCAATCATGCCATCGACAATATCTCTCATATCGTCCCATGACTTGTTGTTTAACACACAAAGTTGCTTAACTAAAAAGTCGTAGCCTACATCGCTAAGACGATTGGATTTTATTTGGTTTAGAATTTTATCTTGTATACTCATGTTATTCCTTTCAAAAGATAAAAGGCTCTAATAATTAGAGCCGAAAAATTATATTATGCTCCAAGACCGTTGAATATGCCAACAGTAATAAAGTACACAACAGCAAAAACAAAGATACAAATTGAGCAAATAATCATCATACGATGAAGTCTACCTTCTCTTGTTTCTCCCTTGTTGAAGCCATAATAGCTTTCGTTTTTGCCAGTAATAACATTGTTTCCACCATCAGGATTTGAAGGCAAAATCATTGCCGCCACAATAATGCAAATAGCATTTAGTGTAATCAAAATAAGTAGTATTGCTTGAATTACTGGGAACGAACTACTGACCCAGTTTGGAACTGTTAAATCTAGTAAAAAATTAAACATATATATTCTCCTTAAATTTATGCAAATTTATTATACCACACAAAAATCCATAAATGCAACTTAATTAAAATAATATATTTATATATTTATAATATTTATTTCAGATATTTGACATTATCCGCAAAACTAAAAAGTACTATGCAAAGCAAGTTATATGGCTACATAAAGCCAGATATTATACTATGCATAGTACTAAAATCAAAACTTAAGTTTTATTTGATATATTTTGACGTATAACCAAGTCCGGATTTTTTTACTTCTTCTGGAGTCCCTGTCACCACAACTTGACCGCCCTTTTCTCCACCTTCAGGTCCAAGGTCGATTATATAGTCGGCGCAGTTTATAACGTCTAAGTTATGTTCGATTACAACAACTGTATTTCCACTATCGACAAGCCTATTCAGTATTTTTATAAGTTTGTCTACATCATATGAGTGAAGTCCGGTTGTTGGTTCGTCAAGCAAGTAAAGCGACTTGCCTGTTCCCCTACGACTTAGTTCGGTAGCCAATTTGACACGTTGGGCTTCACCACCACTAAGTTGTGTCGCTGGTTGGCCAAGTTTGATATATCCAAGCCCTACATCTACTAATGTTTGAAGTTTGTTGTGGATTTTAGGAATATTTTCAAAAAACTCATTTGCTTCGTCAATTGTCATTTCAAGCACATCATATATCGATTTGCCCTTGTATTTTACTTGCAAGGTTTCACGATTGTAACGACGACCACCACATTCTTCGCATGTCACATACATGTCAGGCAAGAAAAACATCTCGATTTTGTTTATGCCAGCACCGCCACAATGTTCGCAACGTCCGCCTGATATATTAAATGAAAATCTGCCCGAATTATAGCCACGTTCTTTGGCATCAGCCGTACTTGCAAACAGATTTCTAATATCAGTAAACACATTTGTGTATGTCGCTGGATTACTACGTGGAGTGCGTCCGATAGGGCTTTGGTCTATGTTTATAATCTTATCTATTTTATCCAGACCTGTCATCTTTTTAAACTCACCCACTGGATATGATGTGTGATTAAGTTTGTTGTTGACTGCTGGAAATAATATGTCATTCATGAGACTACTTTTACCACTTCCGCTAACACCAGTAATTGTAGTAATCACTCCTAGCGGTATGTCTACATCTACATTTTTCAAGTTGTGATGAGTTGCACCAGTTATGGAAATATAACCATTTTTGATTGCTCTTCTAGTAGTCGGAATAGGAATTTTGTACTCCCCAGAAAGATACTTGCCGGTGAGCGAACGGGGTTCTTTTTCCAAATCTGCTATCGTTCCACTTGCCACTACTTCGCCACCATGAACACCAGCAAAAGGCCCTATATCTACGAGAAAATCAGCACTTCGCATAGTATCTTCATCGTGTTCGACAACGATTACTGTATTTCCCAAATCACGTAAGTTTTTAAGTGTATCAATCAGCTTTTCATTGTCACGTTGGTGAAGTCCAATGCTTGGCTCGTCAAGGATATAAATTACACCAGTAAGTCCACTTCCTATTTGCGTCGCAAGCCTTATACGTTGGGCTTCACCACCACTTAGTGTCGCCGACATTCGCCATAGAGTCAAATAATCAAGTCCAACATTTAGTAAAAAACTTAGCCTATTGTTTATTTCTTTTAATATTGGCTCTGCAATAAGTTTTTGACTGTCACTGAGTTTGAGTTTTGAGAAAAACTCTTTTGCTTCACTTATCGACATATTGCACACGTCCCAAATGTTTTTGCCGTCCACAAACACATTTAATGCCACTTCACTAAGTCGCTTGCCGTGGCATTTTGGACATACAAGTTCGGTAAAGAGTTTTGATATCTCATTTTTTATAAATTCACTGGTAGTCTCTCGATAACGTTTCATAAGGTTTGGAATTACACCTTCAAACTTCATCTCACCCGTATGGAGTAGTCCCTTTGACATGTACTCAATAGCGATTTTTTCGCCTTTTGTGCCGTACAAAATCATATCTTTTGTCTTAGAATTGAGTTTTTTCCAAGGCGTATTTACACTATCGCCAAAATGTTTTGTCACACTGCGATAAAACAAACTCGACATCATATTATCATAAGCCCAACCGCTAGCATGAATAACACCTTCTGCCAAAGTTAAGTCTTCGTTTGTGATCAGTTTTTTAGGGTCGATGATTTGTTTAAAACCAAGTCCGTCACACTCGTCGCATGCGCCGTATGGGGTATTAAAAGAAAACACTCTTGGTGCAATTTCGTCGACAGAATAATCACACTCTGCACAACTATGCATAGTACTATACAATATGTCATTATCCCCTACATTTACGGTTATTTTGCCTTTTCCGAGTTTGAGTGTTTGCTCTACGGATTCGGTGAGTCGCTTCTCAATTCCATCGCTAACGACTAGTCTATCCACAACCACATAAATGGTGTGTGCCTTGTTTTTTTCTAATACAATTTCTTCATCAAGGCTTTTTACGGTTCCATCAACTCGGACTCTAACATAACCTTCTTTTTGCAAATTTTTAAGTTCGGTCGCAAATGTACCCTTTTTGCCTTTGCAAATATTTGCTAAGAGCATAATTTTTGTGCCATTTTCATACTCCATAATCTTGTCGACAATATTGTCTATAGTTTGGGTCTTTATTGGAATATGACAATGCGGACAATATGGTGTTCCGATATGTGCAAAAAATAGTCGCAAGTAATCGTATATTTCTGTTACTGTTCCTACCGTACTACGTGGATTGTTTGAAGTTGTTTTTTGGTCGATTGATATACTTGGAGAAAGCCCATCGATTGAGTCAACATCAGGTTTGCTCATTTGCCCTAAAAACTGCCTTGCATAACTGCTAAGACTTTCCATATATCGACGTTGACCTTCAGCAAAAATAGTGTCAAATGCGAGTGTACTTTTACCACTGCCACTAACACCCGTAAACACAACAAGTTTTTCTTTCGGAATGGTCAAATCGACATTTTTTAGGTTGTTTTCTTTTGCACCTTTTATGACAATATCTTTTAACATTATTTGTCTTCCTTTAATTTTTTTATTTGGTCTCTAAGTTTGATTGCCTTTTCAAAATCAAGCATTGCTGAAGCAACATTCATCATTTGAGTAAGGTCGTTTATTTTATTTTCTTTTTCCCATTTGGTAAGTTTTTTATTCGACTTACCATTTGATTTTTTAGTGATTTCAAGTGTGTTTTTAATAGGTTTGATTATTGTTTTTGGAACAATACCATGACGTGCATTGTAATCCATTTGGATTTTTCTGCGTCGTGCTGTCTCACCCATGGCCAGTTTGATACTCTTAGTAACCACATCGGCATAGATTATGACTCTACTTTCACTGTTTCGAGAAGCACGTCCAATGGTTTGAATAAGTGCCCACTCACTCCTTAAAAATCCTTCCTTATCGCCATCAAGTATGGCTACTAGTTTGACTTCTGGAATATCTAGCCCTTCACGAAGTAGATTTATGCCAATAAGCACATCAAAGTCCTTACGACGCAACGAATTTATAAGTTCGACCCTATCCAAGGTGTCAATGTCAGAGTGCAAATACTTTACTCTAAAACCTTTTTCGCTCAGATAATCTGTCAAACTCTCCGCCATCTTTTTAGTAAGTGTCGTCACAAGCACTCGGCCGTCATTTTTGATTGTCGCATTTATCTCACCAATCAAGTCATCAACTTGACCTTCGACAGGTCGAAGTACAACTTCTGGATCAAGCAGTCCTGTCGGACGTATAATTTGTTCCGCAACATTGTCCGAATGTGATTTTTCCCACTCGCCCGGTGTCGCCGAAACAAATACGGCTTGTGGAATACGGCTCTCCCATTCTTCCCAGTTTAGTGGACGATTGTCAAAGGCAGCCGGAAGCCTAAACCCGTACTCGACAAGGTTTGTTTTACGTGAAAAATCCCCACCAAACATACCCCTAATTTGTGGCAAAGTTATGTGGCTCTCGTCGACAAAAACAACAAAGTCGTCAGGGAAATAGTCCATAAGTGTATATGGTGCTTCACCCGGTTTACGCCCGTCAAAATAACGCGAATAGTTTTCTATCCCCGTACAGTATCCGACCTCTTTCATCATCTCCAAATCGTAGAAAGTGCGTTCTTTTATGCGTTGGGCTTCTATAAGTTTGCCCGCTTCTTCAAATTCTTTTACACGTACAAGACAGTCGTGTTTGATTTCATCATAAACTTCGTCAAGTCGTTCAGGACTGATTACATAGTGAGTCGCTGGGAGTAAATAACAATGTTCGAGAGTATTTATCTTGCGACCAGTAATTACTTCAATCTCGGATATACTCTCTATCTCGTCACCCCAAAACTCAATTCGTATACCTATCTCGCTTTGCGATGGCGGAATAATGTCAAGTACATCACCCTTACTCCTAAATGTCCCACGTTTGAAGTCAATATCGTTTCGCTCGTACTGCAAGTCAATGAGCCTACGCATAACATTGCTTTTACTTATGACATCATGTGGTCTAAGCGACAAACACATACTCGAATACGACTCTGGCGCGCCTAGTCCATATATGCACGAAACACTCGCAACAACAATTACATCGCGTCGCTCAAAAAGTGAACATGTAGCCGAATGACGGAGTTTGTCAATCTCATCGTTTATCGACATATCTTTTTCAATATAGGTGTCGGACGAAACAATATACGCTTCGGGCTGATAGTAGTCATAGTATGACACAAAATACTCAACTCTGTTTTCAGGAAAAAACTCCCTAAACTCATTGCAGAGCTGGGCAGCCAAAGTCTTGTTGTGTGCAATAACAAGTGTCGGTCTATTGATTTTTTCGATTACATTTGCCATAGTAAATGTCTTACCACTACCAGTGACACCAAGCAAGGTCTGATATCTGAGCCCGTCGTTTATGCCATCGACAAGCGATTTAATTGCTTCGGGCTGGTCGCCAGTAGGTTTGTACTTACTATGCAAAACAAATTTATCCATACTCACCTTAAAAAAAGAATTGTATCTTAATACAATTCTATTATAACACAAATGACATAATTTTAAAAGGTTTTTATATAATATCGCACAAACGTTTGATACTTAGGTAAATATTGCTTTAAGTACTAGACCCACTACAAACGAAAGCACGGCAAGAAGCACTGTACGAACGACAAGCATCATAGTAGTTCGTTTGTGGTTTTCTTTGTCACGTTTGTAGCTCTCACCTTTCTTTTCAAGGCTAATACAATAAATCGGCTTTCCTTTGCGGTCTGATGTTATGACATTTACATAACCATCAAGAGATAAATTTTGCAATATATCGTCAAGGTCCGATTGTTCGACATTTGTATTTGTTTGGTTTTCGTAAAAACCAGCAAGTTCTTCGACCGATATCAACACACTCTCCTTGCCGCTCGCCTTATCAAAAATGTAATCCATTACTATTTTTTCTTTCTTATTCATATTCCTATCCCAAAATCAGTTTTCCTATAAGTCCGCCCAAAAATGCAAAAACTGACGACAAAACACATGTAAGCACAAGTAGTCGCACAATCCTTCTATTGTACACACTCTTGTCGTCGGTCACTTCTAGTACTTGTCTGCCTTTTGTCATTGTCGTAAGACAAACAAGGCTTTCATCTGTGTACTTTACATCGATATAACCTAAGTCTTCAAACTCTTTAAGTGTATTTTCTATCACATCTAATGTCACATGCAAACTATCGGCAAGTTCTTCCTTGTCGACAACTTTGTATCCGTCTTCGCAAATAATATTGAGTTTTTTAAGTAGTTTATTTGAAAATCTATCTAGCATAATATATTCCTTTAATATATTGTATCACATAAAATACCGCAAAAACAAATATTTGCACATATCACTTTATATTTTTTCCTATCAAAAAATTTTTAGTCAAAACAAAAACAAGCATACTATGTATGCCTGTTTTTAAGAAGATTTATTTTTATTTTCTGTTTTTGTTTTTAGAGTTTGTAGACTTTCTAGCACGATTGCTTGACAATACAAAGTATACAATTACACCACCAAGAACAACTACTGATAGTACGATAAGTGTTGTGCCAAGTGCTGGACTCATACCTAGTACTGTATTTTTGTTTTCAGTATTAGCATCTTTTGCTTTTACTGTGATAGTATAACTATAGTTGTTGTACGAACTGTTTCCTGCTTTATCTTTTACAAGGATTTTGAAAGTATAACTACCAACTTTATTGAAAGTATATGAATAGTCGTCGCCATTGTCGACAGTCTTTCCATCAGGATCAGTCATTGTGATTGTGATATTGTCAGAATCTATAGTCTCGTCTAGATTATCTTCAAGATTAATCATTGACATACTAAATTTCCATGTATCACCTTCATTAACTTCAGCTTTAAAGTCAGTCTCTTTATTTACCCAAGTCAATTTTGGAGCTTCACAGTCACCAATTTCAAAGCTTACAGTTTGTGTGCTTTCTTTTCCAAAAGCATTTTTAGCTGTGTAAGTAGCTGTGTACTTACCTTGTGAAGTTGCTTTGTAGAAATAGTAATCGTTTTTATTGTCGTTGTATAGGTTTTGCATTGCATCTGAGATATCATCAAAGTCAACTTTGTCGACTGTTTGAGAATTACCATCTTTCACAACTGGAGTTCCTACAACTACTGTTCCCAAATTGTCAGAAGCTTTTGCTTTAGGAACTGCAAAGTATACAGACTTGTTTGTATAATCCCAATCATATTCTTCTGTATAGTTTTTAGTAACAAGTTGGATTATTGGGCTTTTTTCTGCAACAACAGTTACTGGATATTGTTTTTCATAAGTGCTAGCTTCGTTGCCAGAGCCATCAACTGCTGTGTATACTACATAATAAGTGCCAGGTTTTAATGGACGGAAGCCATTATCATTTGTTTGATATGTTCCAGTAGCACCCACAACTTTCCATGAAGTTTCGATGCTATCATCTCTTTCGCCATTATCTTCTACATATGCTGAAGGGATATTAAACCACGAACCAACTTCTACATTTTCAGCAAATTTAGAGTTGTTTTCAACAATAATTGTTGGAGCTTCGGTATCATTTACGTATATACCAAACGAACGGCTTGTGAAGTGATTGTTTACGTCACGAGCAACATATGTGATAGTGTACATTTTAGCATAATCTGCTACAAATGTAGCATTTGAGATTGTGCTATAATACATATCTCCATTATCCCAGTTTTCACGGTCATATGAAGTAACATTGATTTTGTTTATTGTTCCGTCATTTGACATGTAAGTAACATAAACACTAATTACCATGTCTTCAGCTTTGTCACCAAATGTCATGTCTGGAAGTATAATTGTGTTTCCTTGGTCAAATAGTGCTTCGTAAGTATCTGCTGTAAGACCATTGTCTGCTAGAGTATATGTTTTACTACTATCAAGTACACCATCTTCTTCTTTGTTTCTTGCGATAAGAGCCTTATTAAATTCAGCTGCATCAATCGTTTTCAAACTATTTTCTCTACCAAGTTGCAATTCAGGTGCTTCATCACCTAATTGAATTGGATTGTTGATTTTAACCACTTTGAATGCATAAGCAGTTTTGTCACTATTGTAACTATTTTTAGCAGTAGTGATAAAGTACAAGTATTTGTAATTACCTGCTTCGCTACCTACTTCTGCTTCATATTGACTATTGTCATTTAGAGAAAGTTCGGTAGTAGTAAGACCAGCAAATGTGCTGTCATCAATTGTCGAATATAGAGTATCACTAAATGCATAATATGTGTGCATTTCGATATTTTCGTCGTAAGATTTGCCATCATGCTTATCAGTAACAGTAGACTTATTAAATGTAATAGTATCAAGGTCAGATTTCTCTACACTTACAGGAATATTATCGCTACTATCCATAGTTATTTGTGGAATCCAATCTGCATTAAGTTTTGAACTTTCAGCGATATAAATATGATAAGTATAATCAGTAGGGTTTCCTGACGAACTATCGTCTTTTACTGTATACTTAACTATATATTCACCAGCACCATAGCCTGTTTTTGAGAAAGTGTAGTATGCCACTTTTGTAGTATCAGTCTCTTCGCTCTCGCCGTCTTGTTTTACAAGAGAGAATGTGTTTCCGCTATTACCTTTCTTGTAAAGTACACGTGTAACTTTGATATCTGTGATATCGGCGTGATTGTCAGTAACATATGCAGCAGGAATAGCGACTGTAAGTTCGTCACTATCAAGACGATAGTACGAATTAACAGTGTGAGTCCAATCACCGATAGTTTTTACTGCTTCTTCTGTACTCAAATCAGTAACATCTACATCACCTTCTGTAGTAACTTTGCCGTCTTCTGCAATGTTATAACTATTTGTCAAATATAGTTTTGGGCTTTCAGTATCAGTAACGTCTTCGATAATAAATTTCTTAGGATTTTGTACGCTAAGTCCATTCATATTAGGAATAGAGATTTGATACTCTACTTGATAACTACCAGTGTATCTAGGAATAAATGAAAATCCGTCTTCTTCAAGTTCGACTTCACGATTAGATACAGGCTCGTTTCCGATATATGTTACTTTGATTTTTGTATAAGCTTCATAAGTTTTGCTCTTATTGTCCTTATCAAAAACTTTAACTTGTGGAAGTTCGATGACCTTACCTACTTTGCCACCGCTTGTAGAGATATTGCTTAGTGTTGAAAAATCTAGAGTAACATCTTCTACATTTGTATCAGTTTTTAGCCAGAACGATTTGCTCTCAGTAGTAGCTACAACCTCGCCACCTACCTTATATTGGTATTTGTATCTATATTTACCAGCAGAAGTAAATGTGTATTCAAAATATGCTTCACCAGTAGTATTGCCAGTAGCATCTTTTGCCTCATATGTCGATACAGTAACAGGGCTCTCACCAGTTTTTGTAATTACAAGTTCGAGAGTGCCGTCAGCTGTTGTAAGTACTTCGTCATTTTTTAGTACTTCTGGTACTGGGAAAGTAACTTTGCGGTTTTCGGTATATTTCATCTCAGATGGAACTACGTGATAAGAGTTTGTAGGATTATCTAATGCATACTCATCACCATAAACAAGAATGTTTACTTCGTCAAACAAGTTTGAAACTATAGTTTGTTCTCCATTTCCCAAACTATACTTAAACGAGTAAGTACCAGTATGACGTGGACTAAATGTGTCGCCTGGTGCAAATTTTGTATTTTCCGAATCTTTAAACACTTCTTCACCAAGTGGGTCGATTACAGAAACTTCAACTTTCAAGTTTGCTTCATTCTTAACATTAGGTATAGCTACTTGTTCACCTTTTTTGTATTTTGATTTATAGCCAGTAAGTTGGATTTCAGGGCCAACAACCGAAACTGTATTTTCACCTGCACTATATGCTTGTGCATTTGAAGACACTGCAGTATTGAGCACAGCGACTGGTGCGCCGACTAAAGATGCCAACATAACTGGAATAATTATCTTTTTGCCTTTCATAAAGTAATAAATCTCCTCATAAATTAGTCGAATATAGTTTACCTTTTTGCATTATAATTGTCAACAAATTATTCGATAAAGTTGGACAAATATACAAATATATTTCTCCAATTTGCCACAATCAAATAATCTGACAACATATTTTGCTCTCACAAGGTGATTTATCATTTGTTTATAAGTAGTATTTTCCAAAAAATTCCAATTATGTATGCAAAATAAAAAAGGGCTGAATTTTTTTCAGCCCATTATGTAAGACACTATTTACAGATGCATTGAAGTAATAGTAACAATAAAATTATATTCCAACAACAGTTGTCTTCGCCGAAGCCGTTGCAACCGCACATAAGAAGTATAAGGATAAGTGTACAACAATCGCAACCGCCACCGAATGTGGTTTTTTCGCGATTTTCACAACCTTTATTGCATCCATTATAGCCATTCATTCCGAAAAACATATAATCTCCTCCTTATTTTTCAAAGCAAATTATATCTTGCTTTACTTCATAATATGCAGACGATAAAAAAATGTGTTAATTTTTCATAACACATTTTATTTTTTATTTATATTGTTATTTTATTTCATTCACCTTTTTAATTAGGGCTTGTCGCAAGGCATCGATTCCGATGTTTTTCTTTGCAGATATGCATACAATGTCATCGCCCACTGGGTAGTCGTCGCCTTTGCATTTGTCGATTTTGTTGTAAACCTTGATGACTGGGCTATTACAGCCGAGTTTGCGTAGTACTTCGTTTACGACCTTTTCTTGCTCTTTATAGTTTGGATTTGACAGGTCAATTACATGCAATAATATGTCACAATACACACTCTCTTCTAGTGTACTACTAAATGCTTCGACAAACTCATGTGGAAGGTTTTTGATAAAGCCGACCGTATCGACTAGCACAACTTGACAATCATCAGATATGTGTGCAAGACGACTGGTCGTGTCAAGGGTGGCAAAGAGTTCGTCTTTTTCGTACACATTAGCACGCGTAATAAGATTCATGAGTGTACTCTTTCCACTGTTTGTGTACCCTACTATCGCAACCGACGGAATGTTGTTTTTCTTACGGCTATTACGATTTAGTTCGCGTTGTTTTTTCAGTTTTTTGAGTTCTTCGGTTTTTCTTTGGATATTTTTCTCTATTACTCGTCTATCTATCTCGCTTCGGCTTTCGCTATTGCCCCTAAAACCGCCCGATATAGCGCCTTGACCATTGCTGACACGTGGCAAATCGTATTTAAGACGTGCAAGTTCGATTTGGAGTTTGCCTTCACTCGTCCTTGCTCTTTGTGAGAATATGTCAATAATAAGTAGACTTCGGTCTACCACTTTTACTCCAAGTGCATTTGCCAAATTCTTTTGTTTTCTTGGTGTTAGTTCGTTGTCAAATATAACAAGGTTTGCACCTGTGAGTTGGATAGTGTCTTTGAGTTCGACTAGTTTGCCTTCGCCGATAAAATACTTTGCGTCAGGTTTTACTCGGTTTTGCGAAACCTTGCCGACAGTCTGAATATGTGCAGTTGTCGCAAGGCTTTCAAGTTCTTCTAGGTCTTCGGCTATGTTTTCACGATTAAATGCTACTTTAACTAGCACCGCTCTATACTCCACACCGTCTGTGGAGTATGTATCTTCGCAGTTTTGGCGATATAATCGGTCGTATTCGGCTATTTTTTCCATAAGTCCGTATTTGTTTAGATAGTTTGCATTAGGGATTTTTACTCGGTCGACATTGTCGCCATTTATAAATCCGCACTCGCCGTCGATTAGTCCACGTTCGTCAACAGCCACTGCACACACGCAGTCAAACTTACTATTGCGAAGTGCCGATAAGTCCATGTCGCTAAGCCTACTTGACGCAAACGGGTGTGTGTGTATAAGTCTTATGCCCGAAAGGTATTTAGCATCAGCATCACCTGTTACGCCCACACTCTTACTATCGCCAATGGCAGTGCCAACAATCTTGCCCTTGCGATTTATAGCGACTGCCACCTCAACTTTGTATTTAATGCTAAGGTGTGCAATAAAATCAAGGACATCTTCTTCTATGAATTTGTCCTTTGGATACATTTTATCTTTAAGAGCAAGATATAATTCTCGTTCGTCTTTTTTTAGGTCTTCTATATTCACAATTACTCCATAATAAGTAGATTTATCGCTTGTTTTGTACTCTCAATAGTCGACATAATTTCTGTCTTTTCTTCGCTCGACAAAAGAGTGTTTGAAAAACGTGCATCAAAATACAACAGATTGTTTCCGACAGTTATTATTCTATTACCAGCACAAACCCGCTCTGGCACTCTATCAAGCGCATAGTTTGTTTCAAAATCTGTGCTCAAACTTTCATAGTATGTTTTCATACTATCATATACCCCATTTTCAAGTAAAAAATGCAATTGGTCAATTGTAAGACTGTCGGTGGCAAAGTTTGAATAGTAATAGTTTGAAATATTAAAAATAGTAGGATTTGAAATAATAGAGTTTTCACAAAAATCGACCGCTTTGTCTACCTTGTTCAAAGCGACAAGTGCCTTTACATAGCGGTTTTTAAGATAATTATCTTCGCTAAGCAATGTACTTTTGATAAGTGGTTCGACATCTTTTTTTGCATTTGTCTTATCTATCTCGACCACATAGTTTGCATAGTTTGGTTTTGCATAAAACTCTTCAAAGTACTTTTCGGTACTTTCATTTCGGTCGAGTTTGATGCTAAGATTTAGCGCCATATACAAGGCATCAATATTGTCATTGTCTTTATCATATGCCCTGTCATAAAGTGTAAGTGCATATGGATTAAAGCCCATATCATATACTTCACGAGCAAGTGTGTACGGAAAAACAAATGCAAGTAGTAAATACACACCCGCTATAAGCACAATTACTCCACACACAATAGATGTTATTAAAATGGCTGTTTTTTTGTTTTTCATAGTCCCTCGCCTAGCATAAGTATAGCAAAGTCAAACAAAATCCTCAAATGTTTTTTACTATTATCATATCAAAACATGTCAAATCATACATTAGAGTATAGACGAAATAAGGTGGAAAATATGAAAAAATTACGAAATATAGCACTTATACTGGGAGTTTGCATAGTACTTGCTGGTTGTAGCAGACTCTACCAAAACGCCCAAAACAGCATTGCCGAAGTGCGACAAAACATATATACCGGCGAAAACGAAAGCATGGTCGCATCATTTATGGCTGGCAAACGAGAAGAAGACTATGTAATAAACGGTGTCTCTACTCCACTAATCGAGTTTGGTGTAATTGCTGTCAGTCTTCAAAATGTCAATGTCGGCTATGCAAAAACAGGCTCCTTTTCGCTACTCTCAGGCAAAGATAGATACTCTGGCGAACTCCAACTAAATCCGTTTGACAATTCATACGTCGCCGACATCGGCAAAATAATCGACACCGACGACGACATCAGTCTTACAGTCACTATCGGGAGTTTTACAGCTGAAGTCAGCCTGCAAAAGACAAATGTCAAGTGGAAACTAAATTGTGACGACGCATTAAAAACCGCTTGCAAGGCACTCAAATCCGAACTCAAATCATGGGGTAAAAAGAGTTTTGATGGCGAAGTGTATGTTAAAATCATACACGACAGCAAAATAAGTAGCACCGACTACTTTTGGTACGTCAGTTTTGTAAACACGACGGGTACTATGCATAGTGTCATAATCCACCCTATTACAGGCGAAATACTGGCAAAAAAATAAAGCACATAATGTGCTTTATTTTATTTATCAAGTTCGGCAAGTCGGCTTATATGTCGCCCGCCTTCAAACGGTGTGTTTAGAAATACATCAATCATCTTTTTAACCCTACAAAAGGACGTTTCACCGCTAAGGCATAGTACATTTATATCATCGTCGTTACGTGCTAATTCAACGGTGTACGTATCGTGGCAAAGCCCCGCTCTAATACCTTTAACTCTGTTTGCTGTCATAGTAATGCCTATGCCCGTGCGACAACAATATATTCCACGATTGTCTGGGTTTTCCAATACTTTTTGGTTTGCTTGTTTTGCAAAATGCGAATAACTATCTTTTGGGTCAAACACTTCACTTGCATATTCTATATACTCAATATGTTTTTTTGTAAGATATCCTTTTATTTTTGTCATAAGGTCGTATCCCCTATGGTCATATGCCAATACTATCATATCATTCTCCAATTTTTGTCATTATATATCATTTGCAAAAATATGTAAAACATTTATTCGGCTTTGTCATTTTCTTTATCAGGATTCTCGTTGTTTAGGTCGATTTGTCCAAGCTTATTACATCTATCAAGCAAGTACTCTGCCATTTGGTCACGGTCATCAAATTTGGATTTGAGCTCGGAAAACATAATTGGCTCGTCAAATATATATACTCGTTCTTTTTTCTTAAAATAACTAACATATATAGGAGTATCTATCCCTTTCTTGTAACAGTACTGTGCAAACACTACAAAACCGGCGTAAAATCCACGCAATTCGGCTTCATAACCATCGGGTGATTTCTCAGGGAAAATTACAATATTTTCGCCTTTTTCGATAGCTTCAAAACTCTCTTTGATTGTGTGAAAAAAGTTTGCGTCATGATATGTCGATATAAGTTTTAGTCCCTTATAGAAAAGATTTGTGAGCGGACTTGCAAGCAGGCAAAATAGTCTCGCAAGGTGCAAGTTCCAGTGTTTCTTTTCGTGATAATATACTTGGGTTTGATACTTGTACATGCGTCTAAGTCCCGAGTTCATCTCACATGTCCCCCACATACGGATAGGAAACTGGCAGTACATTTCGAGCGACATTGGCGCATCTGTCCCTTCATGATTGCTGAGTATAATCGAGCCATTTGTCGGTTGTTCGCCAAGGAAAACAAACTCAGGTCTTTTATACCTGACTTTCATCATTTGTTTCATTCCCCTATACCAAAGCGCTCGGTCTTGTTTAAATTTTTTCATCTTCTCACCTGTCAAAATATATAGTATTGTAACATTTGTTTACATTTTCACAAAACAATTATTTCGACAACTTTCGACATTTTGTATATATAAATACAAAGAACTATGGTTTAGTCAAAAAACTAAATAATTAAAATGATCAAATATAATGTCAAAAAATATCCGCACAAAATGCGGATATTTTTGATATTAAGACAAACTTAAACTATTCAAATACTTATCAAGTTGTCTTTGGTTTTTAATCACAACCACCTTGTTGGGATATTTTTTTCTAATGGCCTTATAACGTTTTTTCACCTTTCTTGTTCGGCCGTCCCATAGTATCCATTTGATAAATTTGGCATCAATTTTTTCCGTACAACCTTCAGCCATATCTGGACGAGTTTGACCCTTGTATGTGCGATAACGTTTGATACAACGATGAAGACAATTAAAACGATTAAACAACAACTGAATAATCACATCGGCTTCTTCTACACGTCGATCATAACTCAATTTTTTATAGTTTCCGTCAATAACCCAACCATTTGGATTGTTGTCGAGAAATGACTTTACTATCTCTTGTTTCTCTTCGTCAGGTCTAATCTCCCAGTTTGGCAGAAAATGAATTGAGTCCATATGCAATACAGGAACTTTGTATAGTTCGCCCAATTTTTGGCACAGTGTCGACTTACCCGAACCACTATATCCCATTACTTCTATCTTCATATATTATTCTCCCCTTTTAATACTAACACAACAAATATAAATTTACAACACAATTACAATAATGTTTATTATTTTGTTAGATTATGGTTGTAGGTTCGTTTTTTGATACAAAAAAATCGTATCTTGCGAATTATTTTGTATCACTCTCATAGTAGCGTTCTCACGTGGCACCTACATTTCGCTCCGCTACATCAGGGTTGTAGGTTCGATTATTTGAATACAAAAAAATCGTATCTTGCGAATTATTTTGTATCACTCTCACAGTAGCATTCTCACGGAGTCACCTACATTCCGCTCCGCTACATCAGGGTTGTAGGTTCGTTTTTTGATACAAAAAAATCGTATCTTTCTGATTTATTTGTATTACTCTCACAGTAGCATTCTCACAGAGTCACCTACATTCCGCTCCGCTACATCAGGGTTGCAGGTTCGATTATTTGAATACAAAAAAATCGTATCTCTCGATACGATTATTTGGCGCCTCAAGTAGGATTCGAACCTACAACCTATCGGTTAACAGCCGAGTGCTCCACCATTGAGCTATTGAGGCTAACGTTAGTATTATATGGTATTTTATATATAATGTCAAGATCTTTTACTCAATTTGTAAATATTTTTGCATATATTTTTTGGCAATACAAATAAAAATTTGTTGCAATTTTCATAATAAAATTTAAATCCCCTATTGACATTTGGCATAGTTATTGTATAATATAATCACTATACAAAACAACAAAAGGGAGACCATATTATGGCAAAAATCGACAAACTAATCACAAGAAATATCAAAGAGGGAAATTACGAAGATGTTCTTGCAAAAAATAGTCATGACGTAAATGCAAAACATGCTCACAAATACCCTGTAAAAATCCGTCAAACTGTAAAAGATTACGAAGATGAAGCAGGTATTACTGAACGTAAAAATAATCAAGTTGCAAAACGCATTGCTGAATTGGAAAAGAAAAATATTCAAACAAAAATTTCTAAACGTAAGAAAGCAAGAAGTGCTTACAACAACGCATTGAAAAACAGTGTAATTGCAGAACACATTGAAGCACAACAAGAATTGGAACTTAATTAAGTACTATTCAATATGATAAAAACGACCTAATTTAGGTCGTTTTTTTATTTTGTATAATCATTGTTTGAGTTGATTTTATTATTTTGTCTATTTAATTTTCTATTTGTTCTTTCAGTCTCTTTCAATTTTTTAACAGCCACTCGGTTATTGTTTTTTACAATTTGTTTGATAGATTTATTTATAGAGCTATTCATCTCACCCAACATCTTTTTAATTACTCCAAACTTAGTTACTCTACCACGTCTTTTTGTTACATAATAATTATAAGTATTTTTAAATTGGAATGGGGTTTTTAGCATATCTACTCTATCAGCAGAAGAAAACGCTGGTTCGACATACATTAAATTGTTATTGTATATTTCGGAGTGAATACTCGTCTCAACATATTTTTCGTTGTTTCTTACAACATATGGAGATTGTCTTGGATTTTCATTCTTATTTACTTGATAAATCATACCATTTACAATATCCACGACCTGAGTTTTGTCTTCGTTATATCTGCCAGCAAAAATATGTACTTTGTTAATGTCGGCACTAGTGTACTCGCTACGATTTTTAGCAATAGTCGTAAACAACTTTAAGCCACGAGTATTAACCTTCCTATTATTTTCATCAATATATTTTTTTATTTCTTCAAACATTTTATCTTTTTATCTCCTTTGACGATGTCTATTATATCATACTATTTTCAAAAAGTAAACAGCAAGTATAAAATAAAAATAAAACTTTATAAAGCCAATAATTCAACTTTGCATAGTACTTATATATTCGCAAGAAACACGTAGTGACATCGTAGCTGGCGGCAAAGCCGACAGGCAGAAGTTATGACTGGAAGCGACAAAGCATCTTGTCTGAAATAAGTGAATAGCAATATGGTCATTGCAACAAAATAAAAAAGAGAAGACCTTAAGTCTTCTCAAAATTGAAAGTTGGCAATGAGCATTAGCTTGCGAACGGAGCTTGCGGAGTGTTTTCCCGGTCCGAATACACCCAAGTATTATTCGGTGCTGAAAGTCTTCTTTCGCAAGAAACACGTTAGTGACATCGTAGCTGGCGGCAAAGCCGACAGGCAGAAGTTATGACTGGAAGCGACAAAGCATCTTGTCTGAAATAAGTGAATAGCAATATGGTCATTGCAACAAAATAAAAAAGAGAAGACCTTAAGTCTTCTCAAAATTGAAAGTTGGCAATGACCTATTTTCCCGGTCCGTTTCCAGACAAGTATTTTCGGCGCTGAAAGTCTTAACTTCTGTGTTCGGTATGAGAACAGGTGAACCCTTTCGCTAAAATCACCAACAATGGCAAAGTGTCTATAAGAACACTCACAACTACATATTTTCAATAAAACTTAACCAAGAATCGAGAACAATACGATATTATTCGTCAATAAAAATTGATCAAGCCCTCATCCTATTAGTACCAGTCAGCTACAAATATTACTACTCTTCCACCTCTGGCCTATCAACCTTGTCATCTTCAAGGGGATTTACTTGCTTAAAGCAATGGGATATCTCATCTTGAGGCTGGTTTCACGCTTAGA